>NZ_JBIPMN010000004.1:0-30622 GCF_044369115.1 Vulcanococcus sp. | reverse complement strand
GCAGAGAAGCCACCCGATAGGGTGGCTTTTTTGTTGGTTGCTCAGCTGCGGTGGATTGGGATTTGGAATCTGGCGCCACAGGTTTAGATCGGTGGCTTGATGAGCTGAAAGAGCCGGGTAATCATTAACGCGTATAGACACAGCAGCATGGTATCGAAGATTAGAGTCGCGATGAGGCCTGTTCGATTCATCCCTGTGATCTTCGCTCCTCCTTTGTTAATGATGGCGTTGAATGTTGCGTGGTAGTAGTCGTAGGTTCTTGCGGTCCTTGTTGGGCCAACATGGCTCATTGTGATGATGCTCGTTGACTTGCCTGTTTGAATCCGGTCGAGGCGGTAAAAGATCCAGCCCCATGTGATGGCAAAGAAGGGGAGATAAATGAGAATCTGACTGAGTAATGCACTTGGCCGTATGAGTCCTGGGTGGAAGATGAGTCCATTGATGAGGATGAAGTCCAGGCTCATCCTGCCAGTAGCCCATATCCCCATTGCGTCGAGCATCCACCGCGGGATGATGAGGCCTCTTGCGATTGCGCTCATTGTTAGGGCGATCCAGATGGCTGCTGCCACAAGCAGGATTGGGTGCAGATCTAGGCTTGTGAGACGTACGGCCTCGGCAATCAGTGACTGCGATGCCTTGAGGATCGGGTTTTCATTGACGGCGGCCTTCAGGATTTCGGAATTGCAGTATTCAATGAGGGCTAGGGCCAGGAAAACGGCAACTTCTTTGAGCTGCTCTTTCTTGGTGTAGTTCGCGACAGCCCTGTTGCTTGGGTCTCCACCTTCTCCTGATTGCATCGATCGTTGGTTTTAAAATGCTGCCAGATTACTCCTGGCTCGCTCATCTTTGCCGTCCGCTCATTGTTATGACCTTTTTGTTGACGCTGCTGCAATAGCCCTTCATTGTCTGCGGCGTATGGTTGAGGCTGCCTGGTCCGCAGGTCTTCATAGCGGCTTCTGTGATTTCTTTCTGGTGGTCTTTGTTCGGGCACGAAAAAGCCCGGGCGTAGACCCGGGCTTTTGAGCTGTGACAGTGTGATTGTCAGTTTTGAAGGGAGTGTGTCTGAGTTAGACGCCAGCACCGGCAAGCGCCGGGATTACGGCTTCGCCTTGCTTACGGATGACCACCTGCTTGTTGTCATCCACGTCGACAACAGCGCTGTCGCCTTCGCCGATACGGCCGGAGAGGAATTCCTCAGCCAGGGAGTCTTCGAGGAGGCGCATCACGGCACGACGCAGCGGGCGGGCCCCGTAGCTCGGATTGTAACCCTCTTCCACAAGTCGCTCCTTGAAGCTGTCGGTGACGGAAAGGTGGATGCCCTTCTCTGCCATGCGACCGAAGACCTCCTTGAGCATGATCTCGGCGATCTCCTTCACTTCGTCGCGGCTGAGTTGACGGAAGACGATGATTTCATCGAGACGGTTGAGGAACTCAGGGCGGAAGTACTGCTTCAGCTCTTCGTTCACTAGCGAGCGAATGCGGTTGTAATTGGTCTCTTCCGCATCGGCACCTGAGAATTCGAACCCGAGGCCTCCGCCACCTTTCTCGATCACCTTCGAACCGATGTTCGAGGTCATGATGATCAGCGTGTTCTTGAAGTCCACCGTGCGGCCTTTGGAATCAGTCAGGCGACCGTCTTCCAGGAGTTGGAGCAGCAAGTTGAACACATCGGGGTGGGCTTTCTCGATCTCGTCGAACAGCACCACGGTGTAGGGCCGGCGGCGCACCGCTTCGGTGAGCTGACCGCCTTCGTTGAAGCCCACATAGCCCGGAGGCGAACCGATCAGCTTGCTGACGGTGTGGCGCTCCATGAACTCCGACATGTCGAGGCGGATCATCGCCTCTTCGCTGCCGAAGAAGTAGGCCGCGAGCGACTTGGTGAGCTCGGTTTTGCCCACGCCGGTGGGGCCGGAGAAGATGAAGCTGGCAATCGGGCGGTTGGGGTTCTTTAGGCCCACCCGTGCGCGGCGGATGGCGCGCGACACAGCCTTCACGGCTTCGTCTTGACCGATCAGACGCTGGTGGAGGGTTTCCTCCATGTTCAGCAGCTTGGCCGACTCGCTTTCGGTGAGCTTCTGCACCGGCACACCGGTCCAGGAGGCCACGATCTGGGCGATGTCTTCCTCCGTCACCATCGGGGTGCGGTCGTCGGTTGCCGGTTCGGCAACAGCCGTGGCTGTGGTGACAGTGCTGACGGCCTCTTCACCCGAACCGCCTTCGGGCGCTTTGGCCTCAGGCTCTTCCTTGCGGGTCTGCAGGATGGAGCGGATCTGATCGCGCAGCTCCACTTCCTTATCGCGCAGTTCGCCGGCCTTGGTGAAGTCCTGCTCGCGAACGGCGTCCTCCTTCTCCTTCTGGATGGCACGCAGTTGCTTATCGATCTCCTTCGCTGCTGGCGGCAGCTTGGAGTTCATTAGGCGCACGCGGCTGCCCGCTTCATCGATCAGATCGATGGCTTTGTCGGGCAGGAAGCGGTCCGAGATGTAGCGATCGCCCAGGGTGGCGGCTGCCACGAGAGCCTCGTCGGCAATGGTGAGGCGGTGGTGGGCTTCGTAGCGCTCCTTCAGACCCCGCAGGATTTCGATGGTGTCATCGACTGAGGGTTCGCCCACCTGTACAGGCTGGAAGCGGCGCTCAAGCGCGGCATCCCGCTCGATGTGCTTGCGGTATTCGTCCAGCGTGGTGGCCCCGATGCACTGCAGCTCGCCGCGCGCAAGGGCCGGCTTGAGGATGTTGGCGGCGTCGATGGCGCCTTCGGCGGCGCCGGCACCGATCAGGGTGTGCACCTCGTCGATCACAAGGATCACGTTTCCGGCACCCCGGATCTCCTCCATGATCTTTTTGAGGCGCTCCTCGAACTCTCCGCGGTACTTGGTACCGGCCACGAGCAGGCCGATGTCGAGGGTGAGAACGCGCTTGTCTTCGAGGATGTCGGGCACATCGCCCGAGTTGATCCGCTGAGCCAAGCCCTCGGCGATGGCAGTCTTGCCCACGCCGGGCTCCCCGATCAGCACGGGATTGTTCTTGGTGCGGCGGCCGAGGATCTGAATCACCCGTTCGATCTCGTGCTGACGACCCACCACAGGGTCGAGCTTGCCGTCGGCGGCCTGTTGGGTGAGGTTGCTGCCGAATTCATCGAGCGTGGGTGTTTTGGTGGAGCCTTTGCCGCCACCGCCACCGCTGGCCACCTCGGCGGTTTCGCCGAGCATGCGGATCACCTGGGTGCGCACCTTGGCCAGGTCGACGCCGAGGTTCTCGAGCACCCGTGCAGCCACGCCTTCGCCTTCACGGATCAGGCCCAGCAAGAGGTGCTCGGTACCGATGTAGTTGTGGCCGAGCTGCCTCGCTTCTTCCAGGGATAACTCCAAGACCCGTTTGGCTCTTGGCGTAAATGGGATCTCAACGGCCACGAAACCGGAGCCGCGGCCGATGATCTTCTCCACCTCGACGCGAGCGTCCTTGAGGTTGACGCCCATCGACTTGAGCACCTTGGCGGCCACGCCTGTGCCTTCCCCGATCAGGCCCAGCAGGATCTGCTCGGTGCCCACGAAGTTGTGACCAAGGCGGCGGGCCTCCTCTTGGGCCAGCATGATCACCTTGATGGCCTTCTCGGTAAACCGCTCGAACATGGGCGGGGCCTGTTGCGTGTACTCCCAACTTATCAGGGTTGGCCTGGGGAGTGTGGTGTGCGGCTCCAATCGGCCAAAACCACTGAGGCGGCTGGGTTCTGAGGGGCCTGTTTCAACAACTCAAGCTCCACATTTATTCGGTTGTTCGCATCAGGAATGGGCGGCAATCCGAACCGCTTCCGTGTCCTGTAACCGCGCCCATTGGATCAGGGCATCGTCGCCATTGCGGTAGTAACCGCGACGGATGCCCTGCGTGCTGAAGCCGCAGCGCTCGTACAGGGTGGTGGCGGCGGTGTTGGCTGCGCTCACCTCCAGGGTGGCGCTCGCGGCGCCGCGCCGGCGCGCCTCTTGCAGCAGCGCCATCAGCACCTGCCGGCCATGACCTTGGCGCCGTTGATCGGGAGCGACCGCCACGGCGCTGATCTGCAGTTCATCCACCACCAGCCAGCCACAGGCCACTGCAATCAGGTGCTGATCCACCAATAACCCCATGCACAGGCGATCGCTCTGGCTCAGCTCCTGCTGCCATTGCTCTTGCGTCCATAGCCCAGCGAGGCTGGCTTGATCGAGCGCTAGGCAGGCCTCGAGTTGGTCTGGCCCAAGAAGTTGGGTCTGAGGATGCTCTGAGGCTTGGGGCTCTGTCTCAGCTGACACCAGGGGCCGGCGCGGCTCTTCATAGGATCGCCCGATGACCAGTACCAGTGAAGCCGCTCCTGCAGCGGAGATGGCCGTCGCTCAGCGGCCCTACGAAGCCAATCGCGATGGGGCCAGCCCTAACCGCAACCTCACCCCTCTCACCACAGCGATCGACCCAGAGGGGCGCCTGGTGGTGGGTGGCTGCGTGCTGAGCGACCTGGCCCGGCGCTACGGCACACCGTTGTATGTGCTCGATGAGGCCACCCTGCGCGGCACCGCTCAGGCCTATCGCAAGGCCCTGGCCTCTCACTATCCCGGCTCAGCCCTGGCGCTCTACGCCTCCAAGGCCAACAGCAGCCTGGCGATAACGGCTGTGGTGGCTTCGGAGGGCCTGGGCCTCGATGCCGTGTCCGCCGGTGAGCTGCTCACCGCTATGCAGGGTGGGATGCCCCCGGAGCGCATCGTGTTCCACGGCAACAACAAGAGCCTGGAGGAGCTGCGCCTGGCGGTAGAGCTGGGGGTGACCGTAGTGGCCGACAACTGGCTCGACATCGAGCAGCTCGCCAGCCTGGCGCCCGCCCATCCCGTGCGGCTGATGCTCCGCTTCACCCCGGGGATCGAGTGCCACACGCACGAATACATCCGCACCGGCCACCTCGACAGCAAGTTCGGCTTTGATCCCGACCAGCTGGAGGGGGTGCTCCAGCACCTCAAGCAGTGCAGCTGGGCCCAGGTGAGCGGCTTGCATGCCCACATCGGCTCGCAGATTTTTGAACTGCAGCCCCACCGCGATCTCGCTGCAGTGATGGCGGATGCCCTTAAGTTGGCCCGTGGGATGGGGCATCCGGTGAGCGATCTCAACGTGGGTGGTGGCCTGGGGATCCGCTACGTGGAAAGCGATGACCCGCCGTCGATTGATGCCTGGGTGCGCACCGTGGCGGAAGCCGTCGCAGCGGCCTGCCAGGAGCGCGGCCTGGATCTGCCTCGCTTGCTGTGTGAGCCCGGTCGTTCCCTGGTGGCCACCTCGGGCGTCACCCTTTACAGCGTGGGCAGCCGCAAGGACATCCCCGGCATCCGCACCTATCTCTCTGTGGATGGCGGCATGAGCGATAACCCTCGCCCGATCACTTACCAATCCCAGTACACCGCGGTGCTGGCGGATCGGCCGGAAGCGGATGCCTCCGAAACGGTCACCCTCGCTGGTAAGCACTGCGAATCCGGTGACGTGCTGCTCAAGGATCTGGCGCTGCCCCCGGCCACCAGTGGCGATGTGCTCGCTGTGTTCGCCACCGGCGCTTACAACGCCTCGATGTCGTCCAACTACAACCGCATTCCCCGCCCGGCGGCCGTGATGGTGCACGACGGCATGGCCGATGTGGTGCAACGCCGGGAGCAGCCGGAAGATCTGCTGCGCTACGACGTTCTTCCGGAGCGACTTCAGCCGGTAGCCTGACCACCAGGATGAAGCTGTGGTGGGGGTGTTTGGGGTGATAGCGGGAATCCAGCTGGGCGCTGTGCTGGATCTCCTGCTTGCCACCGCCCTGGGCATGGTGCTCCTGGCGCGGGTGAATGAACCGCGCACCCTCTGGTTGCTGCGCGGTTACCTCACCTTGGTGGCGTTGGCCTGGGTGGTGCAGCGCTACGCCAACCTGCCGCTCACCAGCAAGCTGATCGACGCGCTGGTGATGGCTTGCAGCCTGGCGCTGGCCATCCTCTGGCAGGGGGAGCTGCGGCGGCTGATGGAGCTGCTCGGCACGGGCCGGCTGGATGTTCTGTTTGGCAGTCAGCGCGGCGACAAGCTTGCCTCCGGATCGGCGGCCGTGCTCAGCGAAGCGGCAGGGCGCCTTTCGCAGCTCCGGCGCGGCGGTTTGATCGTGGTGGATCTGGGCAGCGACCTCCGCCCTGAGGATTTCCTCAATCCCGGCATCGCCCTCGATGCACAGCTCTCGGCCGACCTCTTGCTCAACCTGTTTGCTGTGGATACGCCCCTTCACGACGGTGCAGTGCTGGTGAAGGGCAACCGCATCCTTTCGGCGGGCGTGATCCTGCCGCTCTCACGCCAGGGGTTGAACCGCTTTGGCACCCGTCATCTGGCGGCGCTGGGGATCACTGAGCGCTTTGATCGTTGTCTGTGCATTGTGGTGTCTGAGGAAACGGGAACGCTCTCAATGGCGCGCCAGGGTCGGTTGGAGCGGCCGCTCACCAGCAGCCGTTTGCAGGAGCTCTTGGGTGAGTCCCTCGCCCAGAGCAGCAAGCAGGTCGCCAAGGGTGCTGGGCGTAGCGTGGCCATGGATAAGGCCGAATCCAGCCCATGAGTCGCTCCCTGGCGACCGCCACCGCTGTCCAGGGGAATCGACCTTCCCGTTCGTTGCTGCCCGCCAGCCTGGACCCCGCCCGATTGCCGGCCCACGTGGCGGTGATCATGGATGGCAATGGCCGCTGGGCCAATCAGCGCAAGCTGCCCCGCGTGATGGGACACCGCGAGGGTGTTGAAGCGTTGAAGCGCACCCTGCGTCTGTGCAGCGACTGGGGCATCGGTGCCCTCACGGCCTACGCCTTCTCCACCGAGAACTGGAGTCGCCCCGGTGAAGAGGTGAGCTTCTTGATGACCCTGTTTGAGCGGGTGCTCGCCCGCGAGTTGCAGGCTCTGGAAGAAGAGCAGGTGCGGATCCGCTTCCTGGGTGATCTCGAGCAATTGCCGGCGGGTTTGCAGCAGCTGATCGCCGATGCCACCAGTCGCACCGCCGCCAACACGGGCATCCATTTCAATGTCTGCACGAACTACGGCGGTCGCCGTGAGCTGGTGCGTGCGGCGCGGCTGCTGGCTGAGCAGGTGGCGCGTGGGGAGTTGGATCCCGCAGCGATCGATGAACAGCAGTTCGCCGCTCAGTTGTTCACCGCCGGTGAGCTGGATCCCGACCTGTTGATCCGCACCAGCGGCGAACAGCGCATCAGCAATTTCCTGCTCTGGCAACTGGCCTATGCCGAGCTGCACATCACTGATGTGCTCTGGCCCGATTTCAACGAAGCCGCGCTCACCGCGGCACTGCTCGATTACCAGAGCCGTCAGCGCCGTTTTGGCGGCGTTGAGCCCCACGCCTCCTGATGACGTCCAGCCCCTTGACCCTCCCCGCCCTCGAGCTGCGCCACGACTGGAGCACCGCTGAGATTCAGGCGCTGCTCGAGCTGCCCTTGATGGATCTGCTCTGGCGCGCCCAGGCCGTGCACCGCCAGGCCAACCCCGGCTACCGCGTGCAATTGGCCTCCTTGCTCAGCGTGAAGACTGGTGGCTGCGAGGAAGACTGCGCCTATTGCCCCCAGTCGATGCACAACAGCAGCGACGTGGCTGGACGGCCGGAGCTGGAGGTGGAGCCGGTGCTCGCCCGGGCCCGCGCCGCGAAGCAGGCCGGTGCCCACCGGTTCTGCATGGGCTGGGCCTGGCGCGACATTCGCGACGGCGCCCCCTTTGAAGCGATGCTCGCCATGGTGCGCGGCGTGCGCGAGCTGGGGATGGAGGCCTGCGTGACCGCCGGCATGCTCACCGATAGCCAGGCCCAGCGGCTGGCCGAGGCCGGGCTCACCTCCTACAACCACAACCTCGACACCAGCCCCGAGCACTACGACCGGATCATCACCACCCGCACTTTCCAGGAACGCCTGGAAACGCTGCAGCGGGTGCGCAAGGCCGGGATCTCGATGTGCTGCGGCGGCATCATCGGCATGGGTGAAACCCTCACCGATCGGGCCTCACTGCTGCAGGTGCTCGCCGCGATGAATCCTCATCCTGAGAGCGTGCCGATCAATGCGCTGGTGGCGGTGGAGGGCACGCCGCTTGAGGATCAGCCGGAGGTGGATCCGCTGGAGCTGGTGCGGATGGTGGCCGTGGCGCGGATCTTGATGCCCCACAGCAGGGTGCGCCTCAGCGCCGGGCGCGAAACGATGAGTCAGGAAGCGCAGGTGCTCGCCCTGTTGGCCGGAGCCGATTCAATCTTCTATGGCGACACCCTGCTCACGACGGGGAATCCAGATGTGGCCGCCGACCAGGAGCTGCTCGCGGCCGCCGGCGTGACCCCCTGGCAGGAGGCCGTGCCCGCGTGAGCGTGCAGGTGGCGGCCTTCTATGGCTTCACGGCCATGGCGGAGCTGCCGGCGTTGCAGGTTGAGCTCCGGGCTCTGGCGGAAGCCGGCGCCGTTCGCGGCACGATCTTGTTGGCCGAAGAGGGGGTGAACGGCACCATCAGCGGCCCTGAAGCCAGTGTGCAGGCGGTGTTGGCCAAGCTGCGGCAGTTGCCCGGGCTAGCGCAGCTGGAGGCAAAGTTCAGCGCGGCCCCCGAGCAGGCTTTTCACCGGCTCAAGGTGCGGCTCAAGCGCGAGATCGTGACCATGGGCTGCCCCACCGTGAAGCCCGCCGAGCAGGTCGGCACCTATGTGCCGCCGCAGCAGTGGGATGCCCTGATCCGCGATCCCGATGTGCTTTTGGTGGATACCCGCAACGCCTACGAGGTGGCGGTGGGCACCTTTGAGGGGGCGATCGATCCCGGCACCGAGAGCTTCCGGGAGTTCCCAGCCTGGGTGGAGCGGGAGCTGCGGCCCTTGGTGGAGCAGCGCCAACCCAAAGCGATCGCCATGTTCTGCACCGGTGGCATCCGCTGCGAGAAGAGCACGGCCTATCTGCTGCAGCAGGGCTTTGAGAACGTGCATCACCTGCAAGGCGGCATCCTGCGCTACCTCGAGGAGATGCCCGAGCAGGGCACGAGCTGGCAAGGCGAATGTTTTGTGTTCGATCAGCGGGTGAGCGTGAACCATCAGCTCGAGCCGGGCAGCTACAGCCTCTGCCATGCCTGCGGCTTGCCGCTCTCGCCCATGGATCGTGAACTTGCCTCCTACCGCGAGGGCGTGTGCTGCGTGCATTGCATCGAGCGCTTCAGCGATGGCGACCGCGCCCGTTTTGCTGAGCGTCAGCGCCAGATGCAGTTGGCCCGTGAGCGGGGCGGGCAGCATATCGGTGCTCGAGTCGCGGCAGCGTCCGCGGCGGGCTGAGGCTCGATCGCTCGCCATGGCTGCCGCGTTGCCTTGCCTCTACAGCTTTCGCCGCTGCCCGTATGCGATGCGGGCCAGATTGGCGTTGGCTGCGGCAGGTTTGCAGCCGGGGCGCGACCTTGAGCTGCGGGAAGTGACCCTGAAGGCCAAGCCGCCTGAGTTGCTGGCCGCCTCCGCCAAAGGCACCGTGCCGGTGTTGGTGTTGCCCGATGGGGTGGTGTTGGAGGAGAGCCTTGCGATCATGCGCTGGGCGCTGGCGCAGGCTGATCCCCAGGGCTGGATCACGGGGCGGGGCAGCGCTGAGCATGGGTTAATCGAGAGCCTGCTGGCGCAGAACGATGGACCGTTCAAGCACCACCTGGATCGCTTCAAGTACCCCGATCGCTACCCCGGTGAGACATCGGCGGAACATCGGCGCGCGGCCCTCGCCATCCTTCGGGAGTGGAGCGCACGGCTGGGGGGCGGCGGCTGGCTGTTGGGGGGGCGCCCCGCTCTGGCGGATTGGGCGTTGCTTCCGTTTGTGCGGCAGTTCCGCCTGACCGATCCCGAGGGGTTGGATCAGGAAGCCGATCTGGAGCCATTGCAGCGTTGGCTGGCCCGGTTTCTTGCGGATCCCGCTCTGGCTGCGGTGATGCATCCTCCCTGGGCGGAGCGCAGCGCTTGGCGATCGCCCCGTTGGCTGTATCACCTGGCTCTGAGGGCCGAGTGGAACAGCGCCCGAAGCGCAGGCTCCTATCGCCGCTCAACCCGCGGCCGCTCTCTGGAGCAGGTGGGGTTCATCCATCTCAGTGCCGCCCACCAGGTGGAAGCCACTGCTCAGCGCTTTTATGGCGACCTCGCGCCAGGCGAGGTGGTGTTGCTCAGCATTGATCCCCAGCGGTTGGCTGCCGCGGGGCTGGAGTTGCGTAGCGAGCCGGCGCCGGCAACCGGTGAGCTGTTTCCGCATCTCTATGGCGCGCTGCCGCTGGAGGCGGTGCTGTTGGCACAGCCCTTCACCGCATGACGCGCCCTTCCCTCGTTGAGATCGAGCAGCTGGCCGCGGCGCGGGGGCTGATGCTGCGGCTGCAGGTGCGCCGCTGGCTGGCGGTTACCAGCTTGCGTGTGGTGGTGGCGCGACCTAGGCCCGAGCAGTCGCCTCTGTTGCTCGGGGAGCTGAAGGGCTGGACCCTGCCGCTGCCTGATGGTCTCCAGCTCGACACGATGCGGGTTCAGGGATCGCACACCCAGGGCGTCGGGGCGTTGATCTGGGCGGCCACCTTCGCCTGGGCCCTGGAGGGCACCCCCTGCCGCAACGCCCGCTTGCTCGCCATCCGCGATCACGATGCACAACATCGCCGGCTGGTGCGCTACTTCCGCCGACTGGGATTTGAGCCGATTCGCGATGTAGGAGCTGCGGTGGCCGATCTACCCCTGCGCTTGGTGTGGGGAGGTGCTGGTCTGCTGATGCGCGGCGATTGCGCGGTGGGATTGGAGCGGGCCTGGAGAGCGGCTCAGTTGGTTGAACCGGCGTGATAGCTGCTGCGCACCAGCGGCCCTGAGCGCACATCGGCGAAGCCCAGCTCGCGGGCGATCTGCCCCAGCTGCTCGAATTCCGCGGGTGTCCAGTAGCGATCCACAGGGATGTGAGCCAGCGAGGGGCGCAGGTACTGGCCCAGGGTGAGCCGTTGGCAGTCGACAACGCGCAGATCCTTCAGGGTCTGCACCACTTCCTCGAAGCTTTCGCCCAGCCCCAGCATCAGACCGCTTTTGGTGGGGATCTCGGGTGCCAGCTCACGGGCGGCCGCGAGCAGCGCCAGGGAGCGCCGGTAGGTGGCGCCGCGGCGCACTTCGCCCTGCAGGCGCTCCACGGTTTCCAGGTTGTGGTTGAAGCACACCGGCCTTGCCTCCAGCACGGCGGCTAGGCGTTGGCGTTGGGCTGTGATCGCTTCGGCTTCCTCGCGATAACCACCCCAGAAGTCGGGCGTGAGCACCTCGATGGCGATCAGCGGGTTGCGAGCGCGGATGGCGGCCATCGCGTTGGTGAACAGGCAGGCGCCGTGGTCGTGCAGGTCGTCGCGGGCGACGGCAGTGAGCACCACATAGCGCAGTCTCATGGTTTCAACGGCCTTCGCCACTCGCTCCGCTTCATCGGGATCGAAGGGGGCAGGAGCCTGACCTTTCTCCACCTGGCAGAAGGCGCAGCTGCGGGTGCAGATCGGCCCCCCCAGCAGGAAGGTTGCGGTGCCGGAGGCGTAGCACTCGCCGCGGTTGGGGCAGCGGCCCTCTTCGCAGATGGTGTGCAGCCGCTGTTGCTTCACCACCGCCTGCACCGCTTCGAGTTCGCTGGCGTTGCCGATGGGGGAACGCAGCCATGCGGGCAGGCGTTCGCTGGGTGCGACGCTGCTGTAACGGCTCCTCGTGCGCTGGGGTGAATTCACGGCTCGCTACTCCATCCGACGCCGCCCTTCCAGGGCACGTGCCAGCGTCACTTCATCGGCGTATTCCAGTTCGCTCCCTACCGGCAGGCCGTAGGCGATGCGGCTCACCTGGGTGAAGGGTTTGAGCAGCCGCGCCAGATAGAGGCTGGTGGTATCGCCTTCCACCGACGGGGTAAGGGCCAGAATCACCTCACTGATCCCATCGCGGTCCACCCGCTCTACGAGCGGCTGGATCTGCAGCAACTCGGGCCCCACGCCATCCATCGGTGAGATCAAGCCACCGAGCACGTGGTAACCGCCTTTGAACTCGCGGGTGCGCTCCAGGGCCAGTAAATCGCGTGAGTCGGCCACCACGCAGAGCACGCCAGTGTTGCGCTCCTCATTGCGGCAGATCTCACAGAGGGGGTCGGCCGAGAGGTGGTAACAGCGCTGGCACTGCCCCACCTGGCTCTTCGCGGCCAGCAGCGCATCGGCGAAGGCCTGGATCTGTTCGCTGGGCTGGCGTAACAAATGCAGCGCCAGGCGCTGCGCTGTGCGCGGACCGATGCCTGGCAGTCGCTCGAACTGATCGATCAGTCGGGCCAGGGGGCGGGTGAAGCCGCTCAGGGCGCTGCCAACAGCTGGCCGGAATCTAGGTGGGCCGGCCGGGGCGGCGGGCCAGAATGCGGGTCGCTCGCCAGCCCCGCCGCATGCTGCCCTCGCCGTTCTCCTCGCACCCCCGCCGGGCTCCGCTCACTGCCCTGTTGGCGGTGCTGCTGGCGGTGGTGCTCAGCGCTTGCAGCGCGGCCGCCGCTGGCCTGAACTCCTATCAGAGCCCGGATGGGCGCTACGCCTTTCTCTATCCCACCGGCTGGACGCGGGTTCAGGTCACCGATGGTCCGCAGGTGGTGTTCCACGACCTGATCAATGCCGATGAAACCCTGAGCCTGGTGGTGTCGGATGTGAACAGCACCAACAGCCTGGAAAACCTCGGCAGTGCCGTGGCCGTGGGCGAGAAGCTGCGCCGTGTGGTGATCGCCCCGGACGGCAGCGGCCGTGAGGCCGAGCTGGTGGAGGCCTCCGAGCGCGAAGACGGCGGCCGCACCTTCTACGACCTCGAATACGCCGTGCACCTGAGCGACCGTGATCGCCACGAACTGGCCACGGTAGTGGTGGATCGCGGCCGCCTCTACACCTTTGCCGCCAGCACCAACGAAGCCCGTTGGCCCCGCGTGGAGGGTCTGTTCCACCAGGTGATCAGCTCCTTCACCCTGCGTATCTGATGGCTGGTGCCCCCGCCGGCGTGGTGATCGTTGGCGGGGGCCTGGCGGGTGCGTGGCTGGCCCTGGAGCTGCGTGCGCTCGGGGCGGTGGTAACCCTGATTGATGCGGCGCCGGCCGACGGCACCGCATCTGCCACGGCGATCAGCTACGGCTTGATTCCTGGTTGGCCCCTCGCTCCCACCCCATTGGCGCGCATGGCGGCGGGGGCCTCACGCCGCTGGCGGCGGTTGCAGCGGCGCCATGGTCCTCTCGGCTGGCGCCGTTGCGCGCTGCGGTTGCAGGGCTCCAACCGCTGGCTGAGCGCTTTGGCCCGCTTGGGGCTGCTGCCGCTGGCGCAGGTGGATACGACTGTGTTGCACCAGCGCTTGCCGGCGGTGCTGCTCAACGCCGGGGTGAAGCGGTATACCGCCACCGTGCAGGCGATGGCGCCAGCGGCGCGGGGTTGGCAGCTGCAGCTCAGCGATGGCAGCGCATGCCAGGCCGATCAGCTGGTGTTGGCGGCGGGGGCGGGGTGCGGCCGCCTCTGGCCGGCCCTGCCCCAGACCCTGTGCAGCAGCTGGGCATCGGTGCTCGAGCTGCAGGCGTTTCCAGCGGCGCTTGGAGCGCCGGCGGCCTGGTTGCCCCAGGGGTTTGCGCGGCTGGGGTTGGAGCGGCGAGCGCCTGAGCTGCTGGAGCCCGCCTGGGTGGTGGACCCGGGCCTGGTGCCCTGGGGCCGTGGCGCTCTGGTGGGCCAGCACACCTGGATCGCCGCCGCGGGCGCCGCGGCGCCCGCGGCGGCGGATGGGTGCGAGCCGCCCTTGCGCCAGGCATTCCCCACGGTTGGGGCGGCTCGGCTGCGCCAGGCGGCCGTGGCCTTCAGCAGCAGCGGGGCGCCGCTGGTGGGTGCAGTGGAGGCCACGCCGGGGCTGTGGTTGTTCACCGGCTTCAGCGGGGCCTTTGCGCAGGTGCCGGTGTTGGCCCCGCTGCTCGCCCAGCGCCTGGCGGGGCCCGCGGATCGAGCGCACCAGGCGGAGCGCCGGCTGCAACAGCTGGGGGTGTGGCCGCAGGGGGGCTGACAGCGGCAGTTGATTCCTGCAAGCTGGCGGCCATGACACAGGCCTCCCCCACTGCCGACGCGCCTTGGTACCGGCGGCGTGCGCAGCAGTTGCGCGAGCGCTGGCAAGGGCTGAGCGACCACAACCAGGTGGGTGTGTGCCTGGCGGGTGTGACCGGTTCGGTGGTGTTGTGGGCGCTGTTCTGGCCGGTGCCCACCGAGGTGATGGGCACCGGCGTGCTGATCTATCCCGAGAACGCCGGCATCCTCAATGCCCGCTCCGGCGGCCAAGTGCGTGAGGTGTACGTGCGGGTGGGGCAGAAGGTGAAGAAGGGTCAGGTGTTGATGCAGCTCTATCTGCCGGTGCTCGAGCGGCAACTGGAGCAGCAACGCGGCAACCTGCGCCAGCTTGAGCGCCACAACGAGAAGCTCGACTACCGCGATGCTCAGCGCCTGCTCACCGAGAAGCGGGCCCTCGATACCGCCCTTGCCAAGTATTCCGACGATCGCCGCCGCTATGGCGAGCTGCAGTCGACGTATTCCAGCAAGTTGCGCAACCTCGACTGGTTGGCCAAGCGTGAAGTGGTGGCGCCGCTCTCCACCGAAGTGGTGTCGGCGGAGCAGGGCCTCACCAGCACCAGCGTGAACCTCGATGACGTGAAGATCAACGAGCGCAATGTGGTGACCAGCTACCAGCAGGTGAAGCTCAACATCGAAACCCAGGCCCTGCAGCGCCGTTATCAGATCGACGATCTCAAACGGCAGATCGAGGTGACCGAGGCCAAGATCTCCTACGACGGCAAGGTGCATGCCGAGCGCGATGGCACGGTGCTCGATCTGCAGGTGATCCCCGGGCAAACCGTGAGCACCGGCCAGCGGCTGGGCACGATCGGCCGGCCGGAGCAACCCAACAGCAAAGACCGTCCCCTCAAAGCTGTGGCCTACTTCTCGCCGGCTGATGCCCGCCGCCTGCCCCTGGGGCTACCGGTGGAGGTGGTGCCGCTGTGGAACCAGCGCGGCCGCTTCGGCGGGATTGTGGGCAAGGTGAACCAGGTGCTGACGCTCCCCGCCACGGAAGATGACATCTCCACCACCATCGGCAACCCGCAGCTCGCCCAGGAGCTCACCAAGAACGGCCCGGTGATGCGCAGCGAGATCGAGCTCGAGCACGATCCGAGCAGCGTGGATGGCTACCGCTGGACCCTCTCCGGTGGCAGCGGTGTGTTTCCGATCCGCGAAGGTCTCACGATCTCCACCCACGCCTATGTGGAATGGCGCTCTCCGATCACCTATGTGATCCCCGGCCTGCGCTCCCTCACCGGTGGTTATCGCACCCCCGGCATCGACCTGCGCTGGAACCTGCCCTTCCTGCGTCAGCCCAACACCCTCCAATGACCCCTCGTTTCCCGCCGATCCGCAACGCGTTGCTGCGTCAGGAGCTGCCCTGGCTGGTGGGCGAAGTGGTGTTGCTGCTGATCCTGTTCAACGCCAATCCGCCGGAGCTGTGGTTCTGGTTGGTGGTGTTGGTGGTGGTGTTGCTTTATCGAATTGAGCGCTGGTGGTCGTCGCGACCGGGGGCCTGAGGCTCAGGTCACCAGGGCCCGCCAGCGCCGTTCGGTGCTCTCCATGATGTGGTCGATGCGGTTGAGGACCATCAGCCGGCCCGCCACCTGTTGCAGCTCGCTGGGGGTGAGGCGTTGAAAGGCGGCCTTGGCTGGCTCGTCGCTGAGGTCTTTGATCGGAAGCACAGGCCGCGGCGTTGGCGGTGGCGGCTGCAGCTCCAAGGAGCGGCTCAAGTTGCCCTGCCAGTTGAGTAGTCGATCCGCCACTGCTGCGGTGAACTGCAGCGCAGCCTCGTGTTGGCGCTGCAGTCCCCAGGCCTGCCATTGGGGATCGGGTAGACGACGCAATTCATCGAGATCGAGAATCAACATCTCGCAGGCGTGATCCATCAGATCCCAGAGCTGGGCGACAGGATGTCGGCTCGCCAGGGGACCGAGCTCCCGCAGGGCGTTCACCCGTTGCTCGCGCAGGCTGATCAGGCTGTTGCGCATCGTCCGTAGCCGTTGGGTGATGGCGTTGCGGCGTTTCGCATCGGGCGGCGACTGCAGGTAGTCGCTGAGGGTGTGGCCCAGATCCACCAGCAACCGCAGCAATCCCTGGCGTTGTTGCAGGCGGGCCCGCGCTGGCCAGAACAGCCTCAGGCTGAGCAGCGCCATGACGATCCCGAACGCCGTCCAGAACAGACGCAGCGGGATCCAGCTGTCGAGCTGTTGCTCATGCAACAGCCATCCCATGATCACGACAAAGCAACACACCGAGTAGCCCACTGTGAGCCGCAGGCTGCCGGCGATCAGGCGGGCGAGCAGCATCGCCAGAGGCAGGGCGATCAGCACCGGCAGATGGCCCCAGGCCCGGTAGCCGAAGAACACCACGATGGCGCCAATGGTGGTGCCGATCAGCCGTTGGCGCCCCAGCTCCAGTGTGTTGCCGTAGTTGCCCACGCTCACGCTCAGCACCGCCAGCGAGGCATACATCGCAAAGGCAAGACCGGTGAGGGTGGCAAAGCCATTCACCAGGGCCACCGTGAGGGCCAGGCGCAGGTTGTCGCGCAGGGTGGGCCGCAGCATCACTCAGCTGGTCTCCTGGCGCCCGATCGCCTGGCGCACCAGGCCGCGGCTGTGGAGCAGTTGGTGCAGTTGGGTGATCTGTTGGCCGATGGCCAGGAGCAAGGGTGGGGAGGCCTGAAGCTGAGCCGCCTCCTGCAACCAGTTGTTCTGGGTGCCTGCGGGATCGATCGCGGCAGGCATCGGCGGAATGGCTGCGCTGCTGTCCAGGGCTGCTTCCAGGGCCCGCAGCTCGGCTTGCAGGAGTGGCGCACTGGCGGGGCGGGGCGGTAGCTGCAGCAACAGGGGCTCCAGCAACAGCCATTGGCGCAGCAGTTGGCGCCAGATGCTGCCGGTTTGCGCCCAACGTGAGCTCAGTCGCCGGACTGCCGCCGGGGTGCGGACGCCGGCCCGTTGATCGCGCAGTTCCTGCAGCTGGAGGATCTGGGGCAGCAACGCTTTGGATTGCAGCGGTGCTGGCGCCTCGCCACCGGTGTCGAGCCAGTGGCGCATGCGTTGAATCTGTTGCCGCAGCTGGTCGCACAGCCCGGCTTCAAGGGCTGGCAGTTGTTGGAGCGGCCGGCGCGGCCAGAACACCCAGGTGGCCAGTTGTGCCATGGCGATGCCCGTCACCACCGTGAATGCCAGGTTGAAGATCAGCGCCCAGTTGAACTGTTTGCCATAGCCAACAATCTCCAGCGCCCAGCAGCCCATGTAGCCCATGCTCACGCCTTTGGTGAGGCCAAGGCCGCGCACGAGGCAGCCCGTGATGAGCAAGCCGATGGCGGTCACCAGCCAGCCCTCGGAGAAGTGATGCAGCACCGCGGCGCTGAGGATCCCCACCAGGGCGCCTCCCACCAATTGGCCAAGGCTGCGCACCGGGGTGAGCTCGTTGTCGTTGATGAACAGCACCGCCATCAACAGGCCGAGCATCATCACGTCGCGTCGGCCCGACCAGAGCATGATCCCGATGGTGAGCGTGGCAGCCAGCCAGGTGCGCAGGCTGTTGCGCCAAAGGGGGCTGAGGCTCGGCAGGGTGGTGGCCATGGCGCTGGCCGTCCTCAGGGGGTGCTGCTCGAGACCTGCAGCTGCAGCTGTGGCTGGATCGGTTGGTTGGGATCGCGCGGCATGGGCAACAGCTCCCGGAGCAGCTGCGCGTAGGTGACATTCACGCCCACCGTGGCGTTGAGCCGTTGCACCAGGCTGTTGATCAGGCGGTCCTGGGTGATGGATACATCCAGCTCGCTGGAGAGGCCGGTGAGATAGCGCAGGCGCACATCGCGAAAGGCTTCGAGGGCCGCGGCTACGCCTCGGCGGGCCGAGCTGAGCTTGGCCAGGCTGGCTTCGTGGTTGAAGAAGGCTTGCTCCAGCCGCAGGCGGATGTCATTGCGGGTGGCGGCGTATTGCTGGGCCGCGGCGGCTTCCCGCTTGGCGAAGGCGCGGGCCTGCCCGGCGGTGGTGCCGGCATCAAAGAGCAGCCAGGTCATGGTGAGGCCCACCGACCAATCCCAGGCATTGGTGGAGCTGAGGGGCAGGACGGTGGAGCCGCAACAGCCGCCGCCCCCCAGTTCAAAGTTGCTGAGGCTGGAGAGGTTGCTGCTGCCGCCGGCGTTGGCGAACAGCGACAGTTTGGGCAGCAAGCCAGCTGCGGTGGCCTGCTTCTGCTCCGCCAGGGCTTGGCGGGTGGCGAGGATGGCCTCGAGCTCGGGGTTGCCGCGGTAGGCCGCCAACAGGCTCGCCTCGAGATCCAGGGGCCAACGGGGCTGCACCGCGATCGGGTCGCTGGCGCTGGGGGTGACCTGGGGCGGCAGGTTGAGCAGCACCGCCAGCCGCCGGCGCGCCACGGCGCGATCGGCCATCGCCTGAATCAGCGTTTCTTCATCGGAGGCCTGAATCGCGCGGCGCCGCAACACATCGAGGCGAGGCACGAGACCGGCCTGTTTGAGATCGAGGCTGTCCTGCAGGATCACTAGGTCGTTGCGCACGTTCGCGTCGTACACGCGCACCAGCTGTTCCTGCTGTTGCAGCTGGTAGTAGGCCTCACTCACCTGCAGCTGCAAGGAGCGCAGCTGATTGGCGTAGGTGTTGCGCTCTTGCTCGAGGCTGGCGCGGGACGCCTGCACCCTGGGTGTTCTGGCGAAATCGAGCAGGGCGTAGTTGAGCTGCAGCCCGCCTTCAAAGGCGCTGTTGCCTGAAGTGAGCTTCGCCGAGCCGCCTTCCGGCACATAAAAAGGGCCTGGGGTGGGCGCGTAGCCCGGCGGCTTTGGGCTTGGGGTGAGCAAGCCATTGCTGTCGAACAGCGGGCCGAAGCCCAGGTTGTCGTTGGCTTGCAGCGAGGTTTCGGTGCTGCGGCTGCGGTCGTAGCCACCGGCCGCAAAGGCGCTGATGGTGGGCCAGTAAGTGCCCATCGCCGCCTGGAAGCTGGCCAGGGCTGCCGCTACCTGTTCGCGTTGGGCCTGCAGGCTGGCGCTGCCTGCGAAGGCAATGGCCAAGGCCTGCTCAAGGCTGAGGCTGGCGATGCCAGCGGCCTCCAGCTGTTTGGGGGTTGGCAGATCCAGGGGCGGGGCAGGGGTGGATTGCTCCGGTTGGATGGGGCCTTCCGCCGGTTCGTTGGCCCGCAAGAGATTGGGCGGGAGCTCAGGGGTGCTGAGCACATCGCGCACGGGGGGCTCAGGCTCAGCCGGCAGCAGCTGATCGAGCGCCCGCAATTCGGCATCGAGCTTCTGCCAACTGCGCTCGAGCAGTTCGGTGGAGCCGCCGATCATCGGGGCTGGCACGGTCGTGGAGAACGGACTGGTCGGCTGCGGTGCCGCCAGGGCCGGCCCGCTGCAGAGCAGGGTGAGGGTGAGAACGCGCTGTCGCAGTGCCACGGTGGTGCCGATCAGCGCCTCTTGCGCCGCAGTCTGGGGGACGGAGCCGATCGGCGATGGTCCCGATGTGCCGCCTTGCGCACGCTGGCGATCTGGCGTGGCTTGCCCAGCACACCGGCGATCAGGATCGCCACATAGAGCTGCCCCACGATCGTGATGCCCGCGCTGGCGCTCACGCTGGTGAGGTTCTGATTGTTCAGCACCGGGCTGCCCAGGGTGGTGAGGCTGCCGAAGGCAGCGCCCAGCATGTGGGGCGCATAGGCGATCGCTGCGGGCAACTCGCCATAGGGAGATCCCGTCACGGTGAAAGCCGCCGGATCGAGCACCACCAGCGAATTGAGCACGATCCCGCCGGTGAAGCCGATCAGCAGATACCCCGCCGCTGCACCCATTAACAGGTCTCCGCTGAACATCGGCTCTTCTGCAAGAGCTGTCATCAGGGCCCAGAGCTCATACAGCAAGAGGCACAGCCAAACGAGCATGTGCAACACGCTCAGGTGCAGCGCCAGGGTTGGCCGCAGCAACAAGGAGAGCTGCCAGAGCACTTCCACCCCGGCGGCGCAGAGCCAGCCGTATTGCAACCAACGGCGCCGTCGGATCACCTGCCGCAGATAGTTGTGCTGCTTCTGGGGAATCACCGCCGTGTGCAGCTGAGGCATGAGCCTGTTCTGGGGCAGCAGGGGGGAATCCATGAGTACCCCAACGCCACCGATGATCAGGTAGACCACGCTCACCAGCTGCGGCGCCTGTTGCAACGGCCGCAGGCTGATCAAGGCGATCACCTCCACGATCAGCAACCAGCGGTAATAGTTGTGGCGCTGCTGCAGTAGGGCGCGAACAACCGTCATGGCCGGATCACCTCTTCGCCATGATTGTCCGCCAGCTGTTTTCTCCGTCGCGGATCGCTTGCTCCGCCTGGCGGCAAAGCACGAGCCGGGTGGCAATGCGCTCAAGCCGCTCCAGGGAGGCGGAATTGGCGAGCGGATCATTCAGTTCGGCGCCGAGATCCAGCCAGCTGCGGGGTAGCTCGAGTTCTTGCGGCGGTGGGCTGGGCAGCCCACCGCCGCTGCGCAGCTGTCGGCTCCAGATCCCCACCTGAGCCGCCATGCGCTCGAGCAGCTCGGCTTCGGCTTGGTGCAGCCGGGCCACCAGGTTGGGGTCGCGCTCGGGGGGCACAGCCCGCTCCATGCCGCCCACCATCGTGACGAGCCGTGAGGCCGCGGCATCGAGGCTGCTCACCAACAGCACCGCCGGGTGGCGCTGGGGTTGGTTCCCCAGCTCCTGCAGCAGCGCAGGCCGCTGGCTACGGGCGTTCTGCAGCGTGGCGCGCAACTGATGAAAACGGGCGGCTGGAGCGGGCGCCGCCCCGGCTGCCGGCTGGGGCTCGAGGCGCTGGGCCAGGGCAGTGAAGGTGTGCTGCAACTGCTCCATCAGGTCGCCGTAGCGCCCAAGGCATTGCGCGATCCCCCGCGCCGGCCAGAAGAGCCGCAGGCTGAGCACGGTGAGCACCACGCCGAGGGCTGTCCAGAAGAAGCGCAGTGGAATCCAGCTGGCGAGGTTGCCCTCGTGCACCAGCCAGCCCATCACCACGATCATGCCGCCCACCTTGTAGCCCACCTTCAGGCTCAGCAGACCGCCGAGGAGCCGCAGGCAGCCCAGGGTGATCGCCAGCCCCACCGCGATCGGCAGGCCGTGCAGGCATTCAAACCCGATCAACAACAACACCGAGCCGAGCACGGTGCCGAGCAGGCGTTGGCGGCCCAGTTCGAAGGAGGTGCCATAGGTGCCGCTGGACACCGACAGCACCGCCAGGGCCACGTATTGACCGTCGGGCAGGCCGGTGATGCTGGCGAAGCCATTGCCCAGGCCGGCAGTGAGGGCGGTGCGCAGGGCGTTGCGGTTGATCACGACCGTTGCGTCTGCGCGGGGGCGAGGCGATGGAGGCCTCCGAGGCAGGCATGCAGGGGACGCAGCTCTTCGGCCAAGGCGAGCAGAGGGAGCAGGGGCAGCTGTTCGCGCTCGGCCAGCTGCTGCCAGGCCTGGGTGTTGCGTTGGGGGGTGGGTCGGGGCCGGGCCTCGAGTTGCTCGTTCAGGGCGACGACGGCCCCGCGGATCAGCTCCGCCTGCTGGAGCGAGCGCTCGGGGAGAGATTGCATTAACCGCTCCCAGCTCACCCAGTGGGATTGGGTGAGCTGCCAGAGCCGCAGGCGCTGCTCCCATTGGCTCCTGCGCAGGAGCTGGTGGCGGGGACCGCTGCGTTCGCGGCTCACCAACTGCTCCATGCGCAGTAGATCGCCGGTGAGGGGGGCTGGGTTGAGGGGGATGGGGCGTTCGGCCTGTTGGCGCAGCCAGGCGCTGTAGTGCCGCAATTGCCGTTGCAAGCTGCTGCGGAGGCGCTCATCGGCGGCGCCGAGCTCGCGATAACTGTTGCGCGGCCAGAACAGCAATCCCACCAGGATCGCCACCACGCATCCCACCACCGTGTCGAGCGCTCGATTGAACACATAGTTCCAATTGAGCGCCACGTGGCTGGGGATCATCAAAAACATGATGCTGGTGATGCTTGCGGTGCCCAAGGCGCTCTGCCAGCCCAGCCACTCCAAGATCGGGATCATCAGCACCAGCGACACCAACACCCCCATCCAGCCCGACAGGATGGTGTGCACGATGAAGGTGATCAGCCCTCCGGCCACCGTGCCAAGGATCCGTGCTGAAGCCGCCTTGACGGTTTGATCATCGTTGTCGTCCACAACGATGATCGCCGCCAGCAGCGGATACCAGACAAACTCGATGCGTTCCGTCCACACCGCGATGGTGGCTGTGATGAACACCGCCACGGCCAGCTTGAGGCTGTTGCGCAGCAACTGGTTGGACACCGTCCGCGGCTCCGGCGCTGGGCATGAGCTTATGGCCGGCTTCCATTGATCGCCCGTTCCCCGTGAATTGGATTCCCGCTGTTTCTCCCGATCTGGAGGTGTTGCTGCGCCTTGGGCTGGCGGTGCTCTGCGGCATGGCGGTGGGGGTGAACCGCGCTCAGCACTTCCGCCATCCCCAGCCCAGCCGTCTGCGCATGCACGTTCTGGTGGGGTTGAGCGCCTGCCTGATGGTGCTCGCAGCGGGGCCGGATCTGGAGGCCCGCAGCCGCGTGATTCAAGGGGTGGCCACCGGTGTGGGCTTCCTGGGTGCCGGCGAGATCCTGGTGGATCGCCGCGGTAATGGCCACGACGACCCCACCCCCCAGGTGCATGGCCTTACCAGCGCCGCCTCGATCTGGTTCACGGCGGCGCTGGGGGTCACAGTGGCCGCCGCCAGCCCGTTGATGGCGCTGGTGGCTCTGTTGCTGGCGCTGCTCGTGCTCTCCCGTTCCGGACATCCCCATGGCTGAGAGCCTCTGGAGCCAGAAACCCTGGTGGTGTCAGCCCTGGTCGATCCTGCTCACCGGCGTTGTGGTGGTGGGTGGCAGCTGGTGGTTGCTGCAGCGCTGGTGGATCAGTGCACCCCTGGCTCTTGGCGTGTTGCTGTGGTGGTGGCTGTTTCTGGTGGCGCTGCCTGCGGCCTATCGCGCTGAGCAGGAGGCTCTGCTCGATCAGAACACGGAGCCGTAGCGGTCGGGGGTGGTGCCGGCAGTGGCAGATTCCGTGCTCGGTTTGGGCCACTCGGCTTCCCAGTAGCTGATGCCATCGCGCATGAACGGTCGGCCGCCCAGGCGCTCTGCATCGAGTTTGGTGCCGCCCATGGCAGTGATCAGGCCACCGATCTCCATCGGGCCAAGGTCGGTTTTCATGTCCTTCCCGGCAGCGGCCAGCAGGGAGGGGAGGCGAACGAGGCTTTCCGGTTTCGTTAGTTGATCGAAGAGCGCTTTGAGCAGAAGCTTCTGGCGATCGAGACGGCCGATGTCGCCGAGTTCGTCGTGGCGGAAGCGCAGGAAGCCCTCGATGTCGCGGCCGCGCAGCACCTGGCGGCCGGGCTGTAGATCGATGTGCAGGCCCTGGGTGTTGTCGTTGTAATACATGCGCTTGGGTACATCCACCTCGAGGCCGCCGAGGGCATCGCCGAGGCGGCGGATCACCGAGAGGTTCACCAGGATGTGGTGCTGCACCGGCCGGCCCAGGTGTTTGGAGAGCTCCTGCTTCACCGCATCCGGGCCGCCGAAGGCGTAAAGGGCGTTGGCCTTGAGCGGGCCGAAGCGGCTGGAGTCGATGTAGGTGTCGCGCGGCACCTGGGTGAGCTTGGTCACGCCGTTGTCCACCCGCAGCGTGTACATCACATCGGTGTTGCCGCCGCCCACATCGGTGCCGAGGATCACCACTTCCTTCTCGCCCATACCCGTCCAGCTGCTGAACGGATTCACCACCTGGTGATTGCTGCCCGCGGGAGGCCCATCCAACAGTTGGCTGAGCGGTGCAGCCAGCAGCAGACCGCCGCCCAGTCCCACGGCAATGGCCATCAGGATCGGGCCGCGCTCATCGCGGGGGCGCATGCCGATGCTCTTCAGGCCTGGACTCTTCATTCTCACAACTTATTTCACGCCTCTTGACCAACCCTTCAACGTTGCATAACCGGCGGTCAGTTTCTGGTCTGTCTCAGAGGCGTAGGGCTTCATCGGCGCGCAGCCCCGCCTGCACCCGCCAGAGGTTCACGTAGACCCCGCCGGCGGCGATCAGTTCGTCGTGACTGCCTCGCTCCACGATCCGGCCCTGCTCCATCACCACGATCTGATTGGCGTGGCGCACGGTGGACAGGCGGTGAGCGATCACCAGGGTGGTGCGCTCGGCCGTGATCAGATCGAGGGAGCGCTGGATCGCCGCTTCCGTTTCGTTGTCGACCGCTGCTGTGGCCTCATCCAAGATCAGCACCGGCGGGTTCTTGAGGATGGCGCGGGCCAGGGCAATGCGCTGGCGCTGGCCGCCGGAGAGGCGCTGACCCCTTTCCCCCACAACTGTGTCGTAGCCCTGGGGCAGGGCCTCGATGAAGCGGGCTGCTTCGGCCCGTTCGGCGGCCTGTTCGATTGCAGCGCGGGCTGCCTCGAAGTTGCCGTAGGCGATGTTTTCGGCCACGGTGCCGTGGAACAGAAACACCTCCTGGCTCACCAGACCGATGGCGCGGCGCAGGTCGGCGAGTTGCAGTTGGTGGATCGGAATGCCATCGAGCAGGATCTCGCCCCCCTGCAGCTCATAGAACCGCAACAGCAGTTTCACGATCGTGCTCTTGCCCGAGCCGGTGGCGCCCACGATGCCGATGGTGCTGCCGGCGGGCACCTCCAGGTTGAAGTGCTGCAGTAGTGGTTCACGGCCGCTGTAGGCGAAATCCACGCCTCGGAAGCGCAGGGCGCCGCGAACTTGGTGGAGGGGTAGACGGCGATCCCCGCTGGGGATGGCGATGGGAGTGTCGATCAGATCCAGCACCCGCTGGCTGGAGGCCATGGCGCGCTGGTAGTCGTCGAGGGTGCGGCCGAGGCTGGTGAGCGGCCACAGCAACCGCTGGGTGATGAACACCAGGAAGGAATAGGTGCCCACGGCGATGGTGCCGCTCCAGGCCTGCAGCCCGCCGATCACCAGGATCGCCAGGAAGGCAAACAGAATCGCGAAGCGGATCAGGGGGATGAAGGCAGCCGAGAAGCGGATCGCTTTGGCGTTGCTGATCCGGTAGGCCTGGCTCTGCTCGGCGAGCCGTTGGTTCTCCCATGGCTCAGCGGCGTAGCTCTTGATCGTGAGCATGCCGCCTAGGTTGTTGGCGAGGCGGCTGGCGAGATCACCGGCCCGCTCGCGCACCTCCCGGTAGCGCGGCTGCAGACGTTTCTGGAAGTTCAGCGATCCCCACAGGATCAGTGGGATCGGGATGAACGAAACCCCCGCCACCGTGGGTGAGAGCCACACCATGGCGCCGCCCACGGCCAGCACGGTGGTGATCAGCTGCAGGATCTCGTTGGCGCCGTGATCGAGAAAGCGCTCGAGTTGGTTGATGTCGTCGTTCAGGATCGCGAGAAGGCGACCGCTGCTGCTGGCTTCAAAGAAGCCCATCTCCAGCTGTTGCAGATGGCTGTAGGCCTCCAGCCGCAGCTCGTGTTGCACCGTTTGCGCCAGGTTGCGCCAGAGCAGGGCGTAGAGGTACTCGAACAGCGATTCGGCACTCCAGATCACAAAGGAGAGTGCGGCCAGCACCCCCAGTTGCCCGGGCACGGAGGTGATCCCGAAGGCCGCCAGCCAGGAGGTGTTTTGCTGCACCACCACATCCACCGCCAGGCCGATCAGTACCGGCGGCGCCAGATCGAACAGCTTGTTGAGCACCGAGCAGATCGCCGCCAGCCACACCAGGCGGCGATGGGGGTGCAGGCTGCGCAGCAGGCGCTGCAGGGGCAGTTGAGGAGAAGCCATCGCTGCATTCAAGGCCAGGCCTCTGCGGCAGGGCCGCCCCCGTGATTCGTCTGTGAAGCTGTTCCACACGGACGTTGCGGTGGGTTGCGCCGGCGTTAGACCGGTGCTGTCACCACCATGAGGTGTTCATGACAAGGACCCGAGACTTCCATCGCTTCCATCGCTGGACAGCGAAGTTGCGTCGACGCAGCCTGCGCAATGCCTTGCCGGAGCCCCGCGAAGGCGAACTGCAGCCCACCCATCCCGTGAGCGAGGTGCGCTGCCGCGAGTGGCAGCGCGATCAGCTGCACGATCTGACGGAGCTAGAAGAACGGGAAGCAATCGCCTGATCGACAGGCAACAAAAAGCCCCGGGCCGGCATCTGATTGCCGGGTCCCGGGGCTTTCGTTTGAGCGGAGGCTCAAGGCTGGTGGATCACCAGCGATTGCCGCCGCCACCGTCGTAGCCGCCGCCGCCGCCGTAACCACCCCGGTCACCGCCGCCACCGCCGCCGTAGCCACCGCCGCCGCCATAGCCGCCGCGACCACCGCCGCCACCGCCATAACCGCCGCGGCCACCACCGCCGCCGCCACCACCGCCCTGGCGGGGGGTGGCTTTGTTGACGCGGATCATGCGACCCATCCACTCCACGTTCTGGAGGTCGTCAACGGCCTTTTGTTCGTCGGCCTCGTTCGCCATCTCGACGAAGGCGAAACCGCGCTTACGGCCGGTCTCACGGTCGAGGGGAAGGCTGCACTTGGCCACTTCGCCGTACTGGCTGAAGAGGTCAAGCAAATCCTCTTGTTCGGCCTGGAACGAGAGGTTGCCGATGTAAATGGTCATTCCTTGATGCGGAACCTGAAAACTGATCCGTGGGTGCTGCGCGGTTCCGAAGGGAAGCCAGTAAGCCTTTGAATCTCTGCGAGCCTACAGCGGCGACGGCCGGTGCCTTAACGCTTGCGGCAGGGGTGCAGCGCCACGTGAAGAGGCTTGAAGCAACCCCGAAGGGAAGCGGAAGAAATGGGCCGCTCCCCAACTACTGTCCGATTGTCAGTAAATCCACACTCGTAGCGAGCGCCTCCGATGACGGCACCCGTGCCCTGGAGTCTGGCCTGGAGCGAAGACGGGGAGCTGGCTCCCCAGGATCGCTTTGATCTTTTGCAAAGCCTGGTGGCCAGCGAATGCGAGACCGTGCAGCCCAGCCTGGTGGTGGCGGTGGAGCGGCTCAGTGTGCAGCAGCTGACGTTGCTCTCCAGCGAACTCTCCACCGAGGGGCTCACCGGCCTGTGTGCCTGAGCCCCGTGTGATCCGGATCAGTCGCGGGAGCGGCTGATCTGCAGTTCGCGATTCATCACCTTCAGGCGCCGCAGGCCCTGGAACACGTCGTCAGGCATGCCCTGGGGCAGGTCAACGAGGCTGTGGGCGTCGAAGATCTGAATCCGACCGATGCTGCGGCCGTTCAGCCCCGCCTCGTTGGCAATGGCACCCACGATGTTGCCCGGCTTGACGCGATCACGCCAGCCCACCTCGATGCGGAAGCGCTCCATGCCGGATTCCGGCGGGCCGGATTGTTCGCGGGGTCCGCGGCGGCCGCCGAGACCCGGACGCTCCTGACGGCGCGGGTCGCGCAGGCCATCGCGTCCACCCTCACGGCGTTCGTCGCGACCGCCAGCCTGACGGATCCAGCTTTCATCGCCTTGCACTAGCAGCGGTTGGCTGCCCACCACCAGCTGCAGCGCTGCGAGGGCCAACTGCTCGGGGGTGGCGCCGCTTTCCTGGCCCACGCGCTGCACGATCTCGGAGAGCAGGGCGCGCTCTTCGTCGCGGCCTTCAGTGGCGAGGCTGTCGCAGAGGCGCTGGCGCAGGCGATCCAGGCGGCTCTGGTTGATGGTGGCGTTACTGGGGATCGGCATCGGCTCGATCGGTCGGCCCACCGCCCGCTCCAAACCGCCGAGGAAGCGGCGCTCCCGCGGCGTGACAAACAGAATCGCGTCGCCGCTGCGGCCGGCGCGGCCGGTGCGGCCGACCCGGTGCACGTAGGCCTCGGAATCAAACGGGATGTCGTAGTTCACCACCAGGGTGATGCGATCCACATCAAGGCCGCGGGCCGCCACATCGGTGGCCACCAGCACGTCTACGGTGCCCCTCTTGAGGCGCTCGATTGTGCGCTCCCGCTGGCTCTGGGCCACGTCGCCGTTGAGCACAGCCACGTCGTAACCCTTGGCCTCCAGGGCCTCCGCCACGGTGACGGTGATCGCCTTGGTGCGGGCGAAGATAATCACCCCCTCCTTGGTTTCCGATTCCAGAACTCGGGTGAGGGCCTCAAGTTTCTGGGGGCCGTTCACGGTGATGAAGCGCTGGCGAATCCGGCTGGAATCGGCGCCTTTGGTTTTGATCGTGACCTCAGCGGGATCGTTGAGGTATTTGTGCGAGATGCGCCGGATCTCGGGCGGCATCGTGGCTGAGAAGAGCACAACCTGGCGCTGGCTGGGCAGCTGCTCGAGCACCCACTCCACGTCGTCGATGAAGCCCATGCGCAGCATCTCGTCGGCCTCATCCAGCACCAGGCTGCGCAGGCCGGTGAGATCGAGAGTGCCCTGGCGCATGTGGTCCATCACCCGGCCCGGGGTGCCCACCACGATCTGTACGCCGCGTTTGAGCCGCACGATCTGATCGCGGAAATCGGAACCGCCATAGAGCGGGAGCACCCGCAGGTGCGGCATGTTCACTGCATAGCTTTTGAAAGCATCCGCCACCTGGATGGCCAGCTCACGGGTGGGGGTGAGCACCAGCACCTGCGGGGTGCGCTGGTGGTCATCGAGGGCAGCCAGCATCGGCAGGGCGAAGGCTGCGGTCTTGCCGGTGCCGGTTTGGGCCTGACCCACCAGGTCGCGGCCGAGCAGCAGCTCGGGGATGGCGGCTTTCTGAATCGGGGAGGGCTCCTCGTAGCCGATGGCTGTGAGTGCATCGAGCAGCTCAGGCGCGAAGCCAAAGCTGGCGAAGCCCTGGGGTTTGGCAGCGATCACGGTGGTACTCACCTCCACCGGTTGATCACGCGTGGAGGCAACGCTGCTGGCGAGATCGAGGGCGCTGAGGTCAACCGCAACGTTGGCGGCGTTGACCTGGGCGGTGGTGTCTGTCTCGACGGCGGTCTGTTGAGCGAGCTCGGATGGAGCAGAAAGGTTTTCTTCCCTTTGGATGTGCTGCTCTGTCTGGATGGGCTGCTCTGTTTCGACGCGTTGATTGGTATGGACGCGTTGATTCACAGAGCTGTTGAGGCTCTCACAAAGGTTTTGGGTCACGTTTTGAATGGCTGGGCCTGGAAATGTCCTTCGTCGACAGGCCGGCAGACACCCTGGTAATGAAGCGGACGTGCTTCGAATAACTGCCTTGCCCTTACACAAAGGGTCTCGATCTCAACCTAACACTTCACCTGAAGTGCCCTCGGCGACGCGTTGGTAGTCATCGGCGATGCGTTCGATGTCGTCTTCGCTGAGCCGTGCACCCCGTTGCACCTCCACGATCAGCAGATCCTGATCACCGGCGCTGGCGCGGTGCAGGGCGCCGCAGGGGATCAGCAGGGTGCAGCCGGCTCTGGCTTCATGGCTCTGGTTGTCGCAGAGCAGCGTGCCGTGACCGCCCACCACCACCCAGTGCTCGCTGCGGTGGTGGTGGCGCTGCAGGCTGATGCGCTGGCCGGCGCGAATGCAGAGGCGTTTCACCAGGTAGCCCTCACCGCTGCCCAGCGGCTCAAACCAGCCCCAGGGGCGCTCCACCACGTTGGTCATGGCCTTGACGCTAGGTGGATTGCAGCGGTGTGACCAGCAGCACCCGCCGGCGAGCCCGGGTGAGACCGGTGTAAAGCAGGCGCGGATCGCTGTGGCGGCTGGGGGGGAGCAGCAGCAACACCTCGCCGTACTGGCTGCCTTGCGCTTTGTGCACCGTGAGGGCCAGGGCTGGTTCGGCTCCCGCCAGCCGGGCCGGGTGGAGCAGACGGCCGGAGCTCATCCACACCAGCCGTTGGCCTTCGCGCTCCACGAGCACGCCGATGTCGCCGTTGGCGAGCTCCTGCTCCGGGCGGTTCAGCCGGTTGAGCACCGGCGTGCCCAGGGGCCAGCGCTCCAGCGGCGCCCCCAGCGCAGCACCGAGCAGGGCACGGTGCAAGGCTTCCACCCCCCAGGGCCCTTGGCGCAGCGGGCTCAAGGCGATGCGTTCCTCCAAGGCCTCGAGCAGAGCGGCGCTGTCGTCGGGATGCAGCTGCTCCCCCTGCCAGCGCAGCCCCTGGCTGAGGTCCCGCAGCCGCTGTTGCTGCTCACGCAAGGGCTGAAGCACAGCCGTGGGCAGGTGGGGCAGGGGGGCCTCCAGCCATTGCAGGTTGGCGCCTGGCGGCAGTTGCTCCAGCTGCGGCCGCAGGGCTTCGAGTGGCTCGATGCCGCTGGGTTGTGGTTGGCGCAGGGCTGAGGCCACGGCGGCGATGGCGCCGTTGTTGCGGTAGGTGGTGGTGAGTTCGACCACGGCTGAGCCCAGCTGCTCGCGGCAGGCCGGACGGCAGAGCTCCTCGAGCACGGCGCCGGTGCCCACCGGCGGCAGTTGGCCCGCATCGCCCACCAGCAGCAGGCGAGCCGTGGGGGGGAGTGCGCTGAGCAGAGCACGCATTAAGGGCAGATCCACCATCGACAGCTCATCCACCACCAGTAGATCGAGCTCCAGCGGCCGCCGGGCATCACGGCCAAAGCGGTTGCTGCCCCGGGCCTCGAGCAGGCGGTGCAAGGTGGAG
>NZ_JBIPMN010000203.1:0-4042 GCF_044369115.1 Vulcanococcus sp. | reverse complement strand
TGCGGGTTTCGATGCCGGCGTTGTTCACCATCACATCGAGGCGGCCGTAGCGATTCACGGCTTCCTGCACCAGCCGCTGCAGATCATCGAGCTTGCCCACATCGGCTTGAACACCAAAACAGGTGCCGCCAAGTTCACCGATCTCCTGTTCGATGGCCTCGGTGGCTTCGGGGTGTGAGCGATAGTCGATCACCACGCGGGCGCCGAGGCGAGCCACCACCTCCACGATCGATTTACCAATCCCGCTGTTGCCGCCGGTGACGATGATCACCTTGCCCTTGAGCAGGTTGGAGAGGGTCTCGAGGCTGTAGGGATTCGTTGTGGTCATGGCGAAAGCAGCCGCCTGCGGCGCTGAACTGTGCGGACGCTAGGAGGCGCGAGCCATCCTGCCTGCGATCTGCAACACCCCATGTGTGCTCAGCCGCTCACATGACAGAGCAGTGACATTCCGAGCAGGTTCTCTACGGTGAAGTGACCGTTCTGAGCTGCTTGACGATGTCCACCGGGGTGATCCGCAGAGCTATTCACAGCGACCGTTTTCCCAAGCCCGTGGCGTCGTACAGCCAGGGCTTCCAGATGGGCAACATGCTGTTCATCACCGGACAGCTGCCGGTGGATCCCGCCACCAATCTCAAGGTGGGCGACGGCGACATCACCCTGGAATCGCGGCAGGTGATGCGGAACATGCAGGCGGTGCTGGAAGAAGCCGGTTTCGGCTTCGAGCACCTGGTCAGCGCCACCGTGTATCTCACCGACATCAACACGCTCGACACCTTCGATGCCGTGTGGCAGGAGTATTTCCCCGACCCCATGGCCTATCCCTCCCGGGCTGTGGTGGAAGTCGCTGCTTTGGTGCTGGGCATCCAGCTCGAGATCTCTGCCATCGCCATCAAAGACTGAGCCCGCCAGCCATGAGCGATCCCTTCAGCCTGGCGCCACAACCGGAGACCTATTGGCATCTCTGGACCAGTGACGATGGCATCAGCCGCCAACAGCAGTGCACCATCAGCGACTTCCAGCTCGGGCAGCTGGGCCCCGGCGATTCACCCCAATTTTCAAGGCCCCTATTTGATCAGGGCAATGCCTTCGTTACCTACCTGCCGGTGGGATGGACGGCCGATTGGCACGAAAACCACGTGCCCAAGTGGATTTATGTGCTGCGGGGGGCCTGGTCCGTGCAGAGCATGGACGGGCAGATCGCGATCATGCGCGCCGGCGACTACTCCTTTGGTGGCGATCAGGGCTGCATCGCCTCGCCGGAAGGGCACACGGGCCATCTCTCCGCCCAGGTGGGCGATGAGCCCTGCGTGCAGCTGATCATCCAGCGCAACGACGCTGCCTGGCGGCAGGCCCCGCCGGGCTTTTTTCAATGAGCCAACCCTCCAGCTGCACCAAGAGCTACGACCCGCGCTTCGAAGCCTTGGTGTTGTTCAACGCGGAGCTTGAGCTGCTGGCGGAGGGCTTTCGCTGGCTTGAGGGCCCCGTGTGGTTTGGCGATCAGCGCTGCTTGCTGTTCAGCGACATCCCGGGTAATCGCACCCTGCGCTGGAGCGAACAGCACGGCGTTAGCACCTTTCTGGAGCCTTCCGAGTTCGCCAACGGCCAGACGCGCGATCGCGAAGGCCGGCTGATCCAATGCCATCACCGCAGCCGTTGTCTCACACGCCTGGAGCACAACGGCAGCATCACCACGCTGGTGTCGCAGGCCAATGGCCATCGCCTCAACGCTCCCAACGACGTGGTGGTGAAGAGCGACGGCTCGATCTGGTTCAGCGATCCGCTGTATGGCCTGCTGAACGACTACGAAGGTGGCCGTCAGCCATCAGAACAACCACCGGCCCTGTATCGACTCGACCCCAGCAGCGGCCAGATCGATGCTGTTGCCACCGATTTCGACGGACCCAACGGCCTGGCCTTCTCCCCGGATGAACAGCTGCTGTACGTGGCCGAATCCGGTGCCCCCGGCGTGGCTGAGCCCCGGCAGTACATCCGACGGTTCCAGGTGAACGGCGATGGCCGCAGCCTCAGCGGCGGTGAGGTCTTCCACAAGATCAGCCCTGGCTGGGCCGATGGCTTCCGTGTGGATGAGCACGGCAACCTCTGGTGTGGCGCGGCAGATGGCGTGCACGTGATCGCGCCCGATGGCGCCTTGATCGGCAAGGTGCTGGTGCCCAAGCGCGTGTCGAACCTCTGCTTCGGCGACCGCTACGGCAGCCGCCTGTTCCTCTGTGCCTCCACCGCGATCTACAGCCTGTTCACCGCCACCCGCGGCGCCACCTGGCCGCACTGAAATCCAAACCCAATCCAAACCCAATCCAAAACCAGCCCGACCGAACCCAACCATGGCCAACCCACAGCTCGAAACCTTCCTCAAGCAGGTGAAAGGCGATCCAGCGCTGCTGGAGCGTTTCAGCGCCTGCCCCAACCTCAATGCCATTGCCGCGCTTGGCGCTGAGCAGGGCTTCAGCTTCAGCGGCGTGGATCTGGTGAAGCACCAGGCCGAAGCCACCCTGCGGCTCAGCGAGAGCGATCTTGAAGCGGCCGCCGCTGGGGTGGAGCTGGAGGGGCACCTCTGGTTGATGAAGATTGTGTGGGGCTGAGCCAACGATGCGCACTGTTGCTGCTCTTGAACTCGCCGACTGCCGCCGCATCGCTGCCGCCGCCGAGGCGTTGGCGACCCATCACCAGGCGACAGTGAGCCTGGCCATCTGTGATGCCGGAGGCCATCCCCTGCTGGTGGTGCGGCTCGATGGGGCCAGCCCCTCCAGCACCGCCGTGGCCACAGCCAAAGCGCGGATGGCTGCACTCAACGGCAAGCCCACCGCTGACCAGGAGACCGCCATCAACGGCGAGCGTCCGGCCCTGCTGCAACTGGCCGGTGTGTTCAAGGAGGCGGCTGTGGCCATGGGCGGCGGCCTACCGCTGTTGCACAACGGCACCTGCATCGGAGCCGTGGGTGTGTCGGGAATGACGCCCGACCTCGATGGCGCCATTGCCTCCGCTGCCGCGGCGGCGTTCCAAAGCAACCCTGGCTGAGATCCACCGATGATCACACCCCACATTCACAGCATCGGCTTCACCAGCCGCGATGCCGAGGCCCTGGCCAGCTTCTACACAAGCCATCTGGGCTGCCGCCGCCAGGAATGCTTAGAGCTCGAGCCCGGCTCCTACGCGCAATTGATCGGGCTTCCTGGCAGCCGCCTCAAACTGCTGCGACTGCAGCTGGGCGCCGAACAGCTCGAACTGCTGGAGGTGCTCGAGCTGGGAGCAGGCTTGCGCCCCGGGCGTTCCATTCCCGCCGATTCCCGCAGCAACGACCTCTGGTTCCAACACATCTGCGTCGTGGTGGCCGACATAGCCGCCGCTGCCGGACCCGTGCAAACCCTGATCCAACAAGGCCAGCTGCGAAGCATCTCGAGCGACCCTCAAACCCTGCCCGGCTGGAACCAGGCGGCTGCGGGGATCCAGGCATTCAAATTCCACGACCCTGAGGGCCATTGCCTGGAGCTGCTGCAGTTTCCGCCGGACAAGGGCGAACCGCGCTGGCATCAAGCCACGAAGGGATCAGCATTTCTCGGCATCGACCACAGCGCCATTGCCAATGCCGACACGCCACGCAGCTGCCGTTTTTACGAAGAGCTGCTGGGATTACGGCTTGGCGGCGATGGCATGAACAGCGGTATCGAACAGGACCATCTCGATGGCCTGAGCGACACGCAGGTACGGATCACAGGCCACCGCTGCCCGGAAGGCCCCGGCATCGAATGCCTCAACTACCTTCAACCTGCGGGCGGGCGCCCCCTGCCGGCCGACCAGAACAGCGCCGACAGTGCCCATTGGCAGATCCGCCTTGCGGTAGACGATCTCGAGGGCATTGCCTCCCAATTGGAAAGCTATGGCGGCAGCTGGGTGAGCCCCGGCAGCGTGGAGCTCTCCGGTGAGCAGGCCACGGCCATCGGCTTCAGCCGAGCCCTGCAGATCCGCGATCCCGATGGCCATCAACTGCAGATCGTGTGCAGCTGATCACAGCTCTGCTGCGCTT
>NZ_JBIPMN010000139.1:0-7282 GCF_044369115.1 Vulcanococcus sp. | reverse complement strand
TCAAACCCATGGACATCACCGTTGTGGAGCTGCTGGTGCCGGCGGCACCCTCCACCTTTGCTCAAGCAGCGTTGCTGCTGCTGCGGGTGTTCATGGGCATCTGCTTCATCCGCCACGGTTGGCCGAAGCTGCGCAACCTGCAGACCTGGGCTCAGATGCTGAACACGCCGGCCTGGCTTTGCTTTGTTTCTGCTGGATCGATGTGGGCGGGCGGCATTGCTCTGATCGTGGGCTTCCTGACCCCACTGGCCTCGTTCGCGATTTTGGTCTCGATGGCCTACGCGATGGTGCTGGAAATCAAGGGTGGTTTCCCCTTCATCGCCGCTGACCCTTATCTGATTCCTGAAGGCGACTACGCCGGCCCCATGGGCGTTGGTGAACCTCCCAGCTGGGAGAAAGCTGCCATGTATGTGGTGATGTGCCTGGTGCTGATCTTCTGCGGCGGTGGCATGCTCTCGCTCGACACGCTGTTGATTGACGATCTGCTGAGGGTTTGGCTGGGGATCTAATGGATACCCCAGCACGTGATGCGCTCATCAGGACACCGCCAGCCGTTCCTTGAGGTGATGGCCCACGCGGATGGCATTGGCGATGGCGGTGAGCGAAGGATTCACCGCGCCGATGCTGGGGAAGAAGCTCGTGTCCACCACGTAGAGGTTGTCGAGCTCGTGGGCCTTGCAGTTCACGTCGAGCACTGAGCTGGAAGGATCAGTGCCAAAACGGCAGGTGCCAGCCTGGTGGCCGACGGCAGCGATGCCCATCGGGTTCTTGACGTAGATCTGGCGCTCAATCAGGTGCTTCTTCAGATAGAGCTTATCGAGCATTCCCTGCAAGCGCCCCCACAGCCGGTTCGCTGAGGTTTGGTTGTTCACCGTGTAGTTGAGATGAATGTGACCAGCCGAGTCAATCGTGACGCGGTTGTTCGGATCGGGAAGGTCTTCCGTGGTAAGCCAGAAGTCGAGGGCATGCTCCGCAATCTGGTCCATCGACCAGTCGGGCATCAAGAAGGTTTCCAGCGGCGCATAACCCTTCATGATGGCCCCACGGGTTTTACCCGTCATCTGGATGTTGCCCATGGGGTAGTCGTAATCGGCGTCGCCGAAATACCAGTCGTTGATCGAAATCGTTTTCTGGAAGATGGTTGGGTTGGGCTCATGCGAGAGAGCCACCGCGGCCTTGCTGTTGTGGAACATGTAGTTGCGGCCTACCTGGTCGGAACCATTGGCCAAACCGCGCGGATGCTTGTCGTTCGCCGACATCAACAGCAAGCGGGCCGTGTTGGCAGCACCACAGCTCACCACAACAAGATCAGCCGAGTAGCTCAGCTTTTCGCCGTCGTGTACCAACTCCACCCCAGTCACCGTGGTGCCGGCTTCATCGGTTAGCAATCGCTTCACCTCAGAGCGGGTGAGCAACGACACATTGGCGCTAGCGGCAAGAGCAGGGCGCACACCACACACTTCGGCATCCCCTTTGGCATGGACCAAACAGGGGAATCCATCACAGTTGTTGCAACGCCGGCAACGGCTATAGGGCATATTGCTCTCATCGAGCATCACACCACTTGGCGCGTGGAACGGGTGCAGACCGGCACTGCGCAGATCATCCGCGAGTTTCTGGATTCTCGGCTCGTGGGAAATCGGTGGATGCGGATACGGTGCTGAACTGGGCGGATCGGTGGGATCTTCGCCGCGCAGGCCATGCACGTGATACATCGCCTCGGCCTGCTGATACCAGGGTTCGAAATCGCTGTAGCGCAGAGGCCAGGCCGGCGAGACGCCGTCGTGGTGCTCAAGAGCCTCAAAATCGCGCTGACGTAGCCGGAAATGGTGAGCCCCGTACATTTTCGTGGCACCACCCACGAAGTAGTGGCTACCAGGCTGAAAGGGATTGCCCTTGCCGTCATACCAGATGTCCTTGCTGAGATAACGCCCCTTCTGGAACACCTCATCGGCGTCCCAGTTCTGCGCTTCCTGTGGCAACCAGTCGCCACGCTCGAGGATCAGGATGCGAAGGCCGGTAGGCGCCAGCACGCGGGCGAGAGTTCCACCACCTGCACCACTACCGATGATGATCAGATCGAAGTGGCTGACCTCGGGCTTTTGCAGCTGACCAAGCGACTGGAGTAGATCCACGGAAGCATCATCACTAGCTGCAAGTTAGAAGCAGGTGATGACTCTGTCTCCGCTTTGTCACGAGCCTTTGGCGGAGCTGGGGTAGCGGTTGAGCTGATTGATCATTTTGCAAACCATGGCCGTCCAACCCGTTTGATGACTGGCACCAACACCGCTGCCGTGATCGCCGTGGAAATACTCGTTAAACAGGAGCAGATCACGCCAGTGGGGATCGTTCTGGAAGAGGTCAACATCGCCATTAAACGGCCGCCGACCATCCGAACCCCTTCGGAACAAATTCACCAGGCGATGCTCTAGAAGCAGTGAGGCATCCCACAGACTGATCCAGTTGCCTGAACGGGTTGGGAACTCCACCTGGAAGGAGTCGCCGTAATAGTGGCCAAACTTCTGCAAGGCCTCGATCAGCAAGAAGTTGATCGGCATCCAAACGGGCCCACGCCAGTTGGAATTGCCACCGAACATGGCCACGGGGCTGTCCGCCGGGCTGTATGCCAGAGTCTGGGAGTCACTACCCTCGGTGAAGGTATACGGATGGTCTCCGTACACCTTGGAAAGGGCGCGAATGCCATAAGGGGACAGGAACTCATCCTCATCGAAGAGCCGTTCACAGATCCGGCGGAGACGCTGCTCCGGCACAAGGGAGTACAGCAACCGGTCATTGCGCCACTCGGTGAAGTTATCGACCAACCACTGGGGGCGAGTTCGTTCGTGCAACAACCACTTCATGCTGCTGGCCACATCCAGCACCGGAAGCCGCTTCACGGTGTCCACATCAAAGCTGGCCACAGCAAGCAGCGGAATCAGACCGGAAACCGAGCGAGTGCGCAGGAAAGTAGTGCTCCCATCCGGCCGCTTGATCACGTCGTAGTAGAAGCCATCCTCCTCATCCCAGTTCACGTAGGCCCGACTGCCCGGCGTATTGAGGATGAGAGCCAGGGAGACGTAGTCGTAGACAAAGCGCTCACAGATATCGGCGTATTCAGGCTCCGCGCGGCTGAGCTCAACACTGATATTCAGCAGGTTGAGACTGAGGGAGGCCATCCAGGCGGTGCCATCACATTGTTCAATACGGCTGCCGTCGGCAAGGGGATAGCGGCGATCAAACACAGCAATGTTGTCGAGACCGAGGAAGCCACCCTCGAACACGTTGTCGCCGGAACGATCGTTGCGGTTAGCCCACCAGCCGTATTCAAGAATCAGTTTGCGCAACGCCGCCCGAAGGAAGCCGAAATCAGGCTCCTCGCTGCTTTTGCGGTCGATCTGGAAAATCCGCATCGCCGCCCAGGCGCCGATCGGAGGGTTGGGATCAGAGAGAGCCCACTCGTAGGCCGGGGTCTGGGCATTTGGAGCGGTGTAGTGCGGCGAGCGCAGCAACATGCACTGCTGCTTGGCGGTGGCGGGATCAAACACGGTGAAGGCCACCGAGTGAAACATCAAATCCCACTGGCAAAAGTAGGGGTATTCCCATGCATCCGGCATGGAGATCACATCGTGGGCATTGAGGCGCTGCCAGGACAGGTTTTGCGTGTGCCAGCGCTGGGGCGGAGGCTCCGGTGACGTGGGATCACCATCCAGCCAGCGCTGCACACTCCAGCCGTAATACTTTTTGCACCACAACAGACCAGCGGCAGCGCTGCTGTGGATCAAACGATCTTCATCGCTGAGGTGGGGAACTCGGCTATCAAAAAACTCTCGCCATTCCTTCTCACGCGCCCGGAACAACGGATCAACATCTGCGTTCGAAGGCTGACCATCAGAAGAACTAACAGGACCACTGAGCCGCAGGTTCACCTGCCACTCCTCACCGGGTTGAAGGGTGCGCTGCAGATGGCGAGCCACCTTGGTGCCATGCTGCGCTGGATTGATCGCCTCCTGCTCACCGTCGATCAGATAACGATGAAAGCCGTCCTTCTGGAAGGGGCGGGCATTGGGCTTCTGAAAGAGACGTTGCGTGTTGGTCTCGTTGTCGGTGAACAGCCAGGAGCCCTGTTCATGGCAGCTGAGCCGATAGGTGCCAACACCACCACTGACGGTGGCCTGCACAGCATCGCCATCGAGCTGCATCGGGTGCTCGTGCTCATCGGGATAGCCCCAACTCCAGGTGTTGCGTAACCACAGAGTGGGTAGCAGGGTGAGCGGAGCTGGATCAGGGCCGCGGTTAATGGCTCGGATCCGAATCGCAATGTCGTCTGGCCCCGCCTTGGCATATTCGATGAACACATCGAAGTAGCGGCTCTGATCAAAGATGCCGGTATCCACCAACTCATATTCGGGCTGATCGCGGCCCCGGCGGTGGTTCTCCTCTAGCAGCTGCTCGTAGGGGAAACGCTGCTGCGGATATTTGTAGAGCCCACGCATGAAGCTGTGGGTTGGGGTGTTGGCGATATGAAAGTAGTAGTCTTTGATGTCTTCGCCGTGGTTGCCTTCTTCATTGGCGAGGCCGAAGGGGCGCTCTTTGAGGATCGGATCCACACCGTTCCATAGGGCTACGGAAAAACAGAGGCGGCACTGGTTATCGCAGATACCCAGCAGGCCATCTTCACCCCAGCGGTAGACCCGGGACCGGGCGTGATCGTGGGGAAATGAAGTCCAGGCGTTGCCATCGGCGGAGTAGTCCTCGCGCACCGTTCCCCACTGACGTTCTGGCAAATAGCTGCCCCAGAGATCCCAGCGCACACCCTCGCGGTCGCGCTCGGCCATCCGCCGCAGCTCAGAGCCTTCGGGCGATGCCCCGCTTAGAAACGTCATAGGGATTCCAGCACCCGGTCGCCAACGCGCAATGCATTGGCGATCACCGTGAGACCAATGCCAATGCCAGGGCAGCTGGGAAACACACTGGCATCAGCGATGTAGAGGTTGGTGAGCTCGTGGGCACGGCCATTGAGATCCACCACGGACGTGGCTGGATTGGAACCCATGCGGCAGGTGCCGCAAACGCTGCCCATCACGGTGAGCGGAGCCTCACCGCGCGGATGGGTGGGAGCGGACTTCACCACATGGCACTCGGGGTCGCTTTCCACCAGCTTGAGCGTGTCGATCCAGCGATACACAAGGCGGTCATGGGCCTCGCGATTGTTGGGGAGATAGTGGATTTGAAGGTGATTCCCTCGCAGCGTCAGCCGGTTATGGGGATCGGGGAGAACAGCACTCATGGCCCACCACACCACCGAGCGGGCCGCCAGTTGTTCAAGCCCGAAATTGGGCATCAGCTTGGTCACCAGCGATAGCACCGGTGGAGATTCGGCAAACAAAGCGTCTTGCAGCACGCCGCCGCCACTGGCGATCGAACCCAGAGGGAAGCTCACGTTCTGATCGCCCCAGTAGTAATCGTTGACGCCCAAACTGCGGCCATAGCGACCGGAGTTGGGTTCGGCAGCCAGCTGAATGATCGAGGTGAGCTGTGGCTTCATCAGGTTGCGGCCCACCTGATCAGAGCCATTGGCCAAGCCCCGGCTGTGGTGCTCCGTAGCCGAGCGCAACAGAATCTCGGCGCTGTTGACAGCGCCCGCCGCCAACACCACCACGTGGGCCGTAAACAACCACGCTTGGCCATCAATCTCAGCCTCAACCCCGCGCACCTCAGTGCCTGAGGGGTTCACGTGCAACCGCCGTACCCGAGCGCGTTCACGCACCCGCACCAATGGCTGCGCCCGGGCTTGATCCACACCAAACAGCTCGGCATCACCGGTGGGATCCAAGGCTGACTCCGACCAGCTCTGGGGCAGGTGATAGGGATGAACGCCGTGCCGTTCCAGCGACAGGCGCAGTTCCTGCATGAACGGCTCGATCGGTTTCGGCTCAAACGGGAAACCGGAATGACGCGGAGGCTCACTGGGATCAACACCCTGCTCACCGTGCACGCGGTAGAGCTGCTCAGCACGGTCGTAGAAGGGAGCGAAGCTGCTGTAACTCAGCTCCCAGGAAGGGGCAGCACCCTGCTGCAACTGGATACCCGCGAACTCCTTCTCCCGCATCCGCTCAAGCACACCGCCCCAGATCTTGGTGTTGCCACCAAGGGCGTAGATGGTTTGCGGTGAAAAAGGATCCCCGTCGGTTCCAAACCACTGCTCACCAGGGTGGTAGCGATCTTTGCGGAACAGATCCACATCCGCGACGTTCTGGTCAACAAGTGGCATCGCACCACCGCGTTCCAGCAGGAGAACACGCTTGCCGGAATGGGAGAGCTGAGCAGCAAGGGTGCCTCCAGCGGCACCGCTGCCAATCACGATGACGTCGTAATGGGTGTCGTCGATGATCATGGTGAACCTCCTATTGCCACACGTAGATCAGCAGAAAGAGGATGATCCAAATCACATCCACGAAATGCCAGAACAGCGACGTGGCCTGCACACCCTGTTCACCACCGCTGTAATTGCCTGGGATGAAGGATTTGATCAACATCAGGCCCATCAACAGAACTCCCGTGGCCACGTGCAAGCCGTGGAAACCCGTGAGCAGATAGAACGTGCCACCGAAGGTTCCAGAGGTGAAGCCAAACTGCAAACCACTCCACTCGACTGCTTGGCCATAGAGGAAGTAAACCCCCATGGCCATACTCATCAGCCAGAACCCGCGGAACAGGAGCATGTTCTCGCGGTTTTTGAAATGCTCAGCCAAGGCAATGGTGCCCGAGCTGGACACAAGCACAATCGTGTTAACCAGTGGCGTCTTCCACTCCAATCCATCCACACCCTGGGGCAACCAGTTGAGTGCTGATGTCTTCAACAGCGCGTAGCCACTGAAGAAGGCGAGGAAAATCACACTTTCTGAGCACAGAAAGATGATAAATCCGGTGAGGTTGTGTTTTGGGTGCTCTTCGTGCTCGGCGGGAGCCCCTGGTTGTTGCAGTGTGGTGATGGTCATGCGGATGCCTCCTGCAGTTCGAGCTTGCGTTCAATCTCGTTTTGGTGTTCCACCAGGGGTTTGCCTAAGCCATAGCCGTAGGGGCGGCTGATCACGGTGGGCACGTCCTCGCCGAAGTTGTCCTCGGGGGGCGGGGAAGGCAAGAGCCATTCCAGACCGATGGCATTCCAAGGGTTGTGCGTTGCCTTGGGGCCGCGGATCCAGGCACTCAACATATTGAGCAGAAATGGAATAATCGACACTCCCAGTAAGAAGGCTCCCAGACTCGCCACCACATTCCAGAA
>NZ_JBIPMN010000049.1:0-14962 GCF_044369115.1 Vulcanococcus sp. | reverse complement strand
CCGCCCTTGAGCGCGATGAAGACGGCATTCGCTCCCTGCCGGCCCTGCTGGCCGAGAGCAAAGGCCGCACCATCGCCGACGTGTATGCCGGCAACGACAACGGGGTGCTCGCCGATGTCGAGCTCAACCGCGTCATCACCGAGACATCGCGCGCCGCCGTAGGCGCCATGGTGCAGGCCGTGACCGGCACCGACGGTCGCGTGACGCTGCGCCGCAACTTCGCCTGGTTCTTCAACCTGCTCGAGCAGTTCGGCTTCAAACTGCCCAGCCCCTGGCTGAGCGCCTGCCGCAACGCCGGCTTCCCGGATGTGGATCAGGCCGAGCTCGACAAGCTGTTCGGCTACCTGCAGTTCTGCCTCGAGCAGGTGTGCGCCGATCTGGAGATGCAGAGCCTGCTGCGAGCCCTCGATGGCGAATACGTGCTGCCGGGCCCCGGCGGCGACCCGATCCGCAACCCTGGTGTGCTGCCCAGCGGCAAAAACCTGCATGCCCTCGATCCACAGGCCATCCCCACCAAAGCCGCCATCGCCGCCGCCAAAGGTGTGGTGGACAAGCTGATCGAGCGCCAGAAGCAGGAGCAGGGCACCTGGCCGGAAACCATCGCCTGCGTGCTCTGGGGCACCGACAACATCAAGACCTACGGCGAATCGCTGGCACAGATCCTCTGGTTCATCGGCGTGAAGCCGGTGCCCGATTCCCTGGGCCGGGTGAACAAACTCGAGCTGATCTCCCTCGAGGAGCTGGGTCGCCCCCGGATCGATGTGGTGGTGAACTGCAGCGGTGTGTTCCGCGACCTGTTCATCAACCAGATGGCCCTGATCGATCAGGGCGTGAAGATGGCCGCCGAGGCTGATGAGCCCCTAGAGATGAACTTCGTGCGCAAGCACTCCCAGGAGCAGGCCGAGAAGGAGGGCATCTCCCTGCGTGATGCCGCCACCCGCGTGTTCTCCAACGCCAGCGGCAGCTATTCATCGAATGTGAACCTGGCAGTGGAGAACAGCACTTGGGAAGAAGAGAACGAATTGCAGGAGATGTATCTGTCCCGCAAAACCTTCGCCTTCAATGCCGACAACCCCGGCGAGATGAACCAGAAGCGCGAGGTGTTCGAGTCGGTGATGAAGACCGCCGATGTGACCTTCCAGAACCTGGATTCCGCGGAGATCTCGCTCACCGATGTGAGCCACTACTTCGACAGTGATCCCACCAAGCTGATCCAGGGCCTGCGCGACGACGGCAAAGCACCGGCGAGCTACATCGCCGATACCACCACCGCCAACGCCCAGGTGCGCTCCCTAAGCGAAACGATCCGCCTCGATTCCCGCACCAAGCTGCTCAACCCCAAGTGGTATGAGGGCATGCTCAACTCCGGCTACGAGGGCGTGCGTGAAGTGGCCAAGCGCCTCAACTTCACCCTGGGCTGGAGCGCCACCAGCGGCGCCGTTGACAACTTCGTCTACGAAGAAGCCAACGAAACCTTCATCAATGACCCAGAGATGCGCAAGCGGCTGATGGAGCTCAACCCCCACAGCTTCCGCCGTATCGTGGGCACCTTGCTCGAAGTGAACGGCCGCGGTTACTGGGAAACCTCCGACGAGAACATCCAGCAACTGCAGGAGATCTACCAGGAGATCGAAGACCGCATCGAGGGCGTCAGCAACTGACGCCCTCAGCGCCAGAGCGCATCGGCCATCTTGGCTACCTGCACGATCGGGCCACCGTCGTGCACTCTCACGACGTCCACCCCGGCTGACACGCACTGAGCCACAACGGCTGCCGTTCCCCAGAGCCGGGCTTTCGCCCGTGGCTCCTCAAGCACCGCTCCGATAAAGCGTTTACGAGAGGGACCAACTAAGAGCGGGACGCCTTCACTGCGCAACTGGGCAAGGCCCCTCAAGAGTGCCAGGTTTTGTTCTGTTGTTTTCGCAAAGCCGAGGCCCGGATCCCAGATCAGTTGCTCCTGGCGAACTCCAGCAGCAAGGGCCAGCTGGCTGGCTCGCTGCAACTCTCTCAGCACCGATGGGACCACTCCAGCAGCGCCATAGTCAGTGAGCCCGTCCATGGAGTGGCTGTCGCCCCGGGAGTGCATCAACACGTAGGGGCACCCCACCTGGGCAACCAGCGACAGCATCGCAGGATCCTGACGGCCACCGCTCACATCGTTGATCCAATCAGCACCGGCCGCCAGGGCGGCTTCGGCCACCGGCGCTCGAAAAGTATCAACCGAAATCAGTGGACGGCCGCTGGCCTGAGGAGCGTCACCGCGCGGCGGGCAGCGCATCTGGCCGCTGTCGATCGCCTGGCGAATCAACTGCAAGGCCGGCAGCAACCGAGCCTGCTCTTCAGCCGCTCCAACATCCTCTGCACCCGGCCGTGTGCTCTGGGCACCGAGATCGAGGATTTCCACCCCCTGGGCTACCAAACGCTGCGCCTGAGCCAGGGCGCGCGCTGGGCGATCAAAGCGGCCGCCATCACTGAAGGAATCGGGGGTGAGGTTGATCACCCCCATCACATGGGTGCGCTGCCCCCAGCGCAGTGCCATCAGGCGGCTACAGGCACCTGGTAGTTGGCGATGCGAGCAAAACCTTCTGGATCCAGGGAGGCGCCGCCCACCAGCACGCCATCGATATCGCTCTGAGCCATCAGTTGATCGATGGTGGCGGGGTTCACCGAACCGCCGTACTGAATCACCACCTCGGGATAGCCCACCCACAGGCGGATCAGGCCGCAGATGCGGTTGGCCTCGGCGGCTTCGCAGGTTTTGCCGGTGCCGATGGCCCAGATCGGCTCATAGGCCACGATCAGGCGGGCTGGATCCAGACCATCCACGCCCTGCTCCACCTGGCGGCGAATCACGCGTTCAGCTTCACCGGCTTCCCGCTGGGAATCGCTCTCACCCACGCAGAGGATCGGGATGATGCCGTGCTTCTGGGCGCTGCGGGCGCGCAGGTTGATTTGCTCGTCGGTCTCGCTGTAGTACTTGCGCGGCTCGCTGTGGCCCACGATCGCGTGAGTCACGCCGTGCTCCATCAGCATCGGCGCCGAGATCATGCCTGTGAAGGCTCCTTTCTCCTGCCAGTGGATGTTCTGAGCGGAGATGTGGATGCGGCTGCCAGCCAGGGCCGCACTCAAGGTGGGGATCGCCGTGAAGGGAGGTGCCAGCACCACCTCGCGGTCGGCAGGGAGGCTGGCCACCAGGGGCTTGAAGGCGTCAGCGAAGGCCTGCGCTTCGGCGCAGGTCATGTGCATCTTCCAGTTGCCTGCGATGACGGCCTTACCCACAGCGTCCTGAACGAATCGACCCACCAACCTAAAGGCTGCCCGGTTCAGCCCTGATCGGCCGTGTTCTGCGGCACCACATGGGTCTGGCCATCCAGCTCAACGCGATCGCCAGGCTTGAGCTTGCGGCCCCGCTGGGTTTCCTGAAAGCCATTCACCCGCACCTCACCGCCCTGGATGCGCTGCTTGGCCTCACCACCAGTGAACGCCAGGCCCTGCCATTTGAGGAACTGATCAAGCCGGATCGATTCAGCCGCGGGGGAGGTGGCCAAAAAAAGCGCTGATAGCTTGCCTTGATGCTCGCACCCCCCTCGGCCGGTTTCCGGCGGCTCCTGCCGCTGCTGATGCCCTACCGCTCCGCACTCCTGGCCGGTGGGGCTTGCATGCTCGTGTTTGTGGCCTGCTGGCCGCTGCTCGCCTGGCTGGCCGGCCAACTGATCCCCGCGATCGGTGCCGGTGATTTCGGCCGGGTGCTGCAGGTGATCGGCCTGGCTCTCAGCGTGTTCATGCTGCAGAAGCTGGCCCAATTCGGCCAAGACACCCTCCTGGCAGGCCCTGCCCTGCAGGTGAGCCAAGAACTGCGCCGCCGCCTGTTCGCGCGGCTGCAACGCCTGGATTTTGGGGTGCTCGAAAAACTCTCCGCCGGCGACCTCACCTACCGCCTCACCGAAGACGCCGACCGCGTCGGAGAGGTGATCTACAAAACAATCCAAGACACCACCCCTTCTGCGCTGCAGCTGGTGGTGGTGTTCGGCTACATGGTTTGGCTCGACTGGAAGCTGTCGCTGGGCACCCTGCTGCTGGCTCCGCTGGTGGCGGTGCTGGTGAGCGTGTTCGGCGCCAAGGTGATGGGCGCAGCCGAGAAGAGCCAGAAGCAGGTGAGCGAGCTGGCGGCCCTGCTCGGGGAGGCGATCGGCGGGCTGCCGCTGGTGCGCGCCTTTGCCGCTGAACCCTGGCTCCAGCAGCGCTTCGAAACGGAGATCGATCTGCACCGCCGCGCCCGCTACCGCACCCAGCGGCTGCTCGCACTCCAATACCCCGTGGTGGGCTTCCTCGAGGCGGCCGGCATCCTGGCAGTGCTGCTGATGGGCGCCGCGCGGATTCAAAGCGGCGACCTCAATGGCCAGGGCTTCAGTAGTTATGTAGCGGCGCTGCTGATGCTGATCGATCCGATCAGCCACCTCACCACCAACTTCAACGAGTTCCAGCAAGGGCAGGCCTCGCTGCGGCGTCTGCGCGAGATCGAGCAGCAGGCCATCGAACCCCCCGATCGGCCCCAGGCACTGCCTCTGGGCCAGGTGGCGGGAGAACTCACCCTCGAGCAGGTGAGCTTCAGCTATGAGGCGGAGCAACCCGTGCTGCGGAACCTCAGTCTGCGGGTGAAGCCAGGGCAGGTGGTGGCCCTGGTCGGCCCCTCTGGCGCCGGCAAAAGCACGCTGTTTTCGCTGCTGCTGCGCTTCAACACCGCCCAGAGCGGGCGGGTGCTGCTGGATGGCTGCGATCTAGCCGACCTCAAGGCAAGCGAGCTGCGCAAGGCCGTGGCACTGGTTCCCCAGCAGAGCGCGGTGTTCTCAGGAACGGTGGCTGAGGCGATCGCCTTCGGCCGGCCAGCAACCCCCGATCAGATCCGGGCGGCTGCACGGCTGGCCAATGCGGATGGCTTCATCGAAGCGATGCCAGGCGGCTACGAGGCCCGAGTGGAAGAGCGAGGCAGCAACTTCTCAGGCGGCCAGCTGCAGCGACTGGCCATCGCCCGGGCGGTGTTGGGGGATCCGGCGGTGTTGCTGCTGGATGAAGCCACCAGCGCTCTCGATGCCGAATCGGAGGAAGCCGTGCAGCGGGGCTTGGATCAGGCCATGGCCGGGCGCACGGTGCTGGTGATCGCCCACCGCCTCTCCACCGTGCAGGAGGCCGATTCAATCGTGGTGCTCGAGCACGGACAGATCGTGGATCAGGGCAACCACGACCTCTTGATCAGCCGCCCCGGCCGCTACCGCGACCTGTGCGAGCGCCAGCTGATTCGCGGGGCCTGAAGCGCCCATAACCTGGGCCGATGATCCAAGGGCAATGAGCGCATCGCCGAAAGCTCCCAAGTGGGAATACCGGGTTATCCACATCAACGTGGATAACCAAACCCCACCACAGCCACCCGACCCGCAGGTGGCCAGTCAGAAGATGGGGGGGGCTCTCAGCCCGGAATTCATCACCCGCGAATTCCCTCAGGTGTACGGGCCGAATCAGCAAGCCCAAGCACCCCCCAAGCATCCAGCAGAGCAGCTCCAGCACTTCCTCAACCTTCTGGGTCAGGAGGGATGGGAAATGACCACCACGGCCCAGGTGGGGCAACTGCTGATGTTCTTCTTTAAGAGACCTCTTCCCCAAGCACTCTCGAAAACCACTGCAGAGGAAGCCGCCTCAGGCGAGAATGGATTGGCATAAAACCAACCGGACTACCACACAAGTGACCGACTCCGCCGCCCAGCAGCCCCCCGTGCTCACCTTCGAGGGCAAGCGCTACGACCTCAACACGCTGCCGGACGATCTGAAAGAGCTGGTGCGCGGCATGCAGGTGGCCGATGCCCAGCTGCGCATGCACGAAGACACACTGAAGGTGCTGGCCGTGGGTCGTCAGTCGATGGCGATGCAGCTGAACGAGCGCCTCAAGACCATCACCCCCCTGGCGGACTGAGCCAGGCAACCACAGGTGAGGCCCGCCTCAGACAGGCAGGCCTCGCTCGTTGAAGATCCCTTCAAACAACACGGAGCTGAGATAGCGCTCGCCGGAATCTGGCAACACAACCACAACGGTTTTGCCCGCCATCTCCGGTTCCCGGGCAAGCCGCAACGCCGCCACGGTGGCGGCCCCGCAGCTGATGCCCGCCAGGATGCCTTCTTCGCGGGCCAGGCGACGCGCCATCGCCACAGCTTCCTCGTCGCTCACCTGCTCAACGCGATCCACCAGGGCCAGATCCAGGTTGCCGGGCACAAAGCCAGCACCGATGCCCTGAATCTTGTGGGGGCCGGGCTGCAGGGGGTCACCCGCTTTGGTCTGGCTGATCACCGGGCTGTTGCTCGGCTCCACCGCCACGCTCACCAGGGGCTTGCCGAGGGTGGATTTGATGTAGCGGCTGACACCGGTGATCGTGCCACCGGTGCCCACGCCCGCCACCAGCACATCCACCTGGCCATCGGTGTCGTCCCAGATTTCAGGGCCGGTGGTGTCGTGATGGATCTGTGGGTTGGCGGGATTCACGAACTGCTGCAACAGCACCCAGCGATCGGGATCGCTCGCAGCGATCTCCTTGGCGCGGTTCACAGCGCCGGTCATCCCCATGCGCCCTTCGGTGAGCTCCAGATGGGCGCCGAAAGCCGTAAGCAGCTTGCGCCGCTCCAGGCTCATCGTTTCCGGCATGGTGAGTGTGAGCGGGATGCCCTTACTCGCCGCCACAAAGGCGAGGGCGATGCCGGTGTTCCCGCTGGTGGGTTCGATCAGTGCCTTGCCAGGGCCCAGAAGCCCCTCGCGCTCAGCGGCAGCCACCATCGCAGCGCCGATGCGGCATTTCACCGAATAGGCAGGGTTGCGTCCCTCGATCTTGGCCAAAACCCGCGCCCCGCAGCCCTCGCTCAGGCGGTTGAGCTGCACCAGAGGTGTCCGGCCGATCGTGAGGCTGTTGTCGCTGAAGATCGCGGCCATCGGTCGGCGGGTGAACACAGACAGTGCTCGCACCCTAATGAGGGCTCAGGCGAGCGGGCAAAACACACCTAACCTGTTGCGTTCCAGCCTTCTCCCCGGTGAATCCCACAACCCTTCGGCGCATCACGGCCGTTCTGCTGTTCGTAGCGGCCGCTGCTTCGATTGCACTGCCCTTCCTCTCCGCCACAGCGCTCACCTTGAGCATCGGCGTGATCGCGGCCGTGGCGGGTGTGACCCAACTGCTACGTCTGGGGCAGGCCGAAGGCACCAAAGGCAAGATCTTCCGTGCCTTATCTGCCATCTTCTATCTCGTGGCTGGCATCTGGGTGGTGGCCTACCCGATCGAAAGCGAGATCAGCCTCACCTTGTTTGTGGGTCTGCTGTTGATATTCGAAGGCGTCATGGAACTCGCCGCAGCAGCTGCCAGCCAGGGCGAAGCCCGCGGCCTGGTGCTGATGGATGGTGTGGTCACAGCAATCCTTGGTGGCCTGCTGGTAGCGGAGTGGCCGAGCGACAGCCTCTGGGCGGTGGGCACGCTCTTCGGGATCTCCCTCTTCTTCAGTGGCTTCCGGCTGCTCACCTCCCCCACCGAGGCCTGAGCACGCAGTTCACTGAAGCTTCACCACATCCACGGGTTCGCCGAACACGTTCGCCAGATCGCGAGCGACCGCAACCGCACGCTCGTGGGTGTGAAACACCCAGGCCCGATGGGGATCCGTCACTGTTTCGATCAGTTCGTTACGGGCGGCGATCCCCAAAAACTGCGCATCCCCGCCCCCGCGCAGCACATAGCGCTCCGGCTGTGAGCCTTCGCCGCAGCCATGGGGATCGATCCAGGGCCTCCAAAATTTGAGCGACATCGCGTGGTGAGACTCAGTTGCACCCCCGCTCTAGCCACGCGGCTCGTCATGAACCAACAGATTGAGCCCCCGCTGCAGACCGCTTGATGAACCGGTTCGTGGTGGTGGGAGCGGGACCGGCCGGGTTGAGCCTTGCTCTTCAGCTCGCGCGCGCTGGCCATCCCGTGGCGCTGGTGGAAGCCAGCCGGCAGTTCAGCCGCCAGTTTCGCGGCGATGCCCTGATGCCCTGCGGCCAGGAGGCACTGGCCCGGATGGGGCTAAGCGATCTGGTGGAGGGCTTGCCCCAGAGACCGCTGGCGGGCTGGAGCGTGTGGGTGAACAGACACAAGTTGTTTGCAGTGCCCGAGCCGATGGGCTCGCTGCAGCCCTGCCGACTGGTGCCACAGCAGCTGCTGCTGGAGGCCCTCTTGGCCAAGGCCCTGCAGGAGCCCCTCTTGCAATGGCATCCGGGGCAGGCCGTGAAGCGGCTCCAACGCAACGGCGCGCGCATCTGCGGCGTGGAGCTGGCGAATGCTGGCCGGCTGGAGGCGGATCTGGTGGTGGGCTGCGATGGTCGCCAGTCCCTGGTGCGCCGCGAGGCGGGCGTCCAATTGCAACAACGAGGCCGTGGACTGGAAGTGCTCTGGTTTGAACTGCCAGGACCTCTGCCGGGCAATCTGGATGGCGGCTTCAGCACCCACCTCTCCGCTGGTGCCGTGGGCAGCTCCTGCATCGGAGCCCGTGGGGAGCTGCAGCTGGCCTGGCTGCTGAAGAACGGTGGGCCCACGCCCCGGCGCACCCCGCAGGCCTGGGGCGATGCCTGGGCACAGCTGCTCCCCTCTCCAGTGGCGAACTTGGTGAGGGAGCGAGCCGGAGAGCTGCAGGGCCCGCTACGGGTGTCGGTGCCGGTGGGACTGGCGGAGCGCTGGCATCAGCCGGGGCTGCTGTTGCTTGGCGATGCAGCCCACCCGATGAGTCCGGTGCGGGCGCAGGGCATCAACATGGCGTTGCGCGACAGCCTGGTGGCTGCAAGTCTCCTCAGCCAAGCCGAGCCTGAGGAGCTCGATCGGGCGGCGGCCGCGGTGGAACAGCAGCGCCTGCCGGAAATTCAACGCATGCAATCGCTTCAAAGCGCTGAAGCTCTCCAGGGGCAGCTGGTGGGCCATACACCACTGCTGCGAGCCCTGCTCGCTCAGGGCAGGGTCTTGCTTGGCCCTTGGGCGCAACGGGTCTGGCAAGCCCGCCAGACCCCACTGCGCGAAGGGCTGGCGGGTGCCTTACCCGCCGCCGAGTTGGCGCCTCAGCGCACAAACAGCATTTCCTGGTAGGTGGGAAGCGGCCAGGCAGCGTCGTCTACCAGAGCCTCAAGGGCATCGGCGGCGGCCCGCAGCTCACCCATCAGCGGCATCAGCTGATCAGCGCAGTGGCGCATGTGCGCCTCGGCGCCGTGGGGAGCCGACCCCAGCGCTGCTTCCAGAACATTGGCCCGCTCCACCAGCTGCTGGTTGAAGCCAGCGATCTGCAGGGCGATGGCCTTCGAGGGCTGCAATCCAATCGCTTCCTGCTCTTGCAGGGAGCCCGCCAGCTCACCGAGGTAAGCGCTCACCGCCGGGTAGATCACGGTGCGGGCGAGACGCAGCGCCAGGCGCACTTCCACCTCGATTGCCAGGATGTACTGCTCGGCATACACCTCGAAGCGGCTCTCCAGCTCCACGGGGCTGAGCACGTTCTGGCGGGTGAACAGATCGCGGATGGCATCGCGCTTGAGCACCGGCAGCGCATCGGCGCTGGTGCGCAGATTCTCCAGACCCCGCTCCTTCACGGCCATCTCGTGCCAAGCGCTCGAGTAGCCGTCGCCGCCGAAGATGACGGCGCCGTTCTCCTGGGTGATCTGTTGCAGCACCCCGAAACTGGCCTTCTCGATGCTCTCACCTTTGGCTAAGCGCGCTTCAAGCTGATCAGCCACCCAGCTGAGGGCATCAGCCAGCACGGTGTTGAGCACCACCAGCGGACCAGCCACCGACTGGCCTGAACCCACCGCACGGAACTCGAAGCGGTTGCCGGTGAAGGCAAACGGCGAGGTGCGGTTGCGATCACCTGCGTCCTTGGGGAACTCGGGCAGGCTGTCGACGCCGAGCTGCATCACGCCACCGCTGGTGGAGCTCTGCAGCTGGCCGGCCTTGATCTGGTTGAACACGTCCTCGAGCTGGCTGCCGAGGTACACCGAGATGATCGCCGGGGGCGCTTCGTTGGCGCCGAGGCGATGATCGTTGCTGGCGGTGGCAATAGCAGCGCGCATCAGCGGGCCGTACTGGTGCACACCGCGGATCACAGCCCCGCAGAACAGCAGAAACTGCATGTTCTTGTGGGGGGTCTTGCCGGGATCGAGCAGGTTGCCCTGGGTGCTGTTGCCGATCGACCAGTTCACATGTTTGCCGCTGCCGTTCACGCCGGCAAAGGGCTTTTCATGCAGCAGGCAGGTGAAGCCGTGGCGCTTGGCAGTGCTCTTGAGCACCGTCATGATCAGCTGCTGGTGGTCGGTGGCCACGTTGGCGGCCTCATGCACTGGGGCAATCTCGAACTGACCGGGGGCCACCTCGTTATGGCGGGTCTTGGCGGGCACTCCGAGGCGGTAGAGCTGATCCTCCACGTCCTGCATGAACACCTGCACCCGCTCGGGGATCGCACCGAAGTAGTGGTCGTCGAACTGCTGCCCCTTGGCCGGCGGCGCACCGAACAGGCTGCGACCGGAGAGCTGCAGGTCGGGGCGGAGGGCCATGAAGGCGTTGTCCACCAGGAAATACTCCTGCTCAGCGCCGCAGCTGGAGTTGATCGGAGCGATCTCCTTTTCACCCAGCAGCTTGAGCACGCGACGCGCCTGCGCGTTCACCGCGGCGTTGGAGCGCAGCAGCGGGGTTTTCTTATCGAGGGCCTCACCGGTCCACGACACAAACACCGTGGGGATGCAGAGGGTGACGCCGTTGGGCGTACGCATCAACCAGGCGGGGCTGGTCACATCCCAGGCCGTGTAGCCGCGGGCCTCAAAGGTGGAACGCAGGCCGCCGTTGGGGAACGAGGAACCGTCAGGCTCACCCTGCACCAGCAGCTTGCCGGTGAACTCGGTGATTGCGCGGCCATCACCCTTGGGCACGATGAATCCGTCGTGCTTCTCCGCCGTGAGGTTGGTGAGCGGATAGAACACGTGGGCGTAGTAGAGAGCACCGCGGCTGGTGGCCCAGTCCTTCATGGCACCGGCCACGGCATCGGCCACGGAAGCATCGAGGCGGCCGCCTTCGCGGATCGTGGCCTGGATCGACTTGAACACGCTGCGGGGCAGCGCCTCTTTCATCCGATCCAGGGTGAACACATCGCTGGCCCAGATGTCCTGGAGAGCGGATGGGGCCTGCACCGCCGCAGGCTTACGCCGCTGGATGGTTTGCAGGGCGGCAAAACGCTCAGCACTGGGCATGGCCGATATGTATCAATTCAAACCATGCAAGGCGCGCACGGCAGGTTCATTGGTATCAGGCGATACCAATTTGCGATCTGATCGGCGCCGCCTCAGCGCGCGCCGCTGCGCCACCAGGGCCTCGGCAGGCACCAGTAGATCAGCAGCAGCAGCTCAACCACCACCAACACACCCAGCCCGGTTGCCATCAAAGACCTGGCCAGGGAAACCAGCACCAGCCACACCACGCCGTAGCTGAGGGTCACGGCCAGGGAAAGGCTGAGGGCCACGATCGCCACCACACGGCCCCAGCGGCGGCCTTTCACCAAAGCTGCCGAAGCCACCACCCCGAGCACCAGGGCCGGCAGAATCGCACTGAGCCCAACGGCCCAGTTGGCGGCCCCCATGGAGCCGCCACTGGTGAGCAGCTGCACCAACCAGGGCAAGCCGGCAGCGTTGAGGAGCAAACCGGCCCAGGCCAAGGACCGATCGAGGCTCTGGTTCGCTTGCATCAGCAGCCAGGAGAACGCCACGCCATGAAACCGGCATGGCGCAAGGTGCGCCAGCAGCCGCTGGGGGTGCTCATCTCCACACCCACCTGCAGGGCCAGCTGACGCTCCCGTTCGCGCTGATCAGCACGCTCATCCACCAAACCCTGAAGCTCCAGCCACTCCAACGCTGCCTCGAGCGCTAACTCGAGGCTCTCGAAGGTCTCGTCCAGCACCGGATGGGGTTGCCCCTGCCGGTCGGTGAGGCGGTAGAGCCGCGTGGAGATCGCCTGACGGGACGCATAAGCCATTGCTCAAGCCTGATCGGATCAACCGAGCAGGCGGGTGCCCTGGATCACAGGCGGCTGTGCCCGCTCAGAACGGGCTTCAGTGCAACTCAAACAGCAGCACGTCGGCGCCGGATGAGCCAGCCGTCAGGGTCGGCGGCACGGCAGCTCCGGCAGGCCGAGGCGTCCAGCCGAGCCCGTCACCGCGCTGCAACAGCCAAGGCTGCTCCAGCTGTCCATCGATCATCTGGATCCAGGCCGCCCCCGAGAGCTCCGGCAGTTCCACCACCTCTGCGGCCTGGAGTTGCCCCCGCCAGAGGCGCACCGGCCGGTGAATCGCCATGGCGCCCTCCTGGCGCTGAGGATCAAGCAACGCGGTCCAGCCGCGTTGGAGAGGAAAAGGTTTCTGCTCGTAGGCCGGAGCGATTCCGGTGGAGCTTGGCTCTACCCAGATCTGCAGCAGGCGGCAGGCCTGATCCGATCCATTGATCTCGCTGTGAACCACACCCGTGCCAGCGCTCATCCGCTGCACCTCCCCGGCGCGCAGCACCTCGGCGTGCCCCATCGAATCGCGGTGGTGCAATTCCCCCTGCACCATCACCGTGATGATCTCCATATCGCGGTGGGGATGCATGCCGAAGCCCCGGCCCGCGGCAATCGTGTCGTCGTTGATCACCCGCAGCGGCCCGAAGCCCATCCAGGCCGGGTCGACATGGCTGGAGAAGGAAAAGCTGTGCCAGCTATCCAGCCAATCGAGCTGACTGTGAAAGCGCTCAGCGGCTGGGCGCAGCACCAGCGCATGGGCGCCCAGGGCATCAGCCAGCAAGAGATGGCTAGCGGGAATGGCGGTTCGAGTGGTTGTCATGGCCAGTGAATCGTCTCAGGGCTGGAGCGGTTGCAGTTGCTTGAGGCGGTGAATCACATCGGCGATGGACTCATCCTTGGCGCTGCTGGTGCGGTTACTCACCACCTGCCGGCCCACCACATGGGCTCCGAGATGGGCGAGTTGTAGGCGCAGCGCCGCAAGAACCGCGTAGCCACCGCCACCGGAGTGGGTGGCGATCGCCACTGGGCGGCCGTTAAACAGAACGCGGAAGTCGTCACCCTGCACCGACAGCCAGGCGATGGCGCTGGTGAGCACCGGAGGGATGGAACCGTTGTATTCGGGTACGCAGATCACCCAGTGCGTTGCACCCACCAGCGTCTGGTGCAAGGACGCGACGGCCGGCGGTGTCCCGCCGGACCAGGTCCGCGCATTGAACAGGGGAAGGTCTACAGCGGTGAGATCCAGCACCTCAGCACTGAGGCCTTGAATACGCGCCTGGGCAGCGAAACGCTCGGCCAGCTTGAGGTTTTCACCGTTGCTGGCAGCAATCACCAACAGACTCGTGGGCAAGGGCGTGGTCATGGCTGTGCTCAGCTCCAGGTTGTTCAACAACGGCACGGCGATCTTTCCAGCTTGTTGCGGTTGCCACCGCCGAAAGCCGCTGCTCCCTGTGATCGTGCGCTGGGCAGCGGCAGGAACACAAGAGCGCACCGCAAAGTGGGGTGGTTACCCAAACGTGAGCGATGGGTGGGGACAAGGGTTTTCAGAGCAGCCATCAGCACAGTCATTGCAAGGCGGAGCTGGCGCTCAAGGTGATCCAGGGGCGCTGGAAGCTGCTGATCTTGCGGGAATTGCTGGAGGGGATCCGCCGCTTCTCCGATCTGCAGCGCGCCCTGGCCGATGTTCAGCAAGGGGTGAGCCAGAAGGTGCTCACCTCCCAACTGCGCGAACTCGAAGCCGATGGCGTAATCACCCGCACGGTGTATCCCGAGGTGCCGCCCCGGGTGGAGTACGCCCTCACAGACTTGGGCTATGAGCTCGTGCCGGTCCTGGATGGACTTCACGCCTGGGGCGAACGAGCCGAACTGGGCCAAGCCCCCTGATCGTTGGGTAAAGGTTCGTGCGGTGTCCTGGTGCACTCTTTTGGTGCACTGTCTTGGTGTGGTGTCTTGGTGTGGTGTCCAAAGGCGGATATCCATGGATATCCGGCCTTGGACAGTGCACTGATCCAATGCAACGCCCTCAAAGAAGAGGGCGCACTCCGGCCTTCTCCAAATCGGCAGAAAAGCCTTCTGAAGCTCAAGATCAGTGCTTCACACCAGGGATGAAGCGCTTCTCGTGGTCGGCACCTTTGAGCATGCGGTTCCAATACACCCAGGGCAGGATCGTGGTCTTCATCACCCACATGCTCCAGCGCTCCTTGGTCGGATCGAGCGGAAAGGAAGGCTCGGGTTGGGCGTCATAATTGAACTCAGCCATGATCGTTTTGCCGTAGCCGGTGATTAACGGGCAGCAGCTGTAGCCGTTGTAGGAGCCGTTGCCCTTGCCACCATCGAGCTGGGCTAGCAGGTTGGTAACCAGTGCCGGCGCCTGACCGCGCACAGCGGCAGCTGTTTTGGAGTTGGGCATGCCGCTCACATCACCGATCGCGAACACGTTCGGGTAGCGCAAATGCTGAGTGGAGTGCTTATCAACCTCCACAAAGCCGCTGGCAGCCGCCAGGGGGCTCTGGGCCACCACATCCGGCGCCGCCATGGGCGGAGTCACATGCAAGAGCTCATAGCTGATCACCTCCTCGCGAGGTTCATCGCCCTCCTTGCTCACCTTGAACACGGCCTCTTTCGTGCCAGGCCGCACCTCGATCAGGGTGTGGTTGTAGCGGGCATCAATGCCCTTGCGGGCAACCACCTCACGCAGTGGTGCGGCATAGGCGGGTATACCAAAGATGCCGGGGGTCGCCGTGGCATAGATCACATTGCTCTTGGCGGCCACGGCTGGATCGCGCTTGATCGCGTCATCGGCCATGTAGGCAATTTTCTGGGGAGCGCCGGGACACTTGATCGGCATCGGCGCGCAGGTGAACACGGCATTGCCGCCCTTGAAC
>NZ_JBIPMN010000043.1:0-15732 GCF_044369115.1 Vulcanococcus sp. | reverse complement strand
GCTGCACACGCCGCCCTTGCCCAGGGCATCGGGTAATCCCTTGATCGCGTCCCAGTTGAGCTTCAAGCCGGTGGCTACCACGAGAGCGTCGTAGGTGAGGGTTTGGCCGGCGCTGGTACTGACACTGTTGCTGTCAGGGTCGAAGCCGGCTACAGCTTCGCGGATCCAGGTAACACCCGCAGGAATCAAATCTGCTTCCCGGCGGCGGGTTTGATCCACGGTGAACACACCACCACCCACAAGGGTCCAACCCGGTTGGTAGTAGTGCTCGCTGGAGGGCTCGAGGATGGCCACATCGAGGCTGGGGCGGAAGCGCCTGAGGCGCGCGGCCACGGTGATGCCGCCCGCACCACCGCCCACGATCAACACCTGGTGATGACCCATGACCCTGGGATTTGAAGAGCTGTCCCAGATCTAACCAGAGCCGCCACGACTGGCCACGTCACGCACTTTTACAAAGTCGTACCGACTTCGCATAAGAAGGGCTATGCTCGCGCCAGCGCAGGGCGCCATCCGTAAGCACCGCAAACCATGGACCTTTCCAATCCCGGCACACAGGCCAACCTCGAAGCCGCGTTCGGCGGCGAGAGCATGGCCAACCGCAAATACCTCTTCTTTGCCGATGTGGCCAAGCAGCTCGGCAACAGCGAGCTGGCCAAGCTGTTCCGCGACACCGCCAACCAGGAAACCGAACACGCATTTGCCCATTTCCGCCTGCTGCATCCGGAGCTCGTCATCGACGACCCCGCCTCTCTCAGCGATGCGCAGAAGCAAGCAGTCCTGAGCCGGTGCCTTGAGCTGGCGATTGAAGGCGAAACCTACGAGTACACAACGATGTACCCCGAGTTCGCCGCCCAGGCCCGCGCCGACCGCGACGGGAGCGCCGAAGCAGAGTTCAACGAACAGATCAGCGAATCCCAGGAGCACGCCGGCATCTTCCGCACCGCAGCCCGCAACTTCGGCCTGCTCATCCCCGTGGAGCACCACCACGCCGATCGCTACAGCATTGCCCTAGAAGCCCTGCAGGGCAATGGCACGGCCGCCGAGGCCAGCCAACCGGTGAGCGGCCTGTGGATCTGCAAGGTCTGTGGCGTGATCTACGACCCCGCCGTGGGCGACCCCGATTCGGGGCTGGCCGCCGGCACAGCTTTTGAAGCCATCCCGGACGACTGGATCTGCCCGATCTGCGGCACCCGCAAGGCCAACTTCATGCCCTACCGCCCTGCGGAGCTGCAGGCGGCCTGAATCCACCAAGGGCTGGCCACTTAACACAAGCGCACCAGCCCCCAGCCGCTTTAGTGTGCGTTCCAGCACAGAACGAGCGGCATGGGCGCCGATCTCAACACTTCAGGCCAGCCATCACCTCGCGACGCTGGCTCCAGCACCAGTCTCAAATGGGGCCACAACGGAGAACTCTCCCCCGTGGATCTCCAGCGGGTGCTGGAGCGGCTCACTGATCCGGCCCTTACCCAATGCAGCCTCCAGCAGGACGCTCACAGCGATTGAGGCGGTATCGGGCAACACAAGGGTTCACGCCCAGAATTGAGGAATGAACCAGGTTGACGACGCCACCCCAACCACCCGGCTGCTGGTTGTGGAGGACGACGACACCATCCGCGAAACCGTGGCGGAAACCCTCGAGATGGAAGGATTCGCCGTCACGGCCGCCACCAACGGCCGCAGCGCCTGGGACCTGCTCAGCCGCGAGAGCTTTGATTTGGTGGTGCTCGATCTGATGCTGCCGGGCATCAACGGCCTCGATCTCTGCCGCCAGCTGCGGCAGGGCAGCACACCGCCCCTGATCCTGGTGGTGAGTGCCCGCGACACCGAAACCGATCGGGTGCTCGGCCTTGAGGTGGGTGCCGACGACTACCTGATCAAGCCCTTTGGCATGCGCGAACTGGTGGCCCGCTGCAGAGCCCTGCTGCGCCGCCAGCGCACGCCCCTGCCAGTCACCAGCAGCCTCGAACATCTCGATCTCCTCCTCTATCCAGGTGAATGCCGGGTCACCCGTGCTGGCATCGACATCCGCCTATCACCAAAGGAATACAAACTGCTCGAGCTGTTCATGCAGAACCCGCGCCGGGTGTGGAGCCGCGAGCAGCTGATCGAGCAGGTGTGGGGCGTGGATTACATCGGCGACAGCAAAACGGTGGATGTGCACATCCGTTGGCTGCGGGAAAAAATCGAAGACGACCCCTCCAATCCCGCCAAGTTGGTCACCGTGCGTGGCTTTGGTTATCGCTTCGGTTAACGGGTGAGCAAGGAAACAGCTCTAGCCCTATTGATCGGCGTAGCCGCTGGCGGCAGCCTCGGGCTGTTGTTCCGGCGCCAGCCGCGCTTGCAACGTCGGCGCCGACACCGTCAACGCCCCCTCGATCCGCCCGAAACGCAACTGCGTGCCTGGATGGAGGCAGTGCCGCAAGGGTGGTTGCTGCTCAACGGCGACAACCGCATCGCCGGCCTCAACCCCCGCGCCGAACTGCTGCTCGAACTGGAGGATTCCAGCCTGGGGCTGCGGGGTGAGCCCTTTGCGCTGCTGGATCCTTCCGATGAACTGCTGCACCTGGTGAATCTGGCCCGCGACAAGGGCCTGCCCCAACGCTGCTCCTGGCCACTGCGCACCAGCAACCTCGATGTGCGTGTGATGCCCGGCGACGTCGGCTGGGTAGCTGTGGTGCTGCAGGGGCGCAATCCACTGGAAAGCCAGCTGGAACGCCAGGAGGAGTGGGTGAGCGATGTGGCCCATGAACTGAAGACGCCGCTCACAGCCCTGCGGCTCGTTGGTGACAGCCTTGCCCTCAAAGCCGATGGCAGGCAGGCGGTGCTGGTGCAGCGCCTGCAGCGGGAACTGGAGCGGCTGCAGGTATTGGTGAGCGATCTGCTCGACCTCTCGCGCCTCGACAACACCCCCTTCACGGATGAAGCTCCCCAGGCGGTCGTGGATCCAGCGGCGCTGATCCACCGTGTGTGGAGCACGCTCGAGCCATTGGCGTCAGAGCGGGGGGTGCAGCTGCAGGTGGCACCAGCGCAGCCCCTCAGCGGAGAAGGACCTGATCTGGCGGCCATTGATCCGGCCCGCTTTCATCAGGCGCTGCTCAACCTGCTCGACAACGCCCTGCGCTACAGCCCCGATCAGGCCACGATTGATGTGCAGATCAGCGTCCGCAACCGCTGGTGCATGGTGTCGGTGCGCGATCACGGGCCGGGCCTGAGCGAAACCGACCTTGAACGCATGTTCCAGCGCTTTTACCGCGGCGATCCCTCCCGGGCCCGTTCACCCCGCAGCGGTAGCGGACTGGGGCTGGCGATCGTGCAGCAGATCGCACTCTCCCAAGGAGGGATGGTGCGGGCCAGCAACCACCCCGATGGCGGCGCACTGCTCGAGTTACTCGTGCCGCGCGCCGCCTGAACCCTCAGCCCCTGGGCAGATGGCTCACCACCAGCTGGCGCTGGTCATCGAGCTGCAGCCAGCCCTCCTCCCGCAGCAGGCCGAGCACGCGGGTCACGGTGACGCGCGTGGTGCTCAGTGCATTGGCGATGTCCTGGTGGGTGAGGCGCAGGTTGAGCAGCAGACCCTGCTCGCAGGGTTGGCCGTAATCCTGAGCCAGCAGCTCCAGAAAACCGCGCACCCGCTCTTCGATGCGGCGCAGACCGAGCAGCGCGATCAACGCTTCCGACTGGCGCATGCGGCTGGTCATCGCCCGAACGAGGGTGACGGCGAGATGAGGGGTGGCTTCGATCTCATCCATCGGCAGACAGAGCAGATCGCTATCGCCGATGGTGGTGGCTTCGTAGAGGTCAATGTTGGTGAGGGGCTCACCGAAGATCTCGTTCGGGCCGGCCAGGCCAAGCAGCAGATCGTCGCCCTGCTCGTTCATGCAACTGAGCTTGACCATGCCGCGGGTTACCAGCCAGACGTGATTGCGCAGCAGGGGAACCTTGCTGCCGGCGCTGAGGTGCACCAAATCACGGCGCTGATACACCTCCTCCAGCGAAGTGCGAAGACCCTGCTGACCACTTGGTGTGTAAACCATCGAGCTGTTGTGCCGACGGGACCCGCAGACTGTATGGAGCATCACCAGCGCTTGAGCAAAGCTCGGGTACAGGCGCGGTTAAGGCTGGGTTAGCCCTCGGGAACAGGTCTGACCATCCAGAGACCAGTGGAATCGCGCCAGAGCAAGGTGAGCTCACCCTGATGCACAAGGCTGATGCCATGCACCTGGGATGCCCCCTGAAACGGCAGCCCGAGCGAGCGAAAACCGGTCATTGTCATGGCCCTCCAAGCGTGAGATCCCTCCTGCTGGCGCTCGTCGGCCGCCTCCCAGAGGCCCTGAAGCAGGACTGCCTGGCGGGCTGTCAGCCACCATTGGCGCTGACGGACAGCCTGAACCCTGGGCTCGGCCGCATCGAAGCCATCACGCGGTGGAGTCAACCAGGCCGCTGCAACGCGCAACACCTCCGGCGCGGACCGTGGCAGACCCGACTCAGCAGCCACATCAGGCACCTCCTTGTCGTTCGGAACCGGCACTGGGCGCTGGGGGAACGCGTCGAAAGGGGGAGGTGGCGGTGGCAAGGCCACTGCGTCGGGATTGATGGGCAATGCCGGTGCAGAAGGGGGTGTGACCTGCAAGCGACGACTCAGGCGCAGGAGGGTAGGGGTATCGGCGCCACTCGCGTCGGCCTGTCGTGAACCTGGGCTCACAGTGGGCCTGGTGAGCAGGTGGGTGAGCACCGCAGCATGCACAGCCAGGGCCAGCAGAAGCGGTTCACGTAGCGGGAAGTTGAAGTTCGAGGGCAAAACCTTCCTCCTGAAGCTGTTGAGCCCGCTGCAGCACAACCGACCAGGGAACCTGCGCATCGGGCAGCAAGCGGACGAGGCGCGCCGATCCCCGGCGTAGAGACGGCGCCGCCATCGGCCGTCCCTGCCAGAGCAAGGTCCCCTCAGCGGTAAGGCGCAGAACCACGGCCGCACCCACTTGGGGGGGATGCCGTTGCTGCCACCAGAAACGTTGCACGAGCCCGCCGGCTGCCACGCTCAGAGCGACCGGAATTCCATAGCAACAAGCCTGCCAAGCGGCAGACGTCAAGCTGCGCTTCATGGCTTAGCCCCCCATCAACTCCAGCTGGAGGGAACCCTTGGTTCGGCGACGCAACCAGGCCAGGCTCGTACTGACCTCAGCCGTGCTGAGACGGTCTGAGGGCAGGAAGCGGACCGTCAGGGAGTCGCCACGGGCCGACAGCCGACGCTCCAGGGTCTGATCATCGACCGCGACACCGTCGGCGAACCAACGGCCTGCGGCGTTACGAGCCACCACCACGTTGGGCGATCCAGGGACCCCTGACTTGCGCTGAAGGGGCTGGGGATGCGGAAGGCCCGTCATGAAGGGCAGCAGTCCCACGGCTGCGAGCACCGCCAGCAGGCCCAGAGCCGTCGGGGTCAAGGCAACCAACAGGAGTTTCATCTCACCCCTCCTGCCGGCGAAGGCACTGCAGCTGCCAACGGCGCAACGCGCGATTGAGCAGGAGCACCACAAGCGCTGCCACAGCGATGGCCAGTCCGTAGGCGGTGCTCACCAGCACCAGCGAATAGCTCCTGAGCAAAGCGGATGATGGAACGTTGGCCTCATCGAGAACCCGCATGAGGGCCAGCACACTGCCCAACAAACCCAGCAGTGGAGCCACCAGCACAGCAGCTTCAAGCAGCGGTTCCATGCACTGAATTGTGAAAGCGTCGACCAGAAGCGGACGGCGTCTGGCCAAGGGCCGTCGGCGCCAACGCCACCAGAACCAGCAACGATCAATCGCAGCGCTGGCCACAGCCAGCGACAACAAGACCAGTGGCAGCAGCACGGGCCCGCAGGCCTGCAACAGAGTCATGGCCAGAACCTATGCAGGGTTTAAGCCTGGAGCCGTGCTCGAGATAGCGAGGGAGCGTGATCCAGACCACCCAGCTGCTGCACTGGACTGCAGTGCCAGCAACGCTTCTCGGCCTGCTGCCGTGCGCAGCTGAGCCGAGGCTTCATGCCAGCGCAGCCAGGCCTGATCGCGAGCCTCGCAGATCAAACTGCAGAGCACCGGCAACACTGCATCAGGCCGCTCCTCCAGCAAGCGCTCCAGGGTGAGCACAAGCACCCTCAGATCCTGCAAATCACCCAGGGCTGTTTGCATCTGCTTGAGCTGTAGCAGCCAGGGCTCAAAGGCTCCTGGGGCAAGGGTGCTGAGGTTGGCCAGGCCGTAGCGGGCCCGTTTGATCCGGCGACGCAACTGATGCAGGGCCATCGCACCTTCAGGCTCATGGGGGCGCTCCACCCACCAACCCGGCTGCGTGAACAGTCGAGCCAACACCACCTGCTGAAAGTCGGCACACCACGCCGCCATGGGCTCTTCCCCCAGTGGCGTGAAGACCGGCTCACGCAGCCACAGCTGAAGCCGTGCGAGCAGCTTGAGGTAGCGGCGGCCCTTGAGCGTGTCGGTTGTGATCGCGAAGGCCAGCTTGCGCTCACGCTTGAGCTGTTTGAGCAGCTTGCGCAGGGGCGCCTGTTCCCGCTCCGGCAGCAAGGGCAGCCAGTGCTGCTCGAGGCGATGGCGCATCACGTCGAGATCACGGGTGAGTCCCAGATCGGAACCGATCCGGGCCAGGCGCTGCGCCGAAACCTGCTCAGGCAACACCAGCGCCGCGGCAAATTGCTCCACCGTGCTGCGCAGTTGGCGGCAGCACACCCGCATCTGATGCAGGGGCTCAGGATCGCGATCGGCGAGCACATCGAGCTGCAGAGCCACCAATCGACGCGCACGCTGCTCGAGCAACAAGGCGACAAAAGAGCCGCAAGATTCGGTGCTCAGAGGCGCTGATCGATCCAGATCACCCACAGGGCAACAGCGAAAGGCTCACTCTGAACACATCACGGAGGTTAAGGAGTTAAGGGGTGGTTATGGATTCGGAGTGAGGCGGAAGCACTGCTACGTTCCTTGAAAAAGTCTTCCTGCGTGAAGCTGTCCACCCTGACTCACGAGCCCCTGCCTGGGCCGCTGCTTGCAGCCAAAGCCAACAGCACCACCAACAGCACAGTGGAGGCCAACGCAGCACTGTTCCGCCAAAAGGAACACCTGCTTTGCCTCAATCAACAGGAGGCCTTGATGCTGTTCGGCTTGCTTCAGGCCGCCTCACGCCACGAACCAACTCGCCGCACGATCCTCAGCAGCGGCGATTACAAGCAGTTCCACCGCCAGCTCAGCCAATCGCTGGCTCAGTGCCTGGCAAGTTAAACGAACCGCTAGCTGCAGTTTAGAAATACAGGCGGCTGCTGGTTGTTGCCGGGCGCTCGCGCAACTTGGGCAACCAACGCTCACGCAGCTCTTCGACACTCATTGCCCATTCATCGAGAGGCTGCTGAGCGGCGACCAGAGATTGCAGCCAATCGCGAAAGCGCTCCAGGCTTCGGAGATCAGCCTCGAGGCTTGGCGTGTCAGACACGGGGCTTCAGGGAGCTGGTCTTCAGCGTAGGCACAGTTTTGCCGCCGAACCGATGCAGATCCTGAAGATCTGCCGGTGTGGCGTAGGGGTTGAGCATGCGCAGGGTGCCCAACCAGAAACCCTGGATGGCCATGCAGCAGACCACCGGCGGCAGCCAGATGCGAACGCTCTGCATGGGAAGGCTGCCCGGCGTTGAGGTATTCGAATCGATTCCCCGCAGCAGGGCTGTGGCAGGCAACACCGCTGTTCCGTGCTCCGGCTCACATCGGAGGGTTCGGAGCAGCTCGCTACCTTGCCGGTGGTTGCGTGCATGGACGGATGCAGAGCCTCCCCCAATTGAGGCCCACGCCCGGCTCCCTGGATTCGCGCCGCCTGGAGGAACGTCCGGGCCAGATGCCCAACAGCTTGTATCTGGCAGGTGGACGTGCACCCACCACGTTTTCAGCGATGGTGCTCTGGCCGGAAGGCCCTCAACTGTGCCGTCTCCAGGATCGCGGGCAGATCGAGGATCTACTCAGCCAACGGGTGCCGATCTGGCTGCGGGTGAGCGGGATGGGACAACCACATCTGATCCGCGAAGCCTTGGAGCTCTGCCGGATCCCCGCCGTCTTCAGCCCCCTGGTGCTCGATACACCCCAATCCACCCGGGTGGATTCGATGGGCGATGTGATTGCCGTGGTGCTGCATCGGCTGCGATTCTCCAGAGATCCTCTCAATCTGGTGAGCGATCAGGTGAGCATGCTGCTCACTCACAACTGCTTGATCTCCATCGAAGAAGCACCGAGCAGTGATCCCTTCGCTTCGCTCACCGATTGGCTGATGCAGAAAAGCCCGGTGGCTGCGGCCGAAGATCTCGATGATCTCCTCCACTACATGGTGGACAACATCCTCGATGGCATCTTCCCGATGCTGGAGCAGATGGCCAATCGCCTCGATGATCTCGAGGAAGCGGCGCTACGGGATCCGCGGCCACGGGTGCTCACGCGGGCCTATCAATTGAGGGCCAACCTGCGTCGGATCCGCCAGCAACTCTGGCCGCTGCGACATCAGATCCTGTTGTTTCTGCGCCAGAACCAGCCGGTGATGGGACCCGATGGCTTGCAGGGATTCCAGGAAATGGCTCAGAACGTAGAGCAGATCTTTGAGAGCTGCGAAATCCTGCGCCATCAGTGCGATGCCGTGACCGAAGCACACATGGCGAGCACCGGAAACCGCATGAACCAGATCATGAAAACGCTCACAATCGTGTCAACGATCTTTGCGCCCCTCACCTTTATTGCTGGCATCTACGGCATGAACTTCGACAACATGCCCGAGCTGCACTGGCGCTATGGCTACATCGCCTCGCTGCTGCTGATGGGAACCATCGCGAGCATGCAGGCGATCTACCTCTGGCGGCGTGGCTGGTTTGAAGACTGGACAGCGCCGCGTCGCTGAAGGCGCAGCTGGCTCAGTCTTCTAGGCCGCGAAGCCGCCGCTCCAGGCTGGCCATCAGCTCGATCGCAAACAGGGGTGTTTCCTGCACCGCGAAGAGAAACTGTTCGCGGCCCAGCTCAATCAATTCCGTGGGCTCGAGCGCTCGGGCGGTGCCATGGCGGCGATGGTTATCGCTCACTAGGGCGCCCACACCCACCACATCACCGGGGCCGAATCGCTCAGGAGCATCGCCACCCCAATCAAGCTCGATGGCACCGCTGAGCAGGCAAAAGATGGTCGCGCCCGGTTCACCCGCTTCAAACAACACCTCCCCAGACGTGAGCACGCGCAGAGGCAGGCTGCTGGCGAAGGCCTGCATGGTGTGGAGCAGACCGGAATTCATGCAAGGTGATGCACCTGGCACCATCGTGCAGAGCTTTGATAAAGGGACGGTGAAGGACAGCCCTAGAGCCGGTTTCTACGGTGAAGCAGGCGCTGTTGAGCCAAGGTGACGGTCGGCGAGGGAGGTGTGCTGATCTGCGGCCTTGGAGCGCTGGGTCAGGCCTGCCTCGAGCGCCTGCTTCCCTTCGATGTTCCACTGACAGCGGTGGATCTGCTCCAGCCCCGATGGCGCCGTGCCGAGATGGCTGAACGGATCAGCCGACTGGTGCAAGGCGATATGCGTCATGCCCAGGTGCTGGAGAAGGCCGGTGTTCGGCAATGCCGATCGGTGCTGCTGCTCAGTTCCGACAGCCAGGTGAATCTGGAGGCCGCACTGCTGGTGCGGCTGTTGAACCCTGAGGCCGATGTGGTCGTGCGCTCCAGCAACGGCGAGCAGACCATCGGCCAGCTGCTCGAACAACGGCTTCCCAAGGTGGCTGTTGTCGACCCTCTCGTGCTCATCGCTGGAGCGATCGCCAGCGCCCTTCAACCTCAGGCGGGCTTGATCCAGCTCGGTAGCCATCCGCAAGGCGACACCATCAGCGTGGTGAGCGCAGCAGAAGCCCACAGGGAACCCACAAGCCGGCGCTGGCGACAGGCTGGTGCCGCCGATGCAGAGCTCTGGATCATCCGGCGGCAACGAGGGCTGGCCGCCACACAACCAACGCCAACAGCGCAGCAACGGCTCGTGCGACGACTGCGGGGTTGGCAACGGCGATGGCGAGCCCTACCGCGCCGGCAGTTGAGCTGGCTGGCGCCACTGCTGCTCGGCGCGGTTGCCATCGGTTTAGTGCTCTTTGCCGAGCGCGCCGGCGACTGGCGGCGCGCACTGTTGATCACTCTCGGGCTATTGCAGGGCGAATTTGTCGACCCGGTGATGCTGCTCAGTCAGCGCAGCCTGTGGCAACTGCTGGCGGGCCTGAGTTACGCCCTGCTTGGCACCCTGATCACATCGGCCCTGGTGGCCTTGATCCTCGAGCATTTGCTCACGGAACGCCTGGGGCTGCAACGGCGCGAGCGCCTGCGGGTTGGCAGCCGCCAGGTGTTGATCGTGGGCGGTGAGGAGGTTGTCGAACCGATTCGAACGCTGCTGGCTGGAGAACGCATCGGGGTTCAGACCGCCTGTTTCACGGAGGGCCGAGGAGGCATGGACAGTCAGTTGGAGCGGCTCAAGCACACGCAACTGCTGGGCATTGGACTGCTCAGCAACAATCTGCTCCGCAATGTGCAGGCGGCGCTCACCCTGCAGCAGAGCCATCCCAACTGTCGGCTGGCGGTTCTCGCCCACGCGATGGAGGCCAGCGATCAGCTGGGCAATTTGCTCGGGGGCATCAGCGTGATCTCCGGGGTGGATCTGGCAGCGGATGCGCTTGTTGCCACGGCCTTTGGTGAGCGGGTGGAGCAGGTGCTGCAGATCCACGGGCAAAACCAACTGGTGGTGCGCTATAGGGTGGAGCCCAACGATCACCTGTGCGGACTCACGATCGCCCGGGTGGAGAACGGCTACGGGATGACTGTGCTGCGGCATCAGCGCCGTGATCACGGGAGCGCCCGTGCCCTGCCGCCTTTGGATTGGTCGCTGCAGCCAGGCGATGAAATCAGCGTGCTGGCTGGCCTCGACAGTCTCCGCCGGGTGGAGTGCGGTGAACGGCAGCCAGCGCTCTGCTGCGTGGAACTGCGGGCCAACCCGCACCCCCATGAGCGGTTTGTGGTGCAGCAATGTCTCGCCCGGTATCTGAACCTCGCGCCCGGACAAGTGCAGAGCTGGCTGGATGGTGAGTGGCAGCGCAGCCAGCCTTTGGATCGCGATCTGGCCGAGCTGATGTGCCTGGAGCTGCAACGCCTGCGCGTGGAGACGCGGCTCTGCAGCGGCTCTGAACTCTCATCCGCAGGTACTCACCATGGCTGACGGGTTGGCGCGGCTGGTGCTGGGCTCGGCCTGGGGTCTGCTCAGCCCTGTTCTGCCCTGCCCATTGGAGGCGGGCTGGATCCTCCAGCGCGACGGGTTGATCCCGGGAGCAGGCGGGGGCTACTCAGCCATCGCCGTTGAGAGCCCGTTGCGCCGTTTCTGGCTGTTGAGCGACCTGCCCGAGGGTGAGCTCAGCGCCTGGACGCTCCCCTCCGCTCACAGCTCACCCCGCCAACTGGGCGCCCTTCAGCTGCAGGTTCCTCAGCAGGTGACCCATCAACTCGATGGTGAAGGCCTGGTGATCGACGGCGATCAGGCCTGGGTGGCCACGGAAGGGAGACGCAGCCAGGAACGCCCCGCCCAGCTGCTGCGCGTCTCGCTGGTGAGTGGAGCGCTGTTGGAGGCGGTGCCACTGCCACCGCTCTGGCAGCCGCAACCCCAACAGGGCCTCAACAGCAATGCAGGGCCGGAAGGATTGGCACGGCTCAACCGCCCGGGAGAACCGCTCGCCTTGCTGATGACAGCGGAACGGCCACTCCTCCAAGACCCAGACGATCAAGTTCGCCTGCTCCGCTGGGACTGGCCAAGGCCGAGCCGATCCCGGCAAGACCCTCCCCAGGCCAGCGAACAGGGGGCGCTGGAGGCACCGGCGGATGGTCCATGGGGGCTGACCGACCTGCAGGTCTTGCATCCACAGCAACCCGGTGCACCGCTGCTACTCACCCTCTGGCGCCGCTACCGAGAGCCGTTGCAGTGGAGCAACCAGCTGCGGCTCTATCGGTTGCCTGAACCAGGACAGGTGATGAAGGCGATCCACCACTGGGATCTGCAACAGGTGGGCTTGACCCCTGAAAACTGGGAGGGATTGAGCCTCACAGCAGCACTGTCGCCTGCACAACCAAGCTTGCTGCTGGTGAGCGATGACAATCGCAATCCATTGCAGACCAGCCGTTTGGCGATGCTCAGCCCCCATCGCTTGGCCAGCTGCCCGCAGCGGCAACCATGAAGCGGCGTTCGTTGCTGGAGTGCCTGGGGCTCACGGCCGTCAGCGCCGCCGCCGGGGTGTTCAGCGATCGCCAGGCTGGTGCGAAAGCCACGCCAGTGCCGGCATGGCCATCGATCACCGGGCCGATCCCCCTGCCCGGTGATGGCCTCAGCGCCGCGCAGCAACGACAGACCTATCGGCGCATCGGCCTGCTGGATCGGCTCGAGGTTCCCAAGGGGTACCGCGTCGATGTGGTGTTGAGCTGGGGCGATCGGCTCGGCGCGGGCGTGATGGGGTTCAACAACGACTACCTCGCCTTCACACCCCTGGCAGCAGATCGAGCACTGCTCACCATCAATTTCGAATACATCAGCGCCCTCACCTGGTGTGAGGGCTACAGCGAAGCGCATGGCCGCAGCCTGCCCTTTGCGGCACTGGAGGCGCTGCTTCAGCAAGCCGGTGGAGGAGCTGACATTCCGGCACTGCCCGCGGGAACACCGCTACGCGTGATGGCGGAACAGATCGCCCGAGCGGCGCTGGAGGATTTAGGGATCGGAGTAGCCGGAATCAAACGAGGGGCCGACGGGCGCTGGCGCCATGAATCCACCCCTCTAGAACGGCGCATCCATGGGCTCAGCGGTTGGAACGACCCGAGCCAGCGGCTGCGCAGCAGCGGCCCGGCGGCGGCGGTGTTTCGCCAGCGCAGGCGCCTGGGCTACGACGACGGGCTCGGTGATCGCATCATTGGCACCTTCGCCAATTGCGCCGGTGGCCAGACCCCCTGGGGCACCGTGCTCTCGGCCGAGGAGAACGTCCAATCGCAGGTGGTGGAAGCGGTCTATGCCGACGGCAGCTCGCCGTTACCGTCGCAGCGACCGTTCGAATTCAGCCGCAAGCGTCTCGCTGGTCTTGGGAATCCATTCGGGCTGGCCGGAAACAAATACGGCTGGATGGTGGAAATCGATCCGCAGGACCCCAGCAAACCCGCCGTGAAGCACACCTGGCTGGGGCGGTTTCGCCATGAAGCCGTCGCCGTACGCGCCAGATCCGGTGAGCCGCTGGTGGTGTATTCAGCCTGCGACCGGCACAGCGGTCATCTCTATCGGTTTGTCAGTCGTGAAGTGGTAGCTGATCCGCGCGATCCAGCCAACTCGCGGCTGCTGGAGGAGGGCCGGCTGGAGGTGGCACAACTCCAGCCCGATGGCAGCGGCCAATGGCTACTGCTCGCACCCCAGACACCGATTGCCCCCTTCCTCTCTGTTCACGACGTCAATCTCGGCGGTACAACCACCGTGGAAGTGCCCCACAGCGATCGCAGCCGTGCCGGCGGCGAAATTCTGCGCAGCCCAGCAGAACGTGAGCGCTACGGCCGGTTGTATTCAACCCTTGGTGATCTCTACCTGGGTGAAGGTAATGAGCAGCAGGGAGCGATCCTGATCGATGCACACCTCGCCGCCAACGCCATCGGCGCCACCCCCACCGCACGCCCGGAAGACACCGACATCGATCCGACCAGCGGTGATCTGCTGATCACCTTCACGATGGGAGGCTCCGAGGAAACCGGCAGTCCTGATCCAGCCATCTTCCAGGGACCCAAGGGAGAAACACCGTGGCCGTTCGGCTGGGTGATGCGCTTGAGCGATGAACCCGCCGATGCAGCGCAGCCAGGCGGTCCGTTGCGCTGGCGGATGGTGGCCACCGGCGGCACCCCCTGGGAGGGTGGGCTCGGATTCGCCAATCCCGACAACCTGGCTATCGACCAGCGCGGCAACGTGTGGATGGTGACCGATCGCTCGTTTGGCAGCAGCCAGAGCGACATCTTTGGCAAAAACGCCTGCTGGATCCTGCCGCGGAGCCCCTCAAGTGAGCAGCAGGCGGTGCTGTTTGCCAATGGTCCGATCGAATCGGAACTGTGCGGACCCTGTTTTGATGCGAAGGAGCACACATTGTTCCTAGCGGTTCAGCATCCGGGAGAACAGCACGGTTGCCATCAGCGTGAGCAGATGGAAATGCAGGCGTTCACGCTTGAGGATCGCTCCGGTGAACGCTTTGATCAGCTGCGCAGCGTGCCCTTGGGATCGAACTGGCCCTCGGGCGTACCAGGCCGGCACCCCAGGCCCGCGATCGTGGCCGTGAGCCGCAACCAGGGCGGTCCACTGCTGCCGCAGAGCTGAGTTACGCCAGTTCAGCCAGTAGCTCGCGGGCGCTGGGTTCCACCAGCCGCAAGCGCTTGCTCGAGCGCTCCAAGCGGCGGTTCAGCGCCTGGCGTGTGATCCCCATGCTGCGAGCCACTTCACTTTGACTTTCACCCTGCACCAGGCGATCGAGGATGGCGAGATCGGCCGGCGCCTTCCGCCGCAGCCGCGCGGCTGCGGCCTGCACATCCTGCTGATCCAGGGAGCGATCCGGTGGTGCAGCGAGACAATCGCTGAGATGGATCGGCTGGTCGTGCCCCATCTCAAGTGAACGATCGAGGCTGTCAACCTGGGAGGCTCTCCAGGCCTCTTGCAGCTCCCTGAGCTGATGGAGTTCGACATCCAGATACGCGGCGAGTTCAGTCTGCGTGAGGCCTGGCGGCGCAAAGTGCGCTTTCAGCTGCAGCTGTTGTTGGCGAGCTGAAAGACGAATCGCACTGCCACTGGCCTCAATCTCCCGGCGGATCGACTGGCGGATCCACCAGCTGGCGTAGGTGGAGAATGAATAACCCAGAGCCGGGTCGAATTTCTCCACAGCTCGGATCAAACCGATCGTGCCCGCCTGAAGCAGATCGGCAAACTCCAGCGCAGAACTTTTCAGAATGCGGGCCTGATAGGGCTTGGCAATACACACCACAAGCCGCAGGTTCTCGTTGATCATGCGGCTGCGGGCCCGGGCCGCGGCTCGGCGCTGAGCCGGTGTGGCCTTCGGATCGTCGGCTGCACGGATCTGCTGACCGCGGCTGATCACCAAGCGGGATGATCCCTGAGGTAAGCGACCTGCTGCATCCAGCCAGGCGCGGGTGCTGTCTTGGGAAGACATGAACACAGGCTCAAGAGAACGGCTGTTGCGAGGTCTGCTCAGGCAATGAGCAAGCCAATTCCACCGGCATCGGATCCACGTGCCAGATGCGGTGGGCGTAATCCTGGATTGAGCGATCAGATGAGAAGAAACCACTCCTGGCTGTATTCATCAGCGAAGAATGCCGCCAGCCGCGCTGAGCGAGCCAACGGCCATCGATACGGTGCTGCGCCTGCAGATAGGCCTCAAAATCCGCCAGCACAAAGAACGGATCCGAATGCAGCAACCCATCAAGCAATGGCACAAACAGGCCGCGGTCTCCCTCGCTGAACTGACCTGAATAGAGCAGCTCGAAAACCTCCTGAAGCACCGGCAAACCCTGGAGCACCTCGCAGGGTCGGTAGCCAGATCCACGCCAGGCGGCTACCTGATCCGTGGTGAGGCCAAACAATTCAAAGTGGTCCGGGCCCACCTGTTCGAGGATTTCCACATTGGCGCCATCGAGGG
>NZ_JBIPMN010000268.1:0-11386 GCF_044369115.1 Vulcanococcus sp. | reverse complement strand
CTAGATGACAAACTGGGGTTCAACCCGTTTGTTTCGACCCAAGGCGCCGGTGGACAAAGTGCAGAGCCTACGAGGCATGGTTGACCTTCTGCCCGAGTCCATCGGATTGTGGCAGCGTGTTGAGGGCACTGCCCAGGACCATTTCCGTCGTTCGGGAGTGCGGGAGATCCGCACACCACTCCTCGAACCTACCCACCTTTTTGCTAGGGGCATCGGTGAAGCGACGGATGTGGTTGGTAAGGAGATGTATACATTCGAAGACCGTAGTGCACGGAGTTGCACGTTGAGGCCGGAGGGAACCGCATCTGTTGTTCGGGCTGCCATTCAACATGGCCTGCTCAGTCAGGGCCCCCAGCGAGTCTGGTACTCCGGGCCGATGTTCCGCTATGAGAGGCCCCAGGCGGGGCGCCAGCGCCAGTTCCATCAGATCGGCCTTGAGTTTCTGGGATTTGATGACCCGCGCTCAGACGTGGAAGCCATTGCCATCGCCTGGGATTTGCTGGTTGAGCTTGGAGTTGGCGACTTGACGCTCGAGCTCAACTCGCTTGGCACCACTGAGGATAGGGCCAGATACCGCAGTGAGTTGGTCACTTATCTGAGCGCCCATCGCGCTCGCTTGGACCCCGATTCCCGGGAACGGCTTGAACGGAACCCCCTACGCGTTCTCGACTCAAAGGATTCAGAAACCCAGGCATTGCTGCAGCAGGCGCCCTCTCTGTTGGATGTGCTTGCTCCTTCGAGCCGTCAACGTTTTGATCTGGTTCTCGAGGGACTCTCGGCGTTGCAGATTCCCTTTACGTTTAATCCCCGACTGGTACGGGGACTTGATTACTACAGCCACACCGCTTTCGAGATCACCTCCACGAAGCTTGGGGCTCAGGCCACGGTTTGCGGGGGTGGCCGCTATGACGGTCTTGTCGAGCTTCTGTCTGGCCCGCCTACACCTGCTATTGGGTGGGCCCTTGGGATGGAACGTTTGATCTTGTTGCTGGCCCAATCAGCCCAGCAGGAGAAACTGGGCCCCGTGCCGGATCTGTATGTGGTCAACCGTGGCGATTTGGCCCAGAGCTCGGCACTCTTGCTAGCTAGGGGCCTACGCCGACTTGGTCTTGCAGTGGAGCTCGATCCGGGCGGCGCGGCCTTTGCAAAGCAATTCAAGCGCGCCGACCGCAGTGGCGCCCCTTGGGCGGCTGTGCTTGGCGATGCCGAAGCGGATCTCGGACTTGTGACCTTGAAGCCATTGCGCGTTGCAGGAGAGCCCATCAGTTGTTCGCTGGTTGATCTCGATGCAATACGAGCTGTTGTAGGAGGCCTGTGATCTCTGCCACCCACCCCCGGATCTCGATCCTTGTCGCGACCTGGAACTGTGCTGAGCTTCTGCCAGGTTTACTGGCGAGTTTGACGGAACAAAGCTGGACCGATTGGGAGTTGCTGTTGCTCGACAATGCATCCAGCGACGGCACGGCAGAGCTTGTTGCTGATCATTGCCAAAGCTATCCCTCGCATCGTGTGCACTGGAGCAGCTGCCCGGACCAGGGCATCTACGACGCCTGGAACCGTGGTCTCAGCCAGGCTCGAGGCGATTACATCTGCTGTGTTGGCGCTGATGATCGTTTTACGGAGCCCGGCAGTCTCGGTGCGATTGCGGCGTTGACTGTGATTCAGTCTGATCTAATTACAGCCCGCAATGCCTACTACAGCCGGGATGGCCGTTTTCTTCGCCATTGGGGCTGGTCATGGACCTGGCGTCGCATGCGTCAGTCGATGGTCATTGCGCATCCGGGCATGCTGGTCAAACGCAGCCTGTTTGAGCGCTTTGGCGGTTTTGACGCCAGCTTTTGCATCTGCGGCGACTATGAATGGTTCTTGCGACTCCCACCTGAGTTGCGCACCGTCCATAGCAGCGATTCCATCCTCCAGGTGGTTCAAGCGGGCGTGAGTCACCGTCGGATCCGCCAGGTTTATGCCGAAACTTTTAGGGCCCAGTGTCGTCACCTGGGTTGGACCGTGAGTGCAGTCTGCTGGGCCATCAACTGGCTGCAATTCGGCAGGCGCCGCCTCCTTGGTCTTGCTTGATGACGCTGCTGCTTAACTATCGCCCTGTGCTGACTCAGCCCACCGGCATCGGTGTTTACGCCGAGGCCGTGTTGCCGTCGCTCCAGCGATTGCCCCACCATTTTGTACCTGGAGGGGGTAGGGGAGGAGCCTCCCAACGGCTACAGCGCCTGGTTTGGACTCAATTTCAGCTTCCCCGTCTTGCCCAATTGCAGCGGGCCTCGTTGATCTTCACACCGGCGCCTGAGGGCTACTTGGGTACTCAGCTGGTCCCTCAGGTCGTGATGGTTCATGATTTGCGCCCCCTCAGCCATCCCGGTCGAGATCTGCAGACCCTCTATTTCCACACTTGGGTGCCTGCGCTCCTTAGGAATTGCCTTCACATCATCACTAACTCCCGCTTTACGGCTGAAGAAATCCAGCGGCAAGTCAGAGTGTCACCAAGCCGCATTAGCGTCATTCCTTTGGGAATTGATCATCATGCATTCACTGCAGTGGCTGGTGCGCCTTCTTTGAGTGCAGACTATGCTCCGTACTTGCTTCATGTTGGGCAAGCATACCCTCATAAGAATCTCCGGCGACTCATCAAGGTCTTTGGCAGGCTGGTCAAGCTCTATCCAGAGTTTAGACTTTTGCTTGTTGGCAAGTCCCATCCCTCCGAAACGACTTGTCTCCATAATCTTGTCGAAGAGTTGGGTTTGCAAGATCGTGTTGTGTTCCTGCCCTATTGCCCTTCCGAACACCTTCCAGATCTCTATCGGAGAGCGTTCGCCCTGGTGTATCCGAGTCTCTGGGAGGGTTTCGGCCTGCCCATTCTCGAAGCGATGGCTTGCGGCATCCCTGTCGTGACGAGTGCAGGGTCGGCCATTGAGGAAGTGGCTGGCGATGCGGCTCTTCTGGTTGACCCACTGAATGAAGAAGAGCTTTTTTCAGCTGTCAACGCCGTCATTCGAGAGCCTCGGCTGAGAGATCAGCTCAGCTGCAAGGGTATCCAGCGCGCCGCTTTATTCAATTGGCGAGTGACCGCATACAAAACCTCTCAACTTCTAGGCGGGCTTTTGGAGACACATGGCTAAGTCTTTAGAAGTTCTTTGTTGCTTCAGCGCACCCCGCGCCATCGGTAGAACCACGCCTGTGAATCAGCGGGCAATAAACGGATTATTCCGGCAGCAAGCATCAGTGTTAAATTCAAGATCGACCACTGTTTCAGCTCCCTGATGGCGCGCCAGCGCACCAGGAGATCTGCTCTCGCTTGGCGCCATCCTCCTCTGCGTCTGAAGAAATTGCGATCGCGGCGATAGTCAAGAAGAGGCTCCGGAAGGTTCGCCATACGCCATCCCCCAGATACCGCAGATATCCACAGGTGGTAGTCCTCCATGAGGCTCACGTCCGGCCGGTAGCGCAGCCCTGAGACGAACACGGCGCGTCGGAGCAGCACACTGGGGTGGTTGATCACGTTGCGTCGAGGCAGACTCCTCACCATGTCGGCATGGTTCAGCGGCATGCGCTTGAGCTGGATCAGTTGACCCTGCTCATCCACCTCGCGGCAGCAGCTACCCACGATGTCCACGTCTGGATTCTCGGCTAGGTAGCGGCGCTGCAGCTTGAAGCGGTCTGGGTGGCAGATGTCATCAGCATCCATTCGCCCCACCAGGCTGAATCGGCCATGCTCCAGCACCTTGTCGATCAGCTCGTTCAGGCTGGCGGCAAGCCCTTGTCGCTGTCGACTGGAATCGATCACCAGTGGGATAGGGGCAGAGGCTTGCTCGAGTGCAAGCCGTTGGCTTTCAGTGAGAAAACCCCCATCTATCCGTAGCCAGATCGCATCACCCGGTTCCAATCCGATCGCTGTACTGGTCAAGGCTTGTTGGAGCCATTGAGGATTCACATCCGGCAGCGTTGAGACGATCACCGCGATCGCCTCTGGCACCGAGCGGTTTTTTGGTAGTGAACAAAGGGGGAGTACGAGTTCCTCATGACAGGCCCTTGGTGTGAAACCTGTTAGTCCATCCACCTCCACCCGCTTACCCCTAAGAAATAGTTGGTTCAACGCTTCCGCGCCGTTGGCTTGGCTGTCGCCCGCTCGGTTGTTCAGTACAGCCTGCACCTTGTTGATCGGTGCGCAAAAAGCCAGTGAGTACCCTGCACACCAAAGCCAAGGGCGTCGCTTTGCCCAAGCCATCCGCAGTCCCGCGAGGCCTTGCTCGAGACGGTTGGGGTTGCTGTAGGGGAGCCATTTCAGCATGGTCCTCAGGTCTCGCCAGCGATACAGAGAGCTGGAGAGTTCCAACGGGTAGCCAAAGTCGCCTTCTTGCCCCCACCAGCGAAAACGCAGCCCTTCCGGCCGCTCTTCAAAATGCGGGGGGGCTTGAGGTCGATCGGTGGCGTAGCACCAGCTGGTGTTGCGTCCGAGCCGAAGGGAGAAGCCAATGGCTTCTTGATCAGCCTCCAAGGTGTGGTTGAGTTGCTTCAGACTGAAGGGCCTCACGAAGAGGCAGTCGTCCACAACGAACAGCACCTGCTTGAGGTTTGATCCGTATCTGTTGAGCCCCTTCAGCAAATCGTTTTTGAAGCGCTCCTCCTGTAGCCAGGTGATCCGCAGCTGATCTGCAAGTTCGTTTTTTAGTTGGCGGTACGCTTCTGCGAAATGTGGGCCTGTGGCCCTATAAAGCACCAGGATCCTGGTGTTGTTCGCTTCATCGCAGTGGAGCTTGAATGAGGCCAGGGTGCCCTGGAGTTGTAGAGCACGGTCTCTGGAGAAGATCACCACAACAGTGGCAGGCCTGTCGGTTGTTCTTGTGGTCATATCGTTCGGACCTGAATGGTGAGGCAGAGGCTTCTTGCCCCATTCATGGCTCCAATTGCAATCGGGCGGGGATGCAGATGCAACGGTTTCTTGAATTGCTTCCAGGGGAGTTCGCCCTGGATGGCCAAATTGGTCGTAAGTGTTTCGTAATCCAAGTACTAATTATAAGCCATGGCATGAGCCTCAGGCACCGTCCAATCAACCCGACATAGAGGATCCATCTCATAAAGTGTACTTTTGGTCGAGGTGCAATCCTTCTACAATGGAGATCTGTGCATGATATGCCCTCGTTTACCGGTTAGGCTTTTTCAGCCAAGCGTGTGTGGGCATTGTCGATAAACTCTGGCCATTTGTCAGCGTGAATTAACCATCGGACTGGGTACAGGCTTTCAGTTTTTGCTGAACTGCCACCACATCCTTTTTCCTTTTAGCCCCTTCCCTATTTGATTGGATCGAACAGGAGGCTTTCTTAGCAATCACGTTGCGACGCTTCAGCCCCCAGTCCTTGGAGTTTGCTTAGAACCGGAGTCCATAGTCTTTACCTTATGTGGTTGTCCGGCCTGGTGTCGATGCAAAAACCCGTTGGCAGCTTTCAACTGCATTTGCTTGCTAGAGGTAGGGTGCTTAACGTTTTCCTGTCGCGATAGCCAGAGCACACACCCATGGGTAAGTTCTTAGTCTCATGCATCAGCAACTCGAAGCAGTCTACTTGCCTGCACAGTCGAATGTGATGGGCTGAGATTTCCCCGCGGTGGAGGCTGAGTTTGACCTTTTCATTGTTGAAGGCATTGCCGCCATAGCGCCCGGGGATACGGTGCTAAGTCGCCACCCGCTTGGTCCGCTGCGCTGATGCCAATATATTCCTGCGGTTTGCCAATACATATCGCATCAATTCGGGCTTGAAGGTACTCTGTTTGAATTCCATGGCACACCATCGTATTTGCCATTGACCGCATTTTGCACCTAAAAAAGTGATTATCCGAATTGAATGACACAGAAACGGAATTCTCTAGCCTCTCTTTGATTAACAACTGGCTGTAAAGGTTTGAGGAAGATTGATATTTATGTATCAATGGTTGAATCCTTATTGTCCTAGCCAAATAGGATTGAATATGCCTTGGGTAATGGGCTGCCAATGCAGTCTATAGCGCGAGGAGATTGTGAGTAACTTCTCTAGGTAGCATGACCAAACACCTTGCGCAAAGGAACACTCTTCGAAGGACTTCTGATCGCCTTTTGCCGGTATTTTTTAAAGCATAGATCATATTATCTCTTCCGGGCCTGTGCCACCTAAAGTCAAATATACAGGCTCGGAATTTCAAAGGAGTTTTTACAAGTAATGCAAGACAGGTAAGATATCCTTTAAGCAGGTCCTCGATCACTATAATTCCGCCATGCTTTAGCTTGGATGAATATAGCTCGATAAACTTTATTTGACTCCAGAGGTAATGGGGGCCGTCATCAATCATGATATCGAATTGCTCGTCTATTTTGTTGGATATTGTCTGCGTATACGCATCTGCTATTGTAAACCTGATATTACTCCCTTTTGTCCAGTCTGCTTGAAACGGAGACTCATGTGTGATTGCTAGGTCGGATCCGTTGTCGATCCCCATCAATAGCGCGGCGTCTTCAAAATACCTTGACCAAAGTCTTAGTGAAGCTCCATGTCTGACCCCAATCTCGAGAAGTGATATGTTTTTATGCCGAAAAGGAGCGAAGTGGTACTCATAAAAAAAGTCGATATAGGACTTATGGTCGCCTTTGTCAGTACCAAAGGGATTCTCCGATATATTGAGCCCCTCATCTTCTAAAATCGACTTTAGACTATTCTTCATCTAATCATAATATGTCTTTTTGATTGTACCATGCCTAGGGTTGTTTTCAAGAGATCCTGTTAAGATGTTCTTCGCTTCGAGGATTACTTCTTTTGTCGCCGCTAAAACTGATCGCTTTTTGGTTTTTGAAGCAGACTCGGTTGGTCGTTAACGCCTACGAATTAGCTGCACCCATTGGTTTATGGGCAAACTCCTAAACTCCACGCGAGAATCTGCTGTGCAATTCATCTGAGCTGTTTTCAGGGATGCCGGATAACACTGAGATATTGACATGGATCAGGCATTTGCAACAGTCATCACCTGTAGTTCGATCTAGGAGTAATTTCACTACCCAAGGGCACTCATGGTGCTTTATCGCGGATAGATTCTCTGTTGGTTCCGTCCAACAGCTTTGATATTAAACCTTAGGTCGAGACCCTTGGCGGAAGACCACGGCATAACCTATTGCGTCAGCTCTTCCACTTCCACATGCCATGCATCTAGTATAGTATAATCTTTGCCTCGCCCTCAGGCTGTGGAGATCAAGGCCAGCTGAGCATGAAGTGACTCCCTTGGTTGCTCCAAGTGTAGAACGGTGGTTATTTTTGCCTCACCCATTTGAGCTACCTCTGATCCTCCTTCAGAGGCAACCGGTTAACGATCATGCGATAATCAGCCATATCGAGTTTCCCCCTGGTTTATTTATTATTACCTTGAGCGGATTTGCAGGCGACTTTTTGAGTTCCTCTGATTTTTAGTCTCTCTCTACTCATGTATGAAGCAAGCAGTTGTCGGCAGGATACAATAACCTCTGGAACGCTTGATCAGAGTCGTGTTTACACATCTCTGAACCCAACTTTAACTTCAACCTGGTCCTGCGTTGCTTACCATAGACGAAGTTTCAAATTTGATTTGTGGCGGCTGCTTAGGAATGCCAGAAGCGTGGCCAGTAGTTCACTGGCTACTGCTGCTATAGCTGCTGCAGTGATAGAGCCCAGAGGGCCGTGGCTCTGCCAGTAGATCAGTGCAAAGAGCATGACTTTGCTGACCGAAGAAAGTTGTTGTGGTTTCGTCAGCCTTTGGCTTGAAAAATAAAGCAGGTTGAATCCTGCGCTGACCGTGAGGAGTGGAACAAACACGGTGAATATGTAGAAGGCTTGTTTCGTATCTTGATATTGTCCGCTTGCAAAAATGCTCAGATTATTCCCTAGATTGGTGCTAGCCAAAACTGAGATGCTGAGGGCCAGCACCCCGACCACCAGTTGAAAGCGGCTCAATAAAATTGATGCCTGGTCGTAAGAACCCTGTAAGCAGTACTTGCAGAGACGCTGATACTGGGAGTTGATTAGTGGTGAGAAGACAGTGACTACATAACTTTTAAAGCGCTCCGCCAGTGAATATCCACCGAGCTGACTCAAGCTACTTGTTTTGGCGATGATTAGGGTTGGCATAAAGGACGCCATTGTGGCGAGTAAATCAACGAGCAGGAACTTAGACTCGCTATGCAGCGTGGCCGCTGTGGCTTTCCATGCCCGTCTACTTAGCCAATGTTGGGGATGCAGAAGTTTTCTCAGTGGTTGGTTGTCCACGAAAAACCAAAGTGTTGTTGGTAGAGGTGATAATGCAAATATTAAGCAGACCCATGGCAATGTAAGGCCAAGGTGCAACGCGAACACCGCAGGTATCGCGAAGAATACCCGCTGTGTAACTTGCAATGAGTTGAATATGTCATGCCTGCCATTCACTTGATAAAGCCAAAGTGGTTGTATTCCTGTTAGCAGGATGTAGAGCATCCCTGTAGATACATACAGGCTGAGGGATGGCTTGATCAGACAGAGTGGAGCAGCAGCACAGATAGCCAGGATCTTGATCAGCATCATAGATGTTGCCAACCTTGTTTTGACAAGTGTTTTGACTCGGCTAGGTGAACTATGGATGTTGGCTTTTGTCATCGTGCTGGTGTAGAAACCAGCATTTACTATTGTTACTCCCAGCTGCGTCATTGTGGCGAACAGAGTGAAGCCTCCGAATCCCTTAGCCCCCAGTGATGACGCTGCGGTCAAGGTGAATAGTACGTTCATGGCAAAGGCCAAGACAAAGCTGATCACGTACCACTGCGTTCCCTTTGGATTGACCACTCCTACCAGAGTTCTGGCCAGCCTTCTAATATCCCTATGAGCCATGATTCAACTCTGGCTTTAGCAAAATCCAGGACAAGAATCGATTGAGTGGACGCAAAACTGCCGCTAGTAGGTGAAGCCACGGCGATATACGAACTGTCTCGGTTATCCTCATCCGTTCCTTCTGTTGTAGCTCGGCAATCCTTGGATAAAGCTGATTGGTGATGCTTTGCGTATTAATTACTGAGCTATTCGCCGCATTTCTTGATACATCAATCTCTGAGACCTTGCATCTACTTGCCAAGCTGTAATACCAATCTACATCCACCAACCATTGCAGTTTCTCATTGAATGCTGGAGCGTTCAACGCTAGATCTTGCCTTACCCAGACACAAGCTGTTGGGCCGATGTAGTTGAAGAGTATAATTAGTTCGTGTGGTAGGTACTTTAACAAAAGACGTTGTAGGGTTGGAGGGCAGTGATAGCGCATAAGTTGAATGCGACCGATCTTCAGTGCTGGCGTCATGATTGGATGAATAATCATTGCGTTTGTAGCCCTCCAATCCAGATCCTCCACGATTCCTTGCGACTCCTGCGTCAGCAAGTGATCATCATGGTGCCTAAAGTTTATATACAGACTGTGTTCACTGGGCTTGCGGTTTATCAGGTCTTTATAGCGGTTCCAGCTTGAAATGTGAGATGTTCGTGCCTCGTAGTCCATGCACTCGATGTATTCAACTGTGGCTGTTTTCCAGGTTCGTCTGATTTCAGCTATGCAATCTCGAATGCTGTTGTCACCGCTGTCGTCTAGAATCACAATTCTCGCAGACAGGCTATTCAGTACAGAGTTGATGCAGCCCTTCAGTAATGCGGGTTGTCTATAGGCTGGGATGAACACTGTGCAAGCCTGTGTTCTCATTCCTTTCCCGTGCCTACCGCGGCTGATCATGATAATTCCTGTTCATGTATTCTCTATCCCTTTATACTCGTTCTTTGCCCACTTTTTGATTTCGAGTGAAGACAGATCTGCTTCCTAGCCTTATCTGATGGAGACGCACCCTTCCCATTGCTTATGAGGCGGATTGTTTTCAGGAGAACCAACAGGTCGAGCCACGCTGAGAAATTGCGTAGGTAGTAAAGATCGTAGCCCAGTTTGATGCGGCTATCTTCGACGCTAGCTCCGTAGTTATAGCTTACCTGGGCCCAACCGCTGAGGCCTGGGCGTATCCAATGGCGAACTCTGTAGTGATCAATTGTTGCTTCCAGCTGTCGCTCCAGTTCAGGGCGTTCCGGCCGTGGTCCGATCAGGCTCATCTCTCCTTTTAGCACGTTGATGAGTTGAGGAAGTTCGTCAATTCGTAGTTTGCGTAGAACTTGTCCTACACGAGTGATACGTGGATCGTTTTTGGTGGCCCATTGTGCCGAATCCTGCTCTGAGTTAGGCCTCATGCTGCGAAGTTTCCAGATTCTGAACTGTTGCTCATATTGGCCTGTTCGGATTTGGCTGTATAGGATTGGCCCACCATCTTCCAGCTTGATCAGAATTGCAGCAACAAGCGCCAATGGGCTGGTGATGAGCAAGAGGAACAACGCAAAGCTGATGTCCCCAAGCCGTTTTAGTCTCCAGCTGAACTGGTCTGGCTGTAGCCTAAATCCGTCCGCCATTACAATCCACTCACGACTCAGCAGCTCGGGTGGCATCAGCTGAAAACGGCTTTCGAACCAATCTGTCAACTTCATAACTTGTTGACCTTTTGAGCGTCTAGTAAGTAGTTGCTCTATTGTTTTATCATCCAGTTTGATCTCTTCGCTGATAGCGATTCCGACTTCCTGATTGCACGTTTTCAGTTTTTCTTGTATCTCGGCATCTTCGCTGCAACTGACAATTAATAGGTGATCAGATGAGCCTCTTCTGACTTCTTCGTCAACGATTCTTTGTTCTGCTTTGCTTGCGATCAATAGCCATCTGTCTCTTTGTCTGGTATTGCGATTTATGCTTTTGGCGAGCACGGTTGAGATTGCACCAGACACTACCAGTAGAGGCAGAAGGAATTGAGGCAATGTCCGCGCATCGCCTTTAACGCCAAGCCAGACCGCTCCCACGGTTAGTGTTGTGACGATGAGAGCCACAATCGCCAATGAGGCAATTGACTTGTTTTCTTTCCCGTTCGAATAGCGTCCGAGTAGATACGAAAAAGTGGTCCAGATCACGACCAATGCCCCCACGGCACCGCTAATGCCAGGCCAGCGTCCTATCTGTTGCCAGAACAGCAGGTTGTACACCGGAACAAGCACGCCGCTATCAAGCAGCGCCAGTCCGATCAGCGCCTTTCGTTGTTTCAGCCATGGCACGCGTGTCGCCATCAGGGTCTCAAGCCTCCATGCGTTGCGCCGTTTGCTCCCAGCGCTCCCGCACCAAATACAGCGGTCGACGCTTCACCTCTTCAAACACCCGCCCTAGGTATTCCCCCAACACTCCTAAACCCAACAGCTGCACCCCGCCGAGAAAGAGCACGGCGGTCAACAACGAGGCATACCCGGGCAGATCAATGCCGAATAAGAGCGTACGTAACACCATCCACATGCCG
>NZ_JBIPMN010000082.1:0-11441 GCF_044369115.1 Vulcanococcus sp. | reverse complement strand
GTCGCCCCGGCGAGAGCGTGAGCTTCAACACGCTGCAGAACGCGGTCAACCGCAACATGCTCGCCAGCCTGGAGGTTCCCTGCTTCCGGGTGGGCTACACGATCACCACCACCAAGCTCGATGCCTTCTACAAGCAGGTGAAGAGCAAGGGCGTCACCATGACCGCCCTGCTCGCCAAGGCTGTGGGCGTGGTGCTCGCTCGCCATCCGCAGGTGAATGCTGCCACCAACGCTGATGGCAGCGCGATGGCCTATCCCGCTGCAGTGAATGTGGCTGTGGCCGTAGCGATGGAAGACGGCGGCCTGATTACTCCAGTGCTGGCCAACGCCGACAAGACCGACATCTATTCCCTGGCTCGCAACTGGGCTGATCTGGTGAGCCGTGCTCGCAGCAAGCAGCTGCAGCCCGACGAATACAGCACCGGCACCTTCACCCTCTCCAACCTGGGGATGTTCGGCGTGGATCGCTTTGACGCGATCCTGCCCCCCGGCACTGGCGCGATCCTGGCGGTGGCCGCCTCCCGCCCAACCGTGGTGGCCGGCAAGGACGGCTCCATGCGGGTCGCCAATCAGATGCAGGTGAACCTCACCTGTGATCACCGCGTGATCTACGGCGCCCATGCCGCTGCCTTCCTCAAGGACCTGGCCCAGCTGATCGAAACCAACCCCGAAAGCCTGGCGATCTGACCTAAAACACCCCCTTTCCATGGCGACAGATCCCGCTGATCTGCGGCTCTCGAGCTACGTCTTCGATCTCCCGGAGACGTTCATCGCCCAACGGCCCGTGGAGCCTCGCCATGCTGCCAGGCTGCTGGCCGTGGAGCCTGGCCCCAAGGCGAGCTGCCGTCATCTCACGGTGTGGGATCTACAGCGGGAGTTGCAGCCGGGTGATCTGCTGGTGGTCAACAACACCCGGGTGCTGAAGGCCCGCCTGCAGGTGCGCCGCCCCAGTGGTGGCTCCGTAGAGCTGCTGGTGTTAGAGCCGGTGCAGGGCAGCGACTGGCTCTGTTTGGCCCGCCCGGCCAAACGGCTCAAACCGGGTGAAGTGCTGCAGCTGGAGCACGACGGTCAGGAGCCCTTGCCGTTGGAGGTTGTGGGTATCGATGAGGAAAGCGGTGGTCGCGTGGTGCGCTTTCCCGAGGCGTGCACCAGCCCCGAGGCGATCGAAGCCCTGCTGGCGCGCTACGGCTCGATCCCATTGCCCCCTTACATCCAACAGCAGAACGACGACGACGACACGCGCTATCAGACCCGCTATGCCTCCCGGCCTGGAGCCGTTGCGGCGCCTACGGCGGGCTTGCACTTCAGTGATGATTTGATCGCTGCGATCCGCGGCCGCGGCGTTGCGATGGCGGAGGTGACCCTGCATGTGGGCCTGGGCACCTTCCGGCCCGTCGAAACTGAAGACCTCACCCAGCTGGAGCTGCACAGCGAATGGGTTGAGGTGTCGCCCACTCTGGTGGAGGCAGTGGAGGCTTGCCGTGCGCGCGGCGGCCGGGTGATCGCCGTGGGTACCACCTGCGTGCGGAGTCTGGAGGCGGTGGCTCGGCTGCATGACGGCGAGCTCAAGCCCCACAGCGGACCGGTGAATCTGGTCATTCAGCCTGGCTATCGCTTCGCGGTGGTGCAGGGCCTGCTCACCAACTTCCACCTGCCCAAGAGTTCACTGCTGCTGCTGGTGAGCGCCTTGATCGGTCGCCAGCGGTTGCTGGATCTCTATGAGCAGGCGAAGGCCGAGGGCTATCGCTTCTTCTCCTACGGCGATGCCATGTGGATTGCGCCAGAGGCGGTGCTGGCGGAAGCGCAACCCCGAGGCTGAAGCCCAGCCAGCAAAAAGCCCCCGGTTTGCGGCCGGGGGCTTGAGCTTGTGATCGCAACGAACGATCAGGCGGCTGCCAGGTTGCTAGCTACGAAGTCCCAGTTCACCAGCTTGTCGAGGAAGGTGGTGATGTAGTCGGGGCGGCGGTTCTGGTAGTCGAGGTAGTAAGCGTGCTCCCACACGTCCATGGTGAGCAGAGCCTTCTGACCGTGGGCCAGAGGCAGATCGGCATTGCCGGTCTTGGTTACCTTGAGGGTGCCGTTGTCGAGCACCAGCCAGGCCCAGCCGCTGCCGAACTGGGTGGCGCCGGCGGCCTTGAACTCCTCAACGAACTTCTCGAAGCTGCCGAAGTCAGCGTTGATCTTGTCGAGCAGGGCGCCGCTGGGGCTGCCGCCGCCATTGGGCTTGATGCACTGCCAGTAGAAGCTGTGGTTCCACACCTGAGCGGCGTTGTTGAACACGCCGGCTTTGCTGGCGTCACCGGCCACTGCGGTGATGGTGTCTTCCAGGCTCTTGCCTTCCAGCTCGGTGCCGGCCACCAGGTTGTTGAGATTGGTCACGTAAGCGTTGTGGTGCTTGCCGTGGTGGAACTCAAGGGTCTGGCGGGAAATATGGGGCTCGAGCGCATCGAGGCCGTAGGGCAGCGCAGGCAGCGTGTGAGCCATGTGACGTGGAATCGTGCTGGATGTGGCCCGGCCATGTGCCGGACGGCCGGGGCATCCTAACGATCGCTTCAGGTTTCCTCGGTCGCGAGAACCGCACAGCATGGAGGGCTGCGAGGAGCGGTGAGGAGCTGTAGCGAGAAGGTGTCCGGCCCCGGATATCCATGGATATCCGGGGCCGGACAGCCGCGGAAGGCGTGTTGATGCCCGCAACCGCAAGAGGGTGCCGCCGTGCCTGGTTAACGAGACCGATCGCTGCAGCCGCTGATCAGGGCACAGTCGATGCGCTGGATGTGATCCTGAACAGATCAGCCCTTGATCTGAAGCAGTTCCACCTCAAAGATCAAGGTGGCATTCGGGGGGATCACACCGCCTGCACCGCGCTCGCCGTAGGCCAGATCGGGAGGAATCACGAGCTTGCGCTTGCCGCCAACCTGCATTCCGGCCACGCCTTCATCCCAGCCTTTGATCACACGGCCTGCGCCCAGGGGGAAGGAGAAGGGGCCGCGGCCGTAGCTGCTGTCGAACTCCTTGCCGTTCTCCAGGGTGCCGCGGTAGTTGACCACAACCGTTTGGCCAGAGGTGGCTTCGGGGCCGTCTCCCACCACCAGATCGGTGATGCGTAGACCCGAGGCGGTGGTGCGCTCCTTGGGGGCTACCAGCTCGCCGCCGAGAGAAGCGGCACCGGAATCGGCGATTTGATCGGGGCTGCCGGCGTCGTTGGCCATGGTGAAAAGCGCGGGGTTGGGGTCTTCGGGGTCCAGCTCAAACTGGCCGCTCAAGCTGGCCGGGGCTGCGGCCGGAGCGGCTGCAACCACCACCTGTGCTGCCGGCTGGGCTTGCACCGTGGAGGGCGCCACCAGCTGGCTGACCAGCGCCAGAAGCAGGCAGGCCACGCACACAGCCGAGCTGATCAGGATGTCGCGCATGGCTCGAGAAGGGCTGAGACGGCGAATTCTGCCCCAGCTTCAGTCGGGAACGTCGCTGTAACTGCTGGCGTCGTTGGCTCCCGTATCGCTGCGCAGCCGCCTGAGTTGTTGCTCCAGCCGATCGATCCGGCCGCGCAGTTCATCCACTTCCCGCTGGCGCGCCAGGCCCAGATCCTGCAGGAGGTGATCGAGATTGCGCTCCACCTGGCGCTCGGTCTGCTTCTCCAGTTCTGGGTTCTCGCCCCGCAGGCTCGCCAGAACGTCGTCCACCAGGGCGGTCGCCTGGGCGGGGTCGAGGCGGCCGCTGCTCACCCAGGCCTGGGTCACGCTGCGTAGGCGGTCGGCCACCAGTGATGTGGTGCCAAGGCCTCGCACCAGCAGCTGTTGAAGCGGATTGCTCGCGTCCATGGGCTCGCCCGTGGTTCCTGCTCCAAACCATGGCGCTTCCTAACGTCGGTGGCCATGGCAGGGAACCGGCCGTTGTGGACATGGAGTGGCGCGGCGGCGGCCGGGTTGCTGGCGGGTCTGGTCTTGCCCCCCTGGGGCTGTCCGCCTTTGCTGTGGCTCGCTTTGGTTCCTTTGTGGGCTTTGGGGCCTGGCCCCGCGGCGCTCTGGGGTGGCGCGGCGGTGCTGGTGAGCCATCGCTGGTTGCTGTGGCTGCATCCCCTCGATTGGGTGGGCGTGCCACTGCCGCTGAGCCTGCCGCTCTGCGTGTTCCTCTGGGCCAGCCTCGGTGTGGTGGCGGCGGCTCTTGTGGGCGGTTGGCGGCTGCTGGTGCAGCGACTGGGGCCTGAGCGCCGGAGTACGGCGTGCCTGGCCGCGGCGCTCTGGGGTCTGGCGGAAGTTGCGTTGGCCAAAGGGCCGTTGTTCTGGATTGGTCTGGGCAGCGCTGCGTTGCCCGGTGATCGCGCCTTGGCTGGCTTGGCCCAATGGATTGGTGCTGGTGGTTTGGCGGCTCTGCAGCTGATGCTGGCCTGGTGGCTCTGGCGCTTGTTGGCTGCCTGGGCTGCGCATCGCAGTGGTGTCTGGCGTTCGGCCGGCGCCTGGCTGCTGGTGGTGCTGTTGCTGCATGCCTGGGGTTGGCGGCTGCTGCAGCTCTCTGGGCCAGTTGCCGATGCGGCAAGCCATCTGAACGTGCTGGTGCTGCAGCCTGCGATTCCTACGCGGGAGAAATTCAGCTGGAGCCAGCAACAGGCTCTCCTGCGCCGTTTGGCCGGAGCACAACTGCAAGCGGAGCGGCAAGGGGCTGATCTGCTCGTGTTGCCCGAGGGGGCTCTGGCTGTGGGGCAGACCCTCCCTCACACCGCCGCAGTGGAGGTGCTGAGTGGTGGCTTCCGCGAGATGGGCGGCGCGTTGCGGAGCTCGGTGCTGCGCTTTGCGCCTGGGGGGCAGGAGCCCGTGCAGGCGATCGATAAACACCGGCTTGTGCCGCTCGGGGAGTGGATCCCCGGCGGCAGTTGGTTGAGCTGGGCGGGATTGTCAGCGGTGGGCGGCGTGAGCTTTGGTGAACCGTCGCGGTTGCTGGCGCGCCCCGCAGGCGCTGTGGGCGTGGCGATTTGCTACGAGATCGCTGATGGGGCTGCGCTGGCCGCGGCAACGCGTGATGGGGCTGGTTGGCTGTTGGCGAGTGCCAACCTCGACCCCTATCCCCCTCAGCTGCAGGGCCAGTTCGCGGCCCTGGCCCAATTGCGGGCCATCGAAACCGGACGTTGGCTGGTGAGCGCAGCCAATACCGGCCCCAGCCTGCTGGTGGATCCTTCTGGCGCTGTGCGTCAACGGTTGAGCGCCGGGATGGCCGCAACCCTGCCGGTGCGGTTGCCGGTGCTGGCTGGTCGTACGGGCTACAGCCGCATGGGCGAGTTGCCGTTGCTACTGCTGTCCGCCGGCGCGGCCGCAGCCCGCCTTGGATCTCGGGTGCGACAATCTTGAGACTTTCTTGAGATTGCCTGTGCGTGCCTCGCGCTGGAGTGTGGCTGCAGCTCTGGCGCTTGGGGTGGCTGGGTTGCAAGTGCCTCCCCTCAGGGCTGAGGGTTTACCGCTGCAGGCCGAGGCGGAGCTGCTCGAGCGTTTGCGCGCCCTGGGGGTGAGCGTGCAGCAAGGTGGTGTCTGCGGTGCTCCCGGTCAACTCGCCACCTACAACATGGGGGCCAATTTGCTCTGCCTGGGTGATGCCCTGCTGGCCAGGCCCACGGAACGCTCCAAGGTTCTCCATCACGAGCTGGTGCACGTGGTGCAGGACTGCCTTGATGGCCTCGAAACGCCTACATCATTGGCCCTCAGCGAAGGGCTGCGCCGGGCTGGTGATCTCACGGAGCGCCAATTGAATGGTTTCTTCCTGCAGCATCTGCGCAATCAGGGAAATCTCCAGCATGTGGTGGCCACCACGGCTCCGCTGCCTCAGGACAGCCGTCAGCGGGAAATCGAGGCGTACGCCTTGCAGGCTGATCCCACCCTGGTGCAGCATCTGCTGCGGCAAAGCTGCCGCAGGCCTTGATGTTCATTGACGATGAGGATTCCCAGGAATCCCCGATTGGCCGGCTGCTGAGCAGCGCCCTTTCGCTCTGGCAACTGCGCGTTTTCCGTCGCTTCTGGGTCGCCAATTTGGTGTCGAATCTCGGCACCAGCGCCTTCGTGATGGCCCTGTCGTGGCTCACGGTGAAGAGCTACGGCGCCAGTGGTATCGCGGCCTTGGCTCTTGGCTATGGCGTGCCGCAGTTTTTGCTGGAAGTGGTGGGTGGTGCCTCTGCTGATCGCATCAGCCGGCGCCGGCTGTTTCAGTTCACCGAAACCGGTTTTTTCATCGTGGCGCTGACGCTCTGGTTGGCGTCGATGCATGGCACCGTGCCTCTCTGGCTGCTCGTGACTGTGAATGCCTGCAATGGAGCCATTTCAGCATTTGATTCCCCTGCTCGCACAGCTCTGATTAGTGAGATGGTGCCTCAGCATCAATGGATGGAAGCCCAGCATCTCTACAGCATCTCCTCCAATATCACCAATATCTTTGGCCCGGCCCTGGGTGGGGTCCTGCTGAGCATTGGCACCAGCAATCGCAGTCATGAAGAGGTGGCATTTTTCTTCAACGTGCTCAGGTTTGTGCCCCTCTTGCTACTGATTCCCTTTCTTCCTTCCCTGCATGCGGTAACCCACGCTGTACGCAGTCAGGGTGAGTCTTTGGTGCGCAGCGTTGCTGAGGGGCTGCAGTTTGTCCGCGGCCAGTGGAGTTTGAGGTCACTGCTGCAGCTGCTGGCGGTGGTGATGCTGTTGGGAATGCCGTTTCAAACCCTGCTGCCGATCTTTGTGCATGGTCACCCCGCCATGGGCGGGGGGCAAAGCCATGGCTACTACGCCGCTTTGCTCTCAGCGGTGGCTCTGGGAGGGTTTGTGGGGGCGGGTGTCGGCGATTGCCAGCTTGAGCAAGGGATTGCAGTCATTCAGTGCGGCAGCGGCCAGTGGGTTGATGCATGCGGTTGCGCTGCTCACGGGTGTGCCTGGATCGGGTTACGGGCCTGTGCAGGTGTCGATGGGAGTGGGGCTGATCCTGGTGGTGTTGCTGTTGCGTGGGCCGCTGCTGGCTCTGGAGGCACGCGCCGCCTCAGTCACTGCCTAGCTCGGGCCCAGAACGAGGGCACAAAAAAGGCGCCCCTAGGGGCGCCGGATGGATGAAATGGCCTCCCCGGATCAGAAGATCTGGGCGCGGGGGTTGCTCACAGTGGCGAGCTGAGCCTGATGCAGGCGCTGGGCCTTCAGGATCTGCGCGCGGATGAGGGCGAGGGTGTTCATGGCGGTGGCCTCAAGCTGGCAGCCCCGTTCCCTGCTGCCAAGGCGTGCGTCCCGCGAGGGGATGAACGTCTTAAAAGTGTAGCAACGGCTACCTGATGAAAAGTGTTCGTGCTGTACTGAATTGATGTCAGCGGGAGCACCTGATGGTGTCTCGCTCTGACGGTGGGGATCTCGGCCCACGAGCTCAACTGCTGCTGTGTGTGCTCACCGTGCTTCAAGGGCCGATTCGTGTTCAGTTGTCGTTGGATCGTCCCTTGCCGGTGAACGCCACGCTGCAGTTGCCGCAGGCTTTGCAGGCGAAGGCGAGCGGAAGTGTGGACGCCAGCGTGGATGGCGAGGTGGATGTAGCCATCGCCGAGCTGATCCAGCACGAGCGGATCCTGATCGGGCTTTGATGCCGAGTCGCTCCTGGGGCGCCTGAGTGCAGCCAGGGGATTCCGAGAACAAAAAAGCTCAGGCAATTGGCCTGAGCTTTCGAAATGGAGCCTAGGAGATTCGAACTCCTGACCCCTTGCATGCCATGCAAGTGCTCTACCAGCTGAGCTAAGGCCCCGATTGGATCAAAAGGCTGATCGGGGCTGGACACCCGAACCGGCCTTGCGGCCCGCCGTTTCGATGCAAAGAGCTTACACCGCAGGGGTGCTGGGCTGATTGCTGCTCAAACCTGGCGCCACACCGCCACCAATTTTCCCTGCACCGTCACCTGTTCGGCGTCGAGCACGATGGGCTCATAGGCCGGGTTGGCCGCTTCCAGTCGCACCTGGCGACCATCGCGGTGGAAGTGCTTGAGGGTGGTGCCGCTGCCAGGTACCAGCGCGCTCACGATCGTTCCTTCGCGCAGCCGGCTGGGCTCCGGCACCGGTTCCATCAGCACCACATCGCCATCGGCAATGTGGGCATCCACCATGGAGTCGCCGTTCACGGTCAGGGCAAACAGACCGCGGGTCTCCAGTACGGGCGCCAGATCGATCCGTTCGCTCACATCGTCAAAGGTTTCCACGAGTCCGCCGGCGGCCACGGCGCCCAACACGGGGATGCCGGGGCTGAGATTTCCGAGCAGTTGCAGGGTGCGGGCTTGGCCTTCCTGCCAGGTGATCCAACCCTTCTGCTGCAGATGACGCAGACGGCTTTGCACCGGAGCTGGGGAGCGCAGCCCCATTGCTTCCATCATTTGGCGGATGGAGGGGCTATGGCGGTGTTGCCCAATGAAGCTCGATAGCCAGTCGTACAGCTCCTGCTGGGCGGGGGTGAGCGGTTCAGGTGATCCTGTGGGCACCGGAGGGGTGAGAGGCTGTCAATACACTTGTACCTCTCGGCTTGCGGTCTGGCAAGCCGTGTTGCTCAGGGCAGGGCTGTTACAACCGGTGGTGCCGGCGCTGGTGGTGGTGGCGGCGGTGTCGCGCCGGGCATTGATGGGGCTGTGATGACGGCGGGTTCGCCCTGGGGAGCCAGCAGCTGCTTCAACGCTGTGATCCGTTCACTCGCCGGTTCAGGCCCAAGGTTCCAGAGGCTTTCCAGATAGAAGAAACCCGTGCCGAGGCCTTGCTCGCGATTGGCATCGACTTTCTCGCGAATGAGTGAGAGCGCTGTAGGGCGATTGCGCTGGCCGCTTAGTACCGCAATCGCTGTGGGAATGCGATCGCGGGCCTCGATCACCTCTGGCCGGCTCAGTTGTGGGAGGTAGCTGGCCAGATCCGGTCTGTAGATCTGGATCAGCAGCTCATCGGCAATGCCGGTTTGCACCCAACGGCGCCAATCCTGCAGCTGCAGTTTGTAGGCGAAGTCGTAGTAGTTCGGGGAGATGGAAACAATGGCGCCGGGCCTCGCCGCGCGAATGGCCTGGCTGAGGCGTTGCATGAAGGCCGTGAGCCGATCAGCCCGCCATTTCACCCAGGCCGGATCATCCGGGTTGGCCGGTGGTGCCTTGCCGGTGTCTTTGCGATACATCTCCACGGTGAACGGGTCGTAGCCAAACTCCCGCGGCAGGCTCATGTGGTCATCGAACTGGATTCCCTCCGCTCCGTACTGGCTCACCACCTCCAGCACCAGATCGCTGATCAGTTGCTGCACTTCGGGCCGGAAGGGATTGAGCCACACCACCTCGCCCGCTGCGCTGATGGAGGTGAGGCCGCCATCGCGTTTCTGTGTGAGCCAGCTGCGGTGCTGCTTGGCGATCTCGGAATCCGGCGGAGCCATCAAGCCGAATTCAAACCATGGCAGCACCACGAGTCCGCGACTGCGTCCCGCATTGATCAGCTCACCGATCACGTCCTGCCCCTGCAGGCCGCGGTAGGTGAAGCCCTGAAAGCCGCGGCTCTCGCTCAGCTGGCTCGGGTAGTAGGCCATGCCGCCGTTCCACACCACCACGTACAGCCTGTTGAACTGCAGCTGGGCTAGTTGATCCACCGTGGCCTGCATGCGCTCGCGATCACGCAGTACGGGCATGTCGTTGGCGGTGAGCCAAACCCCCCGGAGTTCCTGCTGCTGCCCCTGCGATGGTTGGCTCCAGGCAAGGATCCAGGCGCTGAGTAGAGCTGCCGCCAGAACCCGCCGCCTGCTCCTTCGGGCTGGATGCGAGTGCGCCATGCCCTAACGCTAAGGAGAGAGCCTGGTGCGCTCCGTGCTTTAAGGCACGCGCTCAGGTGCCTCCGAGCAGGGCAGCCAGCAGGGCCTGTTGGGCATGCAGGCGGTTTTCGGCCTGGTCAAAGATGCGACTGCTGCTGCCTTCCATGGCGCCGGCGCTGATCTCCAGGCCCCGATAGGCGGGGAGGCAGTGCAGCACGATCGCCTGCGGATCGGCTTCAGCCACCAGCTCTTCGTTGAGGCACCAGCCGCTGAAGGCGGCTTCGCGGGCGGCTTTTTCATCCTCCTGGCCCATGGAGGCCCAGACATCGGTGTAGAGGGAATGGGCACCGCGCACGGCGGCCACAGGCTCGTGCAGCACGTCGATGCTGCAGCGGGTGCCTGCAAGCTGGCGGGATTGCTCGAGCACCCCGGCATCCGGCTCATAGCCCTTGGGGCAGCCCACCCGTACGTTCACCCCCAGCAAGGCGCCGCAGAGCATCAGCGAGTGGGCCACGTTGTTGCCATCACCCACATAGGCGAGGGTGAGCCCTTCCAGTTCGCCGAAGGCTTCCTGAAGGGTGAGGTAGTCGGCAAGAGCCTGGCAGGGGTGCTCCAGATCGGTGAGGGCGTTGATCACCGGAATGGAGGCCCAATGGGCGTAGTCGGCCAGTTCCTCCTGGGCGAAGGTGCGGATCGCCAGCGCATCCACATAACGGCTGAGCACGCGGGCGGTGTCGGCCACCGGCTCACCGCGGCCCACCTGGCTCACCTGGGGATTGAGGTCGATGGTCTGCCCGCCCAGCCTGGCCATCGCCACCGTGAAGCTCACCCGGGTGCGGGTGGAGGCCTTGCTGAAGATCAGGCCGAGGCTGCGGCCGCCGAGATCGATGCGGGTGCGGCCTGCCTTGAGATCGCTCGCCAGCTGAAGCAGAGCGGCGGTCTGCTCGGTCGTGGTGTCGGTGGAGGAGAGAAAGTCGCGCCCTTTCAGCTCCGCCAAGGCTGGGTAGCCGCTGCTGGCAGCCATCGGCCTTTCTTCAAAGAACCCTTATCCGAGATCACGGGCCCCTTCGTCAAGGGTCTGGCCCTGTGGGGGCACACCAAAAAGCGCCCAGAACGGGATATCCGTGGATATCCAGCTCTGGACGCTGATGGCGTGATGCTGCCCGACCAGCTGTGAGTCAGGGCCGATCAGGCAATCGCCACGGCCTCTTCGGGCATCACGCTGCTGGCCAGGAGGTTCTTGAGATCGTCACCTTCGATCACTTCCTTCTCCAGGATCTGCTGGGAGATGCTCTCCAGCAGCTCGCGGTTGTGGTGAAGGATCGAGAGGGCTCGGTCGTGGGCGCGGTCCACCAGGGTGCGCACCTCCTTATCGATCGCCTGGGCGGTGGCATCGCTCACCACCCGGCGGGGGTTGTTGCCGCCCCCGAGGAAGCGGCTGCCGCCTTGCTTGTCGTAGGCAAGGGGGCCGAGCACATCGCTCATGCCGTAGGTGCCCACCATCTGCTCGGCGATGTCGGTGGCGCGCTGCAGGTCGTTGGCGGCGCCGGTGGTGACGGCACCAAACACGATCTCTTCAGCGCTGCGGCCCCCTAGCAAGGTGGCGATCTGGCCTTCGAGGTCTTCCTTGGAATTGAGGAAGCGCTCTTCGGTGGGCAGCTGCAGGGTGTAACCCAGGGCTGCCATC
>NZ_JBIPMN010000232.1:0-3116 GCF_044369115.1 Vulcanococcus sp. | reverse complement strand
AGCAACAGTAGCTCCCCCAGGCCCATCTGAGGAGCATCCAAGCAGATGTCGATGTCGGATCCGGAGCGATGCCGCCCCAGGGCCCTGGAGCCATACAGCACCACCCGTTGGATGGCGGGGTGCTCAGCCAGCAGGGCCAGAATCCGCTCCGTAGCCTCCTGCGGGAGGCCCGCAATGCTGGTGCGGGCTATCGCGCTGGGCATGGTCATCGCCTCTGAGCACGTTCCTGCAACAGCAGCTGCAGATCCAGCAGGGCAGGTGCATAGCGCTGCACAATCAGCGCCGCGATCTCGTGGGCCAGCTCCGGGTTGTAGGTGTGGCTGGTGAGGTTGCGGCTGCGGATCATCGCCATCCACGTGTCTTCACTGCCTGCCGGCAGCAGCTCCCGCACCACGGCTTCGCGAACAGCATCGCGAGAGCCGCTGAGTCCGCTCACACCCTGATCCACCAGGTAATCATTGAGCAGCAGCCAACTGAGTTCATGGGTGAACTCAAACGCCTGGATGAGGCCCTGCTCCTCCAGTTCGCTGAGGGGTCTCTCCCGTGCTGTCTGGAGAGCACGCTGCAAGCTGGCCAGAGCCCGCCTGTAATTCTCAAGCCGTTGCAGCCAACGAACGTCCGGGCCAGCCATCACCGGGGGGCAGCAACAAACCCAGGCTAAGAACGAGCCACAACTGTGAGTGGCAGCACCTCCGCCAGAGCTGCACGCCAATGCATCGGCTCCAGCCCCAGGGCAGCACGGCTGCCGCTGCAATCCAGCAGCGAGTAGCTGGGGCGCTGGGCGGGCGTGGGGTAGTCGGCCGTGGTGAGCGGCATCACCCGCGCGGCATTGTCCAGCAGGCCGATCTGCACTCCCAGCTCGCCGATCGCCACGGCGAAGTCATACCAACTGGCCGCGCCGGCGTCGCTCCAGTGGAGGATGCACGGCAGAGCAGCTTCTGCGGCGGCATCCAGGCCCAGCCCCATCGCCCGCCAGCAGGCCATCGCCAGGGTGGCGGTGCTGGTGGGGCAGCCCACCTGATCCGCCACCACCCCCAGCTGCTCGCGCTCGCTGTGGAGGCGAAGCATCGTGCGGCAGAAGTTATGGCCCACCGGGCCATACACCCAGCTCGTTCGCAGCACCCGGGCTCCTGGCAGCTGCAGCGCCGCCGCTTCGCCGGCTGCCTTGGTGGAGCCATAGGCCCCCAGGGGATCGAGAGCCTGGTGAGGCTTGTAGGGGCTGCCCTGCGCACCGTTGAACACAAAATCCGTGCTCACCTGCAGCAACCGGCCGCCGGTTTCCGCTAAGGCCTCGGCAAAGGCCGCCGGGGCGCCGGCATTCACCGCCTGGGCCAGCTCCGGCTCACTCTCGGCCTTGTCCACCGCCGTGTAGGCGCCGGCATTGAGCACCCAGTCGGGCTGATGCGTGAACACGGCGGCGCGGCAAGCCTGCGGATCAGCCAGATCGAGCTCAGCGCGGCTGCAGGCCGTGAGCGAAACACCTGCCGGTGTGCAGGCGATCAGGGCCTCGCCCAGCTGACCGGCGGCGCCGGTGAGCAGCACCTTCATGGCTGGGTCAGGAGCAACTTGCCACCATTGTGTGCGGCAGGGCCGGGGACAACAGACCGGTGAATGACCGAATCTTTAGATGAGTAATTCAGGGAAGGGCGGTCGTGCGCAGCACCATCACCAGTCGCGGTCAAACCGTGATCCCCGCCGCGATCCGTGATCGCTTTTCCTTGGGCCTTCCAAACGCCTGGAATGGATCGTGGAAGCAGATGGCTCCATCCGGGTGATCCCCGTTGACCCATCACCGGTGAAGGCCTTTCGAGGCACAGGCAAGCACGGCGGTTCAACCCAGCGCCTGATCGCTGAGCGTGAGGCTGAGCGCAACGCAGGTCGCTGATGCCAACGCTCATCCTGCTCGACACCTCAGCACTGCTCACCTTGCGCGACGACGAACCCGGCGCCGACCGCGTGGAACAAGCCCTCGCTCAACCCAACCACTGCTACGCCTGTTTTCTAAGCCGGATGGAGGTGCTCGACCGCGTTTGGAAGGACGAACATGAGCGCGCTGGCCGCCTGGCCTATGAGCAACTGAAGGCCCTACCCCTGCAGTGGGTTGAAGCCTCAGAGCCCTTGCTGGAGCGCGCGGCGACGATCAAGGCTTGCCATTCCCTATCGCTCGCCGATGCCTGGATCGCCGCCGCGGCCCAGCAGATCGGTGCCACGCTGCTGCACAAAGACCCTGAATTCCAGGCCATCAGCGATCTCCACCAGGAATGGCTCAGCTGAACCCCTTGATCGCCATGACCGCCACTACTCCGCGCAAGGATCTACTGGTCGATCTCGGCCTTCAACCCGGCCAGCGCTGATGTCGAGCTGCAGGACGAGCAAGCTACCAGCAGCATCACCAACTTCATTGGCCTGCTGGGCAGCAAACCTCCTCAGCGAGACCGGCGAAGCCGTGAATCTGTTGCAGTGATCCGCGCTGTTTCAGCGACTCACACTCTTTAAGTTGCGTAGGACTCCAGGGGCCTTGCCACATCCGGGAAAGCCGCAAGAAGAGCACGATCCTCGGTAACCAACGGCACCCCCAGCTGCTGCGCAACGGCAACAAACTCGCAGTCATAGGCACGGCAACGGCTGCTGTGAGCCAGCCGCAACACCTGCTCGGAGGTCACGGGTTGATCCTGAGACGTCAACAGCATCTCGGCGCGTTGCATCAGCGCCATGGCTGCGGGGAGCTGCAGCAGTCCACGTCGGAGATAGGTGCTGAGCACGTTTCGCCACTCGCTGCGCCAAAGCGGCGGCGCTGCCCAGCTGGGTTGCTCCAGCAACAGGGCTTCTGCCAAAGGCGTTCTGGGCCCTGGCAGCAGCAGATAGGCCAGAACATTGGTATCGACAACGATCAAGGTCGCCCCTCGCGCTTGAAGGCATCGATCTCAGCCGGATCGAAGCAGTGCTGAGCGAGGCTGTTGCGCAAGGCGCGGATCTCCTCCAGCTGATGCTCCACAGCCAGGGGCTCTAGGCCCAGGCCAGCTTCCAGACACACGATGGCTTCGTTATTGAGGCTGCGCCGGTGCCGCTTGGCGGCGGCAGCGAGCCTGGCATGAAGCGCATCGGGGAGGTTCTTG
>NZ_JBIPMN010000231.1:0-3140 GCF_044369115.1 Vulcanococcus sp. | reverse complement strand
GCAGAAGCGCGTGGCTTCGTCGTAGTGATTCACGAGCTGTTGTTCCAGATCCGCGTTCTGCTCCAGCAGCCCCAGCAGGTCGGGGGCGTGGGTCACCGGCTGCAGCTGGGAGGCGGCAGGCGCCACCCCCAGCTGCAGCATGTGCTGAACGATCCGTTCGGCGTGCTGCATCTCCTCCACCGTTTCCTCGCGGAAGCGCTCGGCGGAGGCCTCATCACCCCAAAGCCCAACGAGTGAGGCCTGCGTCATGTATTGCTGCACGGCAGTGAGCTCAAGGCTCAGGGCGCGGCCCAGATAGCCCAGGACGCGCGGATGAACGGCGTCCATGCTCATCAGGCGCGGCGGTTGTTGGAGCTGGCCAGGGCGGGCTCCACCTCGCTGTGGGGGCGGGCAATGATGTGAGCAGCCACCAGACCGTCGCCCACGCGCTCGCAAGCGTCAGCGCCAGCGCGCACAGCAGCGTTCACAGCACCGGTTTCGCCGCGCACCATCACGGTCACGTAGCCGCCGCCCACGAATTCACGGGCAATCAAGCTCACTTCGGCGGCCTTGGTCATGGCGTCAGCAGCCTCGATGGCTGGCACCAAACCGCGGGTTTCGATCATGCCGAGGGCGATGCCCTGAACGGAAGAGGCCATGGGAGAGAGGCTGCTGGAGGAATTCGAACGGTTGTTGCCATCGCCGCCGGCGCTGGAACCACCAGCACGGCGGGTGGTCGTGGCGGGCTTGCTGGCGGCCGCCCTCGAGGGGGTTGAGGAGCGGTTGCTGGTCGCGGCTTTGCTGGCCACGGCCGTGCTGGCAACGGTTTGGGCGGTCACGGTCACTGCCTTGGGGGCGGGTGCCGCAGGCTGAGCGGCGGGCGCCGGTGTAGAGGCCGGCGCTGGGATAGCCGTCACCGGCGTGGTCGCGGCGGCAGCTGGTTTGGCAGCTGCCGGCTTACCGGAGGCCGAGGTGGAGGTGGCTCGGGATCTGGGAGTGGCCATGGCGGTGATGGGCGGTGCCCGTGAACGGTCGCGGTGAAACGGAGTGGGCCCGTGCGGTTCGGAGAACCGCAGCGGGAGGAACGGGGAGGTTCCTTAGCCGTCGGGCGACCAGTGATCGATGATTCCGCCGATCGTCAGATCGGTGAACAGGTCGGCATTGCCGGTGGCATGCCGAGCAGCGGAGCCGCTGGCGGTGAACACCCAGTTGCCTGGAGAAGCGCCAACCGGGTCACAGGCAACGCTGAGCTTGCCTTTAGGGGTGCGCAGGATGCGCAGGTTCTGGTGGGCGAAGCCCTCCACACGGTTGGTGCAGACCAGCGACCCCATCACCTGCATGATTTCCATTACTGCGCCCCTCCGCTGCCGCTCGGAGCGCCGGGATTGGCGGGCTTGCCGGCAGCCATCTCTTTGGCGGCATCAGGATCCCAGTGGTCGATGATCCCCACGATCGTGAGATCGCTGGGGTACGACTTGCTACCGGCGGCTTCACGGGCGGCGGAACTGCCCACGCAGATCACCCAGTCGCCAGGAATGGCGCCCACGGCATCAACGGCCACCTTTTGCGTGCTGCCATCGAGCACCACCTGCAGGTGTTTGTGCTGGAAATCGGCGATGCGGTTGGTGGACACCAACGGCTTTACCACCTTGCAAATCAACATCTCAGTGCCCCCCTCCGGTGTTGAACGTGATTGAGGAACTTACGGTTTCGGCCGGCACATGCCGGTCGCGGTCGCGCACGGTGAGCAGGGTGTGCAGCAGACCCTGCGCGCAGAGGTCGCTGTAGCGCGCCTCGATGGCGCTTTTCACCCGCTCGCAGTGGGTGATGGCCCGCTCGCGTGCACCGGGAACAGCACCGTGGTAGTCGAAGCGGAGCACCACAGGAATCGGCAACCCGCGCGACACATTCAGACCTTTGAAGATCTTCACGCCCACATCAAGATCTGGTGCACCTTCTTCCACCGTGTCCATGTAGGCGAAATAGGTGAGGTTGCGCAGGTGCACTTCCTTGAAGCCAATGCCAACACCGATGAATCGCTCGGCATGGCCGAAATCGCTGTAGCTGCCGCCGTGGTATTGGCGCACGTAGTCGATTTGGGAGAGGTTGTGCTCGATCAGGCGAGCGATCAGCTGGACCATGCCGGCATCCGGCGTGGCGGCAGCGGCGGCTTCCACCAGCCCCACGATCCGTCCGCGGGCCTGATCAGCCGTGAGACTGCGGGTGGCGTCGTACACCGCGTGGGCATCGAGCCACTGCTCCAGGTTGGTGCTGCCATCACGGCCAGGCACGTGCACACGGATCGCGTCGGTATCCGTGTCCATGCCCACGAGCAAAAGATCCACCGAAGCACCACAGCAGAAGCTGTTTTCAACGGCTTGCTGGAAATCCTTGAGCCGTTGCAGACCCTGGGCGGCGGCGGCTTTGTCGTCACTGCCGTGGGCGGCGCAGCCCTCGTGGCAGGGGTCTTTGGAGCTGAAGTGATACACGACCACCTTGAGGTAGCGGGTGTCGTTATGGGCGGGGTTGGGAAGGCTTTCGCGGTAGCGGCGGTGCTCGGTTTTCACCCAGCGATCCACCGTGTTTTCCACGTCGAACATCGCGCCGGCATGGGAGCGGCGACGCACGGAACTGAAGGGCAGCCGCAGCGCGTAGGCGATGGCATGGGCTAGCCGGCCATCGGCGCAGGGGGTGATGTCGAGCAGATGGAAGCCGCACTCCAGCAGGAAGCTGTCGAACGCTTCAGCATCCGCGCTGCCGGATTGGGCCGCCAGTGGATCGTCGTTGAAGAAGGAGAGGCTGGTTTGTTCGTAGGCCTCGAACACGCACCAAGCGAAGAGGGTGCGCATGTCCAGCTGGCTGGTCCAGGCGGTTTCGAGCACCGGTTGGGGCAGCTCGTGGCCCAGTTCCGCCAGGGCCAGGCGTTGAGCCTGGGCGATGAAATCGGGTTCGTGCTGCAGAGCGGAGATGCGCTTCAGCACCGGTACGACCCGATCGAAGGCTCCGAGGGTGCGCTCTTCGTAGGCGCGCAGGGCCGCGTTGGCTTGGCCGTTGCTCAGCGGATGCAAACCGCCGCCCACCAAACGTTGTGTGGAGTGAGCGCTAGCCGGCTTGATCACCACCTGTGTCGCGACGGGACGCACGCGCCGAGGTGAACTGCT
>NZ_JBIPMN010000261.1:0-3141 GCF_044369115.1 Vulcanococcus sp. | reverse complement strand
CGATCTGGTCATAAGCCTGGGCTTTGGCCTGACCCTTCTTGGCCAGCACGTTGGTGATGGCGGCGGTGAGGGTGGTCTTGCCGTGGTCAACGTGGCCGATGGTGCCGATGTTGACGTGGGGCTTATTCCTTTCGAACTTCTCGCGAGCCATGATGAAAAAGAATCGGGGGGTGAATGGGTATGGGAAAGATCAGGAATTGCCCTGATTCTTGGAGATGATGGCTTCTGCCACATTGCGAGGAATTTCCTCGTAATGGCTGAATTCCATCGAGAAGATACCCCGACCCTGGGTCATGGATCGGAGCTGGGTGGCGTAGCCGAACATCTCGGCCAGAGGCACCTTGGCCTGGACCTTGGACTGACCATCATCGATGGACTGTCCTTCAACCTGGCCGCGACGGGAGGAGAGGTCGCCGATGACGGACCCGAGGAAATCCTCAGGTACCTCCACCTCAACCTTCATCATCGGTTCAAGCAGTACAGGGCTGCACTTCTTGACGCCGTCCTTGAAGGCCATGGAGCCGGCGATCTTAAACGCCATCTCCGACGAGTCCACATCATGGTAGGACCCGTCGATCATGGTGACCTTCACATCGATCATCGGGAACCCTGCAATCACACCGGACTGGCAGGTTTCCTTCATGCCGGCTTCTGCCGGACCGATGTATTCCTTGGGCACGACACCGCCAACAATCTTGTTGACGAATTCGAACCCGGAACCCGGTTCGCCGGGCTCCATTTCGATCACCACGTGGCCGTACTGGCCCTTACCACCGGTCTGTCGAGCGAACTTGCCTTCACCCTTGGCGCTCGCGCGAATGGTTTCGCGATAGGACACCTGAGGAGCACCGATGTTGGCTTCCACCTTGAATTCGCGCAGCATGCGGTCCACCAGGATTTCCAGGTGGAGTTCGCCCATGCCGGCGATCACGGTTTGGTTGGTTTCCGGATCGGTGCGAACGCGGAAGGTGGGGTCTTCGTCGGAGAGCGATTGCAGAGCTTTAGAGAGTTTTTCCATATCGCCCTTGGTCTTCGGCTCCACAGCCACCGAGATCACAGGCTCGGGGATGTACAGCGATTCCAGGATGATCGGATCGCTGTCTACGCACAGGGTGTCACCGGTGGTGGTGTCCTTTAGGCCGAGCACAGCACCGAGGTCGCCGGCGCGCAGCTCATCCACTTCTTCGCGGTCGTCGGCCTTGAGCACGATCAGGCGGGAGATGCGCTCTTTCTTGTCCTTGGTGGAGTTGAGCACATAGCTGCCCTTCTGCAGCACACCGGAGTAGATGCGCACGAAGGTGAGCTTGCCGAACGGATCGGCCATCACCTTGAAGGCCAGCGCGCTGAAGGGAGCGCTGTCTTCAGCGGGGCGAATCGCCTCGTCACCGTTGGGGAGCACACCCTGAATCGGGGGCACGTCCACCGGGGCGGGGAGGTAGTCGACCACGGCGTCGAGCAGCAGCTGAACACCTTTGTTCTTGAAGGCCGAACCGCAGAGCATCGGCACCAGGCCATGCTTCAACACGCCTTCGCGGATGCCTTTGCGCAGTTCGTCTTCGCTGAGTTCGCCTTCCTCGAGGAACTTTTCGATCAGGGCTTCGTCGGTTTCAGCGACGGCTTCCATCAGATAGGCGCGCCATTCTGCGGCCTCATCGGCCATGGAAGCGGGGATCTCGGTCTCTTCGATGTCCTTGCCGAGCTCATCCTTGTAGATGAAGGCGCGGTTCTTCACCAGATCAACGATGCCGCTGAGCTCGCCTTCTGCGCCGATTGGCAACTGGATGGGAGCGGCCTTGGCCTTGAGGCGATCCTTGATCTGCCCGTGCACCTTGAGGAAATCAGCGCCGGTGCGGTCCATCTTGTTGACGAACACCATGCGGGGAACGCTGTAGCGATCCGCCTGGCGCCACACGGTTTCCGACTGGGGCTGCACACCGCCCACAGCACAGAACACAGCGATCACACCGTCGAGCACTCGCATGGAACGCTCCACCTCAATGGTGAAGTCCACGTGGCCCGGGGTATCAATGATGTTGATCCTGTGATCGTTCCAACTGGTGGAGATCGCAGCTGCGGTAATGGTGATGCCGCGCTCGCGCTCCTGCGCCATCCAATCGGTCACGGCGGCGCCGTCGTGCACCTCACCGATCTTGTGCACCACACCTGAATAGAACAGGATCCGTTCGGTTGTGGTGGTTTTACCGGCATCAATGTGTGCCGCAATACCAATATTACGTACGCGTTCTAGGGGATAGGCGCGAGCCACGGGTTAGGTCTCCGGAGGGGGAATCGACAAAAAAGCGGGCGTCACTCTACAAGTCGGCCTCCGGCCGACCTGCACGGGCGGCGATCAGTAGCGATAGTGGGCGAAGGCCTTGTTGGCTTCCGCCATCTTGTGAGTTTCTTCGCGCTTGCGAACGGCGCTGCCGGCCTCGTTGGCGGCATCCATCAGTTCGCCGGCCAGCTTCTGGGCCATGCTGCGGCCGTTGCGGGCGCGGGAGAAGTTCACCAGCCAGCGCAGAGCCATGGCGGTGCCGCGCTCCTGACGCACTTCCATCGGCACTTGATAGGTAGCGCCACCCACGCGGCGGGCACGCACTTCCACCAGGGGAGTGGCGTTCTTGACGGCGGTCTCGAACACCTCCAGGGGGTCAGCGCCAGTTCGCTCGCCGATCAGCGTGAAGGCATCAGACAGGATCCGCTGAGCGGTGGATTTCTTTCCGTGCTTCATCAGACGGGCCACGATCATGGTGGCCAGACGGCTGTTGAACTGAGGATCCGGCAGGATCGGACGCTTCTCGGCGGCGTTGCGGCGTGACATAGACCTGGGGGAAGGGAATCAGGAAACGGCTACGGCTGGATAGGAATCAATCCTTGGGCGTCTTGGCGCCGTACTTGGAGCGCGACTGACGGCGATCCTTCACACCGGCGGTGTCAAGCGTGCCGCGGATGATGTGGTAGCGAACACCGGGCAGATCCTTCACACGACCGCCGCGGATCATCACCACGGAGTGCTCCTGAAGGTTGTGGCCGATGCCGGGGATGTAAGCCGTGACCTCGAAACCGGAGGTGAGACGCACACGGGCAACCTTGCGCAGCGCCGAGTTGGGCTTCTTCGGAGTGGAGGTGTACACGCGGGTG
>NZ_JBIPMN010000081.1:0-11636 GCF_044369115.1 Vulcanococcus sp. | reverse complement strand
CACAGCAAGGCGGCAGTGGAGCGGTTGCTAGCGGATCTGGCGGCCAGCGAGCCCGGCTGGCGCATCGCCAGCCTGCGCTACTTCAACCCGGTGGGCGCACACCCAAGCGGACGCATCGGCGAGGATCCCAACGGCATCCCCAACAACCTGTTTCCCTTCATCACCCAGGTGGCCGTGGGCCGGCGCCAGCAGCTGCAGGTGTTCGGCAGCGACTGGCCCACCCCCGACGGCACCGGCGTACGCGACTACATCCACGTGATGGATCTGGCGGAGGGCCATGCCGCCGCCCTGACCACCCTGCTGGGCGAACCACCACAGCTGCTCACGCTCAACCTGGGCAGCGGCCAGGGGCACTCAGTGCTGGAGGTGGTGCGGGCGCTGGAGAGCGCCAGCGGTCGCAGCGTGCCCTATGCCCTTGTGGAGCGCCGCCCCGGCGATGCCGCCACCACCGTGGCCGATCCCACGCAGGCCAGCGCACGACTGGGCTGGCGCACCCGCCGCGGCCTGCCGGAGATCTGCCGCGACGGCTGGGCCTGGCAGCAGGCCAACCCGGAGGGCTACGCCTGCGCTTCGCGAGCGGGCTGAGCGCCGGAGCTGGGGGAGAATCAGCCCAACCCATCCCCCAGCTGCGTGTCCGCCCTCACCCGTTGCCTGCAGGAAGAGGCCGCCGCCATCGCCGCCACAGCGGACCGCCTGGCACCCGAGCAGGTGGAGGAGGCCCTGGCCCTACTCGATCGCTGCGCCGACAGCCGGGCCAAGCTCGTGATCACGGGCGTGGGCAAGAGCGGCATCGTGGCGCGCAAGATCGCCGCCACGTTCTCCTCGATCGGCGTGATGGCGATCTACCTCAACCCCCTCGATGCCCTGCATGGCGACCTGGGGGTGATCGCGGCGGATGACCTCACGCTGCTGCTCTCCAACAGCGGCGAAACCCAGGAGCTGCTGGAAATTCTTCCCCATCTCAAACGCCGGGGCACCGCTCGCATCGCCCTAGTGGGCCGTTTGAACTCCAGCCTGGCCCGCGGCTGTGATGTGGTGCTCGATGGCTCAGTGGATCGGGAGGTGTGCCCGCTCAACCTGGCCCCCACCGCCAGCACGGCGGTGGCCATGGCCATCGGTGATGCGCTGGCGGCGGTGTGGATGGAGCGCCGCGGTGTCTCGCCGGAAGACTTCGCCCTCAACCACCCGGCCGGTTCGCTGGGCAAACAGCTCACCCTCACCGCCGCGGATCTGATGGTGCCGGCCTCACGGCTGCAGCCGCTCGCAGCAGCAGCACCACTGCCCGAGGTGATCGCCCACCTCACCGCCGATGGCGTGGGCGCCTGCTGGATCGCCAGTCCAGGCGACCCCAGGCGCATCCAAGGCCTGATTACCGATGGCGACCTGCGGCGGGCGTTGCAAAGTCATGGCCCGGCGGAGTGGAGCACGCTCACGGCTTCGGATCTGATGACGTCTGACCCGATCACCGTGACCGCCACCACCCTGGCCATCGACGCGATCGCCTGCATGGAGCGCAATCGCCGCAAGGCAATCGGCGTGCTGCCAGTGGTGAACGACGCGCAGCAGATGCAGGGCTTACTGCGCTTGCACGATCTGGTGCAGGCGGGTTTGGCGTGATGCAACGGCTGCGCAGGCTCTGGTGGTGCTGGCTGTGGTGGTGGCAACGCCGGCGTTTGCATCCGATCAAGGTGGTGGTATTGGATGTGGATGGCGTGCTCACCGATGGCGGGCTGTGGCATGGCCCGACGGGTGAATTGATCAAACGCTTCGATGTGCGCGATGGGCTGGGCATCCGCCTGCTGCAGCACGCCGGCCTGGAGGTGGCCTTTCTCAGTGGCGGCCGCGGCGGCGCCACCGAGGTGCGCGCCCAGCAGCTGGGCATCCGCCACTGCCTGGTGGGGGCCAAAGACAAGCCGCTCGCCCTGGCTGGCCTACGGGAGCAACTCAACGTAGAGCCGGAGCAGATCGCCTTCGTGGGTGACGACGTGAACGACCTGGCGCTGCAGGGTTCGGTGGGATTGCTGGTGGCCACCGCCGATGCAGCACTGCCCCTGCGGCGCCGGGCGGACGCCGTGCTGCTACGACCCGGCGGTCACGGGGCGGTGCGAGAGCTGGCGGAGCGGCTGCTGCGGGTGCACGGGCAATGGCAGCAGCTGAGCCGCGAAGGCTGGCGCGACCGCAACGACTAATGGCTCTCAGACCGCCAGCCTGGCAGCAATGGCGCGAGCTTCCTTGAGCTGATCGGCGGTGTCCACCGACAACGATTCACCCTCCACCGGGTAGGTGCCGATCTGAATACCCGCCTCGATCAACCGCAGCTGCTCGAGCTTCTCGATCTGCTCGAGGGGTGAATGGGGCAGCTGCTGCCAGCGCTGCAGCACATCAGCGCGGTAGCCATAGATGCCCACATGCCCCCAATAGGTGGTGTGGACATGCCAGTGCTCCGGCTCCACTCCGCGCACATGCGGCACCGCTGAACGCGAAAAGTAAAGCGCCCGGCCATCGGCGGCCAACAGGGTTTTCACCACGTTGGGATTGTGCACCTTGTCGGCGCCCATCCGATACACGGGGGTAAGCACCTCGGGGGTGGGGCGTCGATCGGCGAATTCACCGGCCATCGCCTCGATCACCTGCGGATCGATGAAGGGCTGATCGCCCTGCACATTGATGATCAGGGTGTCGGCACTCGAGCCGCCCGCGCGGGCCACCAGCTGGTCCACCACCGAGGCGATCCGTTCGCTGCCGGATGCGCAGCTAACGCTGGTGATCAGTGCAGCAAACCCCCAGGCCGCCGCACGATCCACCAGGTCCTGGCTGTCGGTGCAAAGCACAACCGCCGCCGGGGTGGTGGCCTCAGCACAACGCTCCAGCACCCTCTGCAGCATCGGCTTGCCGCCGATATCCGCCAGCACCTTGCCCGGCAAGCGGCTCGACTCCAATCGAGCCGGAACAGCAACAACGCTCTGCATCAGTCCCACAGACGAAAGGCGTCATCACGGGCGGCAAACCACTCGGCCGCCAGCCCCTCGCCCATGGTGCGCTGCTCGCGGAACCAGGGGCCCCCAAGGGTCCAGTGCAACAGCGGCGCGCCATCGGCCTTGGCGGGATCCTGTACCGCCACCAGATGGTTCCAACCCTCCGGCAGGGCACCGATCTCGTGATCACCCGCCAGCCAATGGAAGCGATGCAACTCCAGGCCCGTGGCGCTATTCACGTAATCCACGCTGAGTGCCGTGCAGCGGCTGCAGTTCAGCAGCATCAGCGAACTCCAGTTTTTCTTGGGGTAAGCGCTCTGCACCTCGCCCAGGAACTTCACCGTTTCGCCGGGCTCATGCTCGTGCTGCACGCATTGCACAGCGAACTGCTCATCGCGCTGAGCCCATAACGCCGCGATATCACCACGGGCGAGCATGTCGCAGTCCATAAAGATTGCCCAGCCCTGATAGCCCATCAGATGGGGCACCAGAAAGCGGGTGAACGAGAAAGCCGTGCTCTGCTTCGGATCCCGTTCGCGGCGGTAGAGCCCCTGACCCTCCAGCTGCGGCGTCACCAACGGTGTGATCGCCAGTGGAACGCTGCTGTGTTGATAAAGGCTGTCGATCAGCACATTGGTCGAGGCCCGTTCACGCGGGTCGTAGCCGATGAAGATCGCGATGGGCTGGGTCATAACTGGGAGCGTAAGTGGCTCCACAACGGCCGCCCCCTCCCTACCAGAGCTGCAACAGCTGCAGGATCGGCGGCCGCGGCTCGGCCCTGCGTCACGGCCCGATAGAGATCGGCCACCCGCCAAGCCTCGGTGTCGGGATCAGCGGCAAAGCGCGGAATCAGGTGCAGATGCAGATGACGCGCACCCTCGCCAAAGGCGATGGCATACACGCGCTCGCAACCGCTGAGCTGCTGCACCAGCTGCGAACCGTGCTGCACAACCCGCCCCCACTCCGCGGCTTCCTGAGCGGTGAACTCAAGCGGGCCACCCAGATGACGCACGGAATCCAGCAACAGCCAACCGGGCAGGGGCGCGGGATCGGGGTGATGACGCAGCAGCCAGCGAGCGTCGCGACCGATTTCATACCCACGCCGCTGCTCGGGGTCGCTGTGGTGGTGGCAAACGCCGCAAGACTGCACGCAACCTAATTCCGGCTCCCGGCAGTCTGATGGGACAGGATTGACTCACAGTAAGGCTCCATCCCATGCCCCTCACCCTGATCGCCGGCCCCTGCGTGATTGAGAGCCGCGATCTGGCGCTGCAGGTGGCGGAGGAGGTGAAGGCGATCACCGACCGCCTCGGCATTCACTACGTGTTCAAGGCCAGCTACGACAAGGCCAACCGCAGCTCGGGCGGCTCCTTCCGCGGCCCCGGCGTGGAGGGGGGGTTGGCGGTGCTGGCCGAGGTGAAGCAGAAGCTGAGGCTGCCGGTGCTCACCGACATCCACGAAAGCCAGCAGGCCGCACCGGTGGCCGAGGTGGTGGATGTGCTGCAGATCCCCGCCTTCCTCTGCCGCCAAACCGATCTATTGCTAGCGGCCGCAGAGGCCACGCGCGGCACCGACAAGGTGATCAACGTGAAAAAGGGTCAGTTCCTCGCCCCGTGGGATATGGCGCAAGTGGTGAAGAAGCTGAGGGAGGCCGGCGTGGAGAACCTGTGGCTCACCGAGCGAGGCAGCAGTTTCGGCTACAACACGCTGGTGGTGGATTACCGAGGGCTGCCGCAGCTTCAGGCACTGGGCTGCCCGGTGATCTTTGATGCAACCCATTCGGTGCAACAGCCCGGCGGCAAGGGCACGAGCACAGGCGGGCAGCGGGAGTTCGTGGCACCCCTGGCCAGGGCCGCCGTGGCCGTGGGGGTGGACGGCCTGTTCATGGAGGTGCACCCCGATCCGGATCAGGCCCTGAGCGACGGGCCGAACATGGTGCCGCTGCACCGACTGGAGCCGTTGCTGCGGCAGCTGCTGGACATCCGCGGCGCCGTCGGCAGCAGCCTCGCCCCCAGCCATGCTTGAGCGGTGGCGCCGGCTGAGGCGGGAGCTGGGCTGGTACCAACGCAGCTGGCGGCGACAGCTCCTCGGGGAGCGGGCCGAACCCAGCGAGTGGCAGGGGCTCGCTGCCTATCGGGGCCTGGTTCAGCAGGCCTGGCGACAGGCGCCGCTGCACCCCGAGGTGGTGGCCGATGTGTGGAGCGGCGGCCAGTTCCGGAGCGCCGCTGGCCTACCGGCCTTTTTCAACCCAAGCCAGCGCGAACGGGAAGGCTCCTCCCACCATTACGGCCACGACATCCAGCTCAAACGCCATGGGGAGCTGCCCCTAGTGGGCAGACCGCTGCCCTTCCTGCTGGAGCACGGCTTGAAGGTGTCTGAGGAGGCACAGTTCGAAACACCGCGCCCCTGGGCCCGTGGCGGCTACCTGTGCATGGGGCCCCTGCGGGCCCGCTGGCTGCGGGAGCGCTATGGCTGCGCGGCCCAAGCGATCGGGCCCTGGATCCTCTATGCCAGGCCGCTGCTGGAGGACGCTGAGCTGGCGGAACGCCGGCAGCAGCTGGGCAAAACGCTGCTTGTGGTGCTCGCCCACAGCTGGGACCGAGTGCAGCGGCACAGCGATGACCAGGCCTGCATCGCGGCCGTCGAGGCCCTGAGCCAGCGCCAGGGCTATCGCAGCGTGATCTGGCTGCGGCATTGGCAGGATCCGCCTGCGCTGCCCCTGCCCCCCTCCTGGATCGTGGCCTGCAACGGCCACCGCTCCAACCCCTGGTTTCTCGACAGCCTGCGCACGCTGCTGGAGCTCAGCGACGGACTGGCCAGCAATGCGTTCGGCACGCACCTGGGCTACGCCGTGGCCCTGAACAAATCCATCCACTGGCTCCATCAGCAGGCACAGCAAGACCTCTCAGCACTCACTGCCGAGCAGGCAGCTCGCGAAGCAGCGGAATGGCAGGAGCGCGAGCGGCTGGGCACGGCGCTGCAGCAGCTGTTGCAGCAGTCCGGCTCAGGGCCAGAGCAAACGCAACAACAGCTGCGGCAGCTGCTGGAGCCATACTGGGGCTTCGCCCACCACCGCGACCCTCAGACCCTGCGTCACTTGCTGAGCCAGCCGTTGGCATAAACCAGGCGGCGGTTGAGTGCCGCCAGGCCGGGCCAGCCCATGGCGATGGAGGCAGGCCAGCCAGAGCCCTGCATCCAGGAGGCGTCGTAGCGAATGGCGCGGCTTCGGGTGGGATCGAAGCGCACGCGATTGCCCGCCAGGATGTGGCTGGTGGAGCAGGGGCCCGGCGTGAGCATCGCGGCCGAGAACTCCAGCCCCAACCAGCTGCACACACTGCTCAAGGCCTGCTCCGGCGCCAACGCCAATTCCTCATAGCCGAGATGGAACAGTGGCTTCCCACACTGCCGCAGCCTGGCCTCGAGACGTTGATTCAGGCGAACCCAGCGCAGGAAGGCACGGGTTGCCGGCAGGGCCTTGCCCTTGTTGCGGCCATCGCGGGCCCGGGAATGCACCCAAGAGCGCACATCGCGCACCAGAAACAGCACCCGCACATCCAGCTCCGGCAGCGCGGCGAACGGCAGCACCAGGTCATCCTGATACGAATCCACCAACCACTCCACCGGCTCAGCCTGTTGCTGGGCATGGAGTTGCACCGCCTGGATCAGCCGTTCGAACTTGCTGGGCAAAGGCAGGTGATCGTGCTGGGGCAGCCAGGTGAGCAGCTCGCCCCACACAGGGCATAGATCCGCCGTGAGCCCACACGTGCAGATCCGCTGGTGCCGCAGCTCCGCCCGCAACCGGGCAGGCCCCCGCTGCTCCTCACCCGGCCTGGGTTTCTCCAGGATGCGCGCGGCTTCTCCCAAACCCACGATCTGCGGATGCGCTCCCAAAGCGAGATCCAAAATCGTGGTGCCGCTATGCCCTAGGCCACGGATCAACAGCAACTTGGGCAGACCCATAAGCAGGGAACAATCCCAACCAGGCTGCAACCGTAGGCTGAAGCGATGCCAGCACCCGACCATCTCTCGGATTCATGCAACCTGGATCCCCGATCCAGCACCAGTGACGCCGGCACCTTTCTGCTGGGCGTTGGTGCACAGAAAGCCGGCACATCCTGGCTACACCAACAACTCCACCAGCGTGATGACGCGCACTTTGGTTTTCTGAAGGAGTATCACATTCACGACGTTCTGTACGTGGATGCATTCGCAAAATACGGCCGCAGCAGGCGCTGGACCCTTGGCCCCCGCAGCCTCAAACGTCGTTGGCTGATGGGTGATACGGCCCGCTATTTCAACTATTTTCAAACGATCCTGCAACGACCCGGCATTGCACTCACGGGTGACATCACCCCCTCCTATGCCGCCTTGCCCGCCAGCGCATTGCGCAGCATTCGCGAGCAGTTTGAACAGCGTGGCATCCAGGTTTGCCCCGTGTTTCTGATGCGCGATCCGATTGAACGGTTGATCTCCAAGCAACGCATGAAGTGCCGCAAATCGGGTCGGCGCGATGCGGCCACGGAAGTGGCCGCACTACGCAGACTGGCCAGCCAACGCCCACCCAGCGCCGAGCTACGCGGCAACTACGCTCGCACATTGACCGAGCTTGATGAAGCGTTCGGCCTCAGCAATTGCTTCATCGCTTTTTACGAAACCCTGTTCACTCCAGAAACCTATGGCGCACTCTGCCGCGCCTTGAGGATTCCCTACCGCGAACCCAACTGGGATGAACAGGTGAATCGCAGCCGCACAACCACCACCGTTCCAGACGATGTGCTCGACGCCCTGGGGCGCTGGCAAGCGGGCACCTATGCAGCTGTTGCGCAACGCTGTCCCGAGGCCGACCTGGCCAACCTCTGGCCCACGGCCCATCGCTGGTGCCGGCGTTAATCAAACCAACGGCTCAATCGGCGCCAAGCGTGGATCAAGGATCTTGGGCCCCATCCCCGCAAACTTCACCGCGATCGAAATCTTCTCGCCGCTGCCGAACAGGTGGGTCACGTGACCTTCTCCGAAGGAGCTATGCAGCAGCCGATCACCCACGGCCCAGGTCTTGCTGGCCGCGGACCCTGCCAGGCGCCGTCGCACCGCATTGGCCGGCTGACCAGCGGCGCCCCCATCCTGTACGCGGCGGCTGTCGTCGCGATCGACGCGAGTGAGCCGGTCGAGCCGCTGCTCGCGGCGGATGGCGGCACCGCCACTGCGGGGGATATCGCCCTGAACCAGGGCCTCCGGCAACTCGGAGAGGAACACCGAGGGCACCGCCGGCTCGCGCATGCCACCCCATAAACGGCGCTCGCTGGCGTGCGAGAGAAACAGGCGCTCCTTGGCGCGGGTGATGCCCACGTAGGCAAGGCGGCGCTCCTCCTCCATAGCAGCGGGATCCTCGAGCGAGCGGTAGCTAGGGAACAGGCCCTGCTCCATCCCCACCAGGAACACCACCGGGAACTCCAAGCCCTTGCTGGCGTGAAGTGTCATCAGGGTCACCCGATCCTGTTCCGTGTCCTTGCTGTCGGCGTCGCTGGCCAGGGCAGCGGACGCGAGGAAATCATCGAGGGAGCCCTCCTCGTTCTCCTCCTGGTACTGCAGGGCTGCATTCACCAGTTCGTTGAGGTTGCGGCGTCGGTCTTCCGCTTCATCGGTGCCAGTGGCGATCAGCTCCGCCAGGTAGCCGCTCTGCTCCATCACCCGCTGCACCAGCTCCGAGGGGGGCGCCTCAGCGGTGCGGGCCTGGAGATCGTTGATCAGCTCGCAGAACTGCAACAGCCCCTTGGCGGAACGCCCCCCCAGGGAACGCACCGCTTCCGGATCGCTCACCACGTCCCACAACGGAATCCCCAACTGGTTCGCCGCATCCGTGAGCCGCTCGATCGTGGTCTTGCCGATGCCGCGTTTGGGGGTATTGAGCACCCGCAACAGGCTCACCGTGTCGGCTGGATTCACCAGCAGCTTGAGGTAGGCGAGCACATCCTTGATCTCGCGCCGGTCGTAGAAGCGGAGGCCACCGACCACGATGTAGGGGATGCTCCAGCGCACCAACGACTCCTCCATCGCCCGCGACTGCGCATTGGTGCGATAGAGCACCGCCATATCACCCCAGCTCAGATCCGGGTGGGCAGCATCGAGCATGCGCATGCGGTGCACCACCGCTTCCGCTTCGGCGATCTCGTCGTCGCAGCGAGTGAGCGTGATCAGTTCTCCTTCGCCGCGGGTGGGGCGCAGAACCTTGTCGATCCGCTCTGAATTGTTGGCGATCAAAGCGTTGGCCGCCTCCAGGATCGTGGCGGTGGAGCGGTAGTTCTCCTCCAACTTCACCATCGTGCGGGTGGCATCGTCTGGTGCACCATCCCCGAAGTCGTCCTGAAAGCCCATCAGGATCGTGAAGTCGGCGGCACGGAAGCTGTAGATGCTCTGGTCGGCATCGCCGACCACGAACACCGAACGGCCCTCCCAGTCATCGAAGGCATCGGGATCCCGCCCGTCGGTGACGAGCAGCTTGATCAGGTCGTACTGAGTGCGGTTGGTGTCCTGATATTCATCCACCAGCACATGACGAAAGCGACGGTGCCAGTAGTTGCGAACCTGATCGTTCTGGCGCAGCAGCTGCACCGGTAACAGCAACAGATCGTCGAAGTCGAGCGCGTTATTGGCGGCCAGCGCTCGCCGATAGCGCCGGTACGTCTCCGCCATCAACTTGCCGCGCTGGCCGCCTGCATCGGCCTCCAACTGCTCTGGCATCCAGCCCTGGTTCTTGGCGCTGCTGATCGACCAACGCACCTTCTTGGGCTCGAAGCGCTTGGGGTCGAGCCCCTGCTCCTGGGTCACGATCTCCTTCACCAGGCTCTGGGTGTCGCCCTCGTCGTAGATCGAGAACTGCCGCGTCCAGCTCAGACCCTCGGGATCGCGGAACTTGTCGATATCGAAGCGCAGCAGACGCGCAAACAGGGCGTGGAAGGTGCCGATCCACAGCTCCTTGATCACCTCGCGATAGATGCGCGAGCGCAGCTGGCGCTGCTCCACCGGCGGCAGCGTGCTCCAGGGCTGGCCGAACTGGCTCTGCGCGAGTTTCTGGGCCAGCAACAGCTCCAGCCGCTCCTTCATCTCGCGGGCGGCCTTATTGGTGAAGGTCACCGCTAGAAGCTCACCAGGGTCCACACCGTGGTGGCCGATCAGATGAGCGATGCGATGGGTGAGCGCCCGCGTCTTGCCGCTACCGGCACCAGCAACCACGAGTAGCGGCCCGGTGTGGTGGTCCACCGCCTGTCGCTGCGCGTCGTTGAGGCCGGCGAGAAAGCTCATCGAGGCAGGGTATCGCTGCTGTTGATCGGCGTGGCTGCCACACGCTGGAACAGATCCATCAGGGCCTGGAGATGGTGGGTCACGGTGAACTGCTTCAAGGCACGGGCGCGCCCCGCCGCCCCCAGACGAGCAGCCAGAGCCGGATCATCCGCCAGTCGACCGATTGCCACCGCCATGGCCGCACCGTCGCCCTCGTCAACCAGCAGACCGGTGTGGCCATCGAGCACCACCTCCGGGATCCCGGCATGGCGGGTGGCTACTACGGGCACGCCACTGAGCTGGGCCTCCATCACCGCCACCGGCGACCCCTCCTGATCACCATCCGGACCGGTGAGCGAGTGCTGCACAAAGCCGCGGCTGTGGCGCAAGCGTTCCGCGATCTGCGGCGGCAGTTCAACCCCGGTGAACTGCACGCGCTCGGACACGCCCAACTCCACTGCCCGGCGACGCGCACAGTCGAGCAGCGGCCCCTCACCCACCATCACCAGCTGCAGCGCGGGGCGGGTGCGGGCAGCGATCGCGAACGCCTCCAGGGTGATCAACGGGCCTTTCTTGGCCACAAACCGCCCCACCGAGAGGAAGCAAGGCGGCGCGGCGGCGGGCTCGCCGCCATCAAACAACTCAGCGTTGGCGCCCGAGGGGCTCACCAACATCGGCAATGGAGAGGGCCGGGGCGGCTCCAGCTGCCGCAGACGCGCCGCCATCGGTTCGCACTTCACCACCACTGCCGATGCCAGAGTGAGGAGACGCCGGTAGCGATGGGCCAGGCGACCCAGATAACGCTGGGAGGAGGCGTCAGCGCCGCGGAAATGCACCACCAGCGGCAGACCGGTGGCTGGCACCAGCTCCATGATCCGCACCGCATGAAACCCGAACTCCGCCAGGACCAGCGAAGGGCGCTCATGCACGCAGATCCAGGCGGCCACCAGGCTGGGCAACCAGGTGGCCGCCCGCTGCCAGCCGCAGCGATCGAGGAGCTTGCTCACCCCAACCGCCAGGCCATAGGCCAGCCGCAACGGCGGGCCGCGCCAGGGCCACTCATCGCCGCAATACACCGTGGTGCTGCAGGGCAAGCCGCGCAGGTTGGCGCGGATGAAGGTTTCGGAAGCCCGTCGCCGCGACGGGGCGAACACCAGCAGACGCAACGCCGATGGAGGGGTCGTTCTCATCGGCTCAGCCACGGATCCAGGAGCTCCAGAAAGCGCTGGCTCTGCCGGCTGGGGCTGAAGCGCTCCAGCACCGCCCGGGCGGCCTGGCCCAATCGGGCCCGGGTGTGCGGTTCAGCCATCAGCCGATCCAGGCCAGCCGCCAGATCACACACCGGATCGCTCGGATCCAGCGGCAGCAAGCGGCCGTTCTCAC
>NZ_JBIPMN010000271.1:0-3219 GCF_044369115.1 Vulcanococcus sp. | reverse complement strand
AGATCCACGCCTGGCTGGAACAGGAACATTGGCTTGTTGGGCTCCTGCACCTCCACATTGGCGTTTTGCACCGCAACGGTTTGGCCGGCCGACAAGGCGTTGGGCTGGGAAACTTCGTTGGTGGCCGAGATCGCCACCGAAATCGTGCCGTGCGAAACAGCTGCCGGCGACACGCGCACATTGCTGCTGATCACCACCGTGCCGGTGCGGGCATTGACCACCACACGGGCGGGCGGATCACCCGGGCGCACGTCCAGGTTTTCGATGGCGCTCATGAAGGCCACCCGCTGCGTGATATCGGCCGGGGCGCGTACTGCCAGCGAAAGGCCGTCGATGGCGCGAGCCACGTCGCCTCCGAAGCGCTGGTTGATGGCACTGACGATGGCGTTGGTGGTGGTGAAGTCCTTGCGGTGCACATTGAGCACCACCTCAGCCGCGCGGTCGAAGGGCGTCTCCACCATGCGCTCGACGGTTGCGCCTTCGGGTATGCGTCCGGACGTGGGCACCCCAATCGCAACTTTGGAACCGGCGGCTGCCGCGTCGATACCCGTGGCCGTGAGCGAGCCCTGGGCAATGGCATAGGTCTCGCCGTCGACCCCGCGCAGGGCGGTCAGCAGCAGCTGACCGCCGCGCAGGTTGGTGGCGCGACCGATGGCCGACACATTGATGTCGATCTTTTGGCCAGGCTTCGCAAACGCAGGCAGCTCGGCGGTCACCATCACCGCAGCGGCATTGCGCAGGTCCAGACGGCCGCCAGCACCTGCCAACACCTCGAAGTCCGAGATCGGCTGGTCGATGCTCACCCCCATGCGGGCCAGCATGGCCTTCAGACTCTGAACGGTAAAGGAGATGTCCTGACCGTCACCCGTACCCTGCAAACCCACCACCAGACCATAGCCAATGAGCTGATTGGTCCGCACCGCGGCCACCTGGGCCAGGTCCTTCACCCGGTCGGCCCGGGCAGGCGTGGCCATGGCCATGAGCATGGCCGCGATGGCCATGAGCATCCACAGAGGGTGTCGACGGACATTCATGTCGGGTCCTTGTCAGAACGGCCAGAAGCGGGTGAGAAGCTTGGTGCCCCAGCCCGGCTGTGCAGCGGCGGCCAGGTCACCCGAGCCCCGATAGGCGATCTGGGAGTGCGCCAAGCGGCGCGACAGCACGGTGTTGTTGGGCGAGACATCCTGCGGACGGATCACGCCGGATACCTGGATGACTTCACTGCCTTCGGACAGGGAAAGTTGCTTCTCGCCGCGCACGACAAGGTTTCCATTGGGCAGCACCTCCACCACGCTCACCGCCAGCGAACCCGTCAGTGACGCGGTCTGGTCGGCCGTGCCGGAACCAGCTGAGGTGGTGGACGCTTCGTTGAGGTTGAGCCCTCCCAGCGCTGCACGGCCGCTGATGAGGCGACCAGCCATGCCCGAGGGAACGACATTGTTGGAGGCCTCGCGCGAGACATTGGTGCTGGTGGAGCGTGAACCCTGCGTGCGCTCGTCCAGCAACACCGTGATCACATCCCCCACCTGAAAGTTTCGTCCTCGACCGAACCAGTTCTCGCTCTGCACACCGTTGTAGATGGATCCGGTGGGCTGTCGCGCCACGGGAGCTTCTGCAGGCTGCACGGCAGCGAACCGGGGCGGCGCCACGGGGACCGGTGCCACCGACGCGCAACCGGTCGCAACCATGGCAACGAGGAGCAGGGAAAAGGATGTTTTCATGAGGGATCCGATGGCGCGGCTGGTCAGAGGTTGTTGTTCAGGAAGCGCAACATGCCATCCGCGGCCGAGATCGCCTTGGAATTAATTTCATAGGCGCGCTGGGTCTCGATCATGTTGACCATTTCCTCCACCACGTTCACGTTGGACGATTCGAGTGCGCCCTGCATCAGGGTGCCGGCACCCGCCAACCCTGGGCGTTGAACCTGCGCGGCGCCGCTGGCCGTGGTTTCCTTCAGCAGGTTCTGGCCGATGGGCTGCAGGCCTGCGGAGTTGAAGAAGCGCGCAACTTGGATCTGGCCGATGTTTCGCGTACCGCCACCACCGAATGAAGTGATGGACACGGTGCCATCGGCGCCGATAGTGACGCTGGCCGCGTTCTGCGGAATGACGATTTCGGGCTGCAACAGTGCGCCGTTGGCGGTCACCAGCTGGCCCGTGGACGACAGCTTGAAACTGCCGTCACGCGTGTAGGCGATGGTTCCGTCGGGCTGAAGGATCTGGAAGTAACCGTCACCTTGGACAGCCACATCCAGCGCGTTTTGCGTGGTCTGCATGCTGCCCTGGGTGTGGTTCTTCTCAGTGGCAAGGATGCGCACACCCGTGCCGAGCATCATGCCAGTGGGTGACTGCGTATTCGCACTGGTTTGCCCACCCGCCTGGCGGATGTTCTGGTAAAGCATGTCTTCGAACACCGCGCGGTCGCGCTTGAAGCCGATGGTGTTGACGTTGGCCAAGTTGTTAGAAATGACCGACATGCGCGTCTGTTGCGCATCCAGGCCGGTCTTGGCAATCCACAGTGAGGCGTCCATGGTGGGCTCCGTGTTCTCTTAAGGTGTTCAGTAATCAACGCGCCGTCAGGAAGTGGGCCGCAGCATCGTGGCGCCGGACTCATCGATCTGACGCGACTCCTTGATGATCTTGATTTGCTGCTCGAAGCTGCGAGAGTGGTCCATCAATCGCACCATGGCGTGCACCGCCGTGACGTTGCTGCCTTCAAGCGCACCAGGCGTCACGCCCGCCAGAGCAGGCCCACCCGGCAGTGCCGTGCCAGGCTGCTGACCGGCCACCTCGAACAGGCCATCTACGCGCCGAGCCAACTGGGCATTCGTCGCATCACGCAACATCAAGCGGCCCACGGTTTGACCCCGGGCATTGGTGGGGGCAGCGGGGTCGCGCGCCACCACGTTACCGTCGGGATTGACGGTGATCACAAACCCAGGCGGCACGTTGATGGTGTTGCCACCTTCGCCTCGCACCAGATAGCCATTGCCTGTCTCCAAGGCGCCTTGTGCGTTCACGCGAAGGTCACCCCGTCGTGTGTATGACAAAGTTCCGTCAGCTGCGCTTACGGCCAGTACGGCCTTGCCGTTGATCGCCACATCCATCGCGCGACCGGTGGCCATCACCGTACCGCCATCCAGTCGGATGAGGTCTTTGGACACAGCCTGGGGCTGGATACGAGAAGAGAAGCCAGCACCTTCGGCCGTAATGGACTGCA
>NZ_JBIPMN010000238.1:0-2918 GCF_044369115.1 Vulcanococcus sp. | reverse complement strand
GGCGCCCATCTGCTGCGAGAGCCGGCGCATCTCGTCGTGGGCCCGGCGCTCCAGGCTCCTGGCGCGGTCACGGCTCATCTCCAATTCGCGAGCGATGGAGCTGAGGCTCATCGGCTCCTCAAAGCCAATGCCATAGCGCATCTTCAGCACCCGGCCCTGCAGCTCCGGCAGCTGATCAAGCAGATCGCGCATGTCGCTGCGCAGGCACTCCCCATCCACCAGCTCTTCCGGCTGGGTGCCATCGGCCGCCAGCAGATCCAGCAGTTCGGTGTCGTCGCCGTCGCCCACCTTCGTTTCCAGGCTCACGGGCTGGCGGGCACGGCAGAGCAGATCCTTCACCTCCTCTTCCGGCAGCTCCACAAACTCCGCCAGCTCCGTCACCGTGGGAGTGCGGCCCAGCTCCTGGCTCAGTTCGCGCTGGCCCTTCTTGAGCTTGTTCAGAGTTTCAGTGATGTGGATCGGGAGCCGGATCGTGCGGCTCTTCTCCGCGATCGCCCGCGTGATGCCCTGGCGAATCCACCAATAGGCATAGGTGGAGAACTTGTAGCCGCGGGTGGGGTCGAACTTCTCCACGCCCCGCACCAGACCGATGGTGCCCTCCTGGATCAGATCTAGCAGTTCCATGTTCCGCTTGGTGTATTTCTTCGCCACGCTCACCACCAGGCGCAGGTTCGCCGCCACCATCCGCTCCTTGGCCCGCTGCCCGCTGCGCAGGCGTTTCTTGAGCTGCTGGGGGGTGATGCCTGCCGCTTCAGCCAGTTGATCGTCGGTGGGGTCTTCACCGCCGGCGCGCAGGCGCAGTTCTTCGCGCTGCTCTTCGATCGCCATCAGGTCCTGCACCTGACGGCCCAGGGTGATCTCCTGCTCATGGCTGAGCAGCGGCACCCGGCCGATGTCCCGCAGATACGAGCGCACCAAATCGGTACCGCCAGCGAGGGCAGCGGCATCGCGCTCGGAACGGATCACCGGAAGCGAGGGCATGCAGCGAACGGTTTACGAAACTCGGGTGTTTCGTAAACCTACCATCTTTTTCCTGGGCAGAATGCGACCTAGCAAGGCCCTGGCGATGCCCGAAGAGCGGCTGCAGAAGCTGATCGCCGCTGCCGGACTGGCTTCGCGCCGTCACGCCGAAACCCTGCTGCGCGCCGGCCGGGTGAGCGTGAATGGGCGCACGGCGCAATTGGGCGAGCGAGCCGATCCAGAGCGCGATGCCATTTGGCTCGATGGCCGCCCCCTGGCCAAGGCTCAGCCGCCGCTAGTGCTGCTGCTCAACAAACCGGCCGGCGTGATGTGCAGCTGCCACGACCCCGAAGGCCGACCGATCGTGCTCGATCTGCTGCCGCCCGAACTGGCCAGCGGCCAGGGGCTGCATCCGGTGGGGCGCCTCGACTTCCACAGCCGCGGCGCCTTGCTGCTCAGCAACAACGGCGCCCTTACCTTGCAGCTCACCCACCCGCGCTTCCAGCACAGCAAGACCTACCGGATCTGGGTGCGGGGCCAACCCAGCCAGGCGGTGCTCGATCAGTGGGCCCGTGGCGTTCCCCTCGATGGCCAGCCCAGCCAGCCCGTGGAGCTGCGGTGCCTTGAGCAACAGCCCGATGCCACGGCGCTCGAGCTGGTGATGCATGAGGGCCGCAACCGCCAGATCCGCCGCACCGCGGAGCTGCTGGGCCATCCGGTGCTGGATCTGCAACGGGTGGCGATCGGATCGATTGCGCTGGGCGAGCTGCCGGAGGGTCGCTGGCGGCGCCTGGATCGCCAAGAATGGCCGGATCCGCACCACCGGACTTGATGCCCAGGCTTGCCCCACGCCTGCCCAGCCTTGGCCGCGTGTTCCGGCGTAGCGGCGGCCAGCGGGCCGGCAATCCAAACGATGGGCTTCCCCAGGAAGACCCCTTGCTGGCGGTGGGCCGGCGGTTGCGCCAGGAGCGGGAGGCGCGGGGGCTGAATCTGCGCCAACTCGCCCTGGAAACCCGCATCAGCACGCCTGTGCTGGAAGCCCTGGAGCGGGGTTGGCGTGATCGGCTGCCGGAAGGGGCCTACCTGCGCACGATGCTCCCCCTGATCGAGCAGCACCTGGCACTCCCCCCAGGCAGCCTCGATGTGGCACTGCCGCCGCAGAGCCAACAGCACGGCCTCCGCAGCCCGAACGGTGGACGACTCAAACGCTTCACACCCGGCTCGATCGATGTGTTCAGCACCTGGCAAGGGGGGCTGCTTTACGGCGGGATCTGCCTGGGATTGATCTACGCGCTGAACCTGCAGCAACGCCAGCTAGCCGCCGCCAACCTGCTGAGCCTCAGGCCCATCGCCCCGCTGCCGGCCGCCGAACAACGCAAACCGGCAGCCCCTGGCACCACCCTGCTGGGCGCGTTTCCGGAGCTGCGGCCCCTACAGCAGGCCAGCCGTGGAGTGGGGCGCGACGCCCTGAACCAACTCCAGCAGAGCGACACCAGCCCACCCAAACTGGGCGTGCTGGAGCTGAATCTCAGCCAGGCCAGCACCATCAACCTGCGCAGCGACAGCGGCCAGCGCTCCCAGCTGAGCGGCGCCAAGGGCCAACTGCTGTGGCAGCTCGAACCGCCGCTGGAGCTCAGCGTGTACCCCACCCCGAAACCGGCTGAGGTGCTTTGGAACGGATCCGCCTTACCGCCGATTGAGAAGCAGCCCGGCCAATACCGCTTGCCACTGCCGCAGCGGGACCTCAACGCTGGTGGCGCCGCGCCAGCTCCCCAAACCCCTTAAGCGGGCCTCGAATCGCCTCGAGGCCACCACTGAGCCGCCACTGCCAGTTGCCCTCGCTGGTGCCCGGGGTGTTGAACCGTGCCTCATCGCCGAGCTGCAACAGATCCTGCAGCGGCACCACAGCCCAATCGGCCTCGCTGGCCAAGGCCAACTCCAGCAGTTGCCATCCAGGG
>NZ_JBIPMN010000207.1:0-3910 GCF_044369115.1 Vulcanococcus sp. | reverse complement strand
AGCTGCTGCCACCAGCCGATGCAGGTGGCGTTGTCGTGGGTGCCGGTGTACACGCACCAGTTGCGGCCTTTGTAGTTGGCCGGCAAGTAGGGGTTCTCGGGATCGCCATCAAAGGCGAACTGGAGGATCTTCATTCCCGGCAGGCCGTAGCGATCACGCAGCACTTCAACAGCGGGGGTGATCACGCCCAAGTCTTCTGCGATCAGCGGCAGGTGCTGGCCGCGGTAGCGGCGGCTCAGGCAGCGCAGCAGGCTGCCGCCTGGAGACGGCCGCCAGCTGCCGTGCTCTGCCGTGCGATCCCCGCCAGGCACGCACCAGGCAGCTTCCAAGGCGCGGAAGTGATCGAGGCGCAGCAGGTCGACCAAGCTCAGCTGACGTTCCAGGCGCCTGAGCCACCAGCGAAAGCGCGTGAACCGGTGCAGCGGCCAGCGGTACACCGGAGTGCCCCACAGCTGCCCCGTGGCGGAGAAGTAATCGGGTGGAACACCGCTCTGCTGGCTCAAGCTGCCATCGGCTGTAGCAGAAAACAGACGCCGATGGCTCCACACATCGGCACTGTCGTGGGCGACGTAGAAGGGCACATCACCGATCACCTGAATGCCGCGCTGGCGGGAGTGATCCAGCAGCGCCTGCCACTGCTCCTGCAGCTGCCACTGCACCAGGGCCTCCTGCAGCAGCCGAGCCTGCTCCTGGTGATCGAAGGCCTGGAGAGCCGAGCGCTGGCGGCGCGCCAGAGGCCCCGGCCACTGCCACCAGGGCTGGGCGTTGAAGCGGCGGCGCAGCACCCAGAAGCGGCAGTGATCCACCAACCAGGCGCTCTGCTGGGCGCGCCATGTGGCGAAGCGCTCCTTCAGGGCGGCGTTCCATTGGGGGAAACGCCGCAACAGAGCGGCGGCCAGCAAGTCGGCGCGCTGATCCGCTCCAGCCAGATCCAACCGGCCCGAATCAGCGCCCTGGGAGAGGGCATCGAGATCAGCCGGCTCCAGCAGCCCAGCGACCACAAGCTGCTCGCCATCGAGCAGCCAGCCATTCAGCGCAAAGCTGCTGGGGGAGCTGTAGGGCGAACCCAGGCCATCGGGCGGCGCCAGGGGCAACAGCTGCCACGCCTTGATGCCGTGCTCAGCCAGCAGATCAAGCCATTGGTGCGCCGTGGTTCCAAAGGTGCCGCACACCGGCGAGCCGGGCAGGGCAGTGGGATGGAGCAGAACGCCGGCGCGTCGCATCAATCCGGGAGCCGGTAACGGCTGATGATCCGGCGCGCAAAGGCCGGGATGTGCTCTTCCACCTTGTCAGGATGATTGCGGCGCAGCCACAGGGCGTTGCGGGTGAAGTGGGAATCGATCGAGAAGCGACCGTATTCGAGGCCCTTCGGACCGAAGCGCTCCACAAAAAAGCCGATCAGGTTGGCCACCCACAGCGGCAGCTTCACCGCCTTGTCGTAGGCCTCGATGCCCTGCTGCACTGCCGCCTGGCGCTGGCCGGCGCTGGTCACAGGAGCCGTATCAAGCTCGGCCTCAACCAGATCCAGCAGCTGCTGGCCTTTGGGGTTGCGCACCGTGAGCCACTGGCGACCGAAGCTGGCGCCCATGTAGCCCACCACCAAGTCGGCTCCGGCATTGGTGTAGTCAAAGCAGCTCAGGCAGCTGGGGGCAAAGACGTTTTTGAGCTTCGGGGTATCAAGCCCGAAGAACGGCACCGTTTCTTCGCGCCCATCGCTGTGGCGGAAGTGGATGCGGAAGTCCTGCATGAACTCGTAATGCACCACCGTGTTCGGTGAGCTCACCGTGCTCTCGAGGAAGGTCTGCAGGCCTTGGCGCGACACGTTGTCGACGCAGGGCAGGCCCAACACGAACAGCTCCTCGAGCGGCAGGGTGGACTGCACGGCCCGCAGCGCCTGGATCTGGCACCCCACGCCGATCGCCAACAGCTTCTTGATGCCGCTACCAGGTAGCTGCTCGAGCACCTCGAGATTCGGCGAGAGGGTGGGCTTGTTCACCCGGGCGCTGAGCACCTCCTCAGGGGTGCGGGCCAGTCGCGGCACCGGGGTGAAGCGATCATCCTCGCTCTGGCCCACGCACAGCACCGCATCCACCAGGCCGGTTTCCAGGGCCCTCACACCGATGCGGCTGACGATGCCGGTCCATTGGGCACCAGCGATCGGCTGCTGCAGCCGGGCGGTGAGCATGCGCTGCTGCACACCGAAATAAAGCTCATCTTCGTGATCGAGATCGCGGCTACGGCCGTGGGCGGCCGTTTCCATCGCCTCGAAACGCTGATGCAGGAAAGCGCAGCTGTCCTTCACATAGGCCACCCAGCGGCTGTCGCACAGTCCGCACTGGCTGCAGAGATCTTTAGCGGGATACGTGCTGCCCTTGGCCAGGGGCTTGGCGCGCTCGTGCGGGGGGATAGCGGCAGAAGTCAACGGAGCCGGGCGGAGCGTGGTGTCTGAGTCCACAACCTATCGAGCGCGCCAGGCGGCAGGGCAGCAAAGCGGCGCAGCTCGGTCAAAGTGGAGCGATTGTTGATGGCCTCTCCGCTTTGGCTCCCGCCCAGCCACGCCCGCAGCGCCGCACGCGTGAGCGGGCTGCCCTTCGCCTGCTGGCCGCCGGACTGGGCCTCGCCAGCAGCCTGGCGCTTCTGGGGCTGATCTGGCCGGAGAGCGATCGCAGCGCGAGCGATCAAAGCCCGCCCAACGCCGCTGATCTGGCCGAGCCGCCAAGCCGTGCCATCAGCGTGCTGTTGATCGGCTCCGATGCCGATCAGCTGGGCAGCGGCACGGCCGCCACCCCCGCCAACAGCGATGCGCTGCTGCTGGTGCAGGTGAACCCGGAAGGGCCGCTGCAGCTGCTGAGCCTGCCTGTGGAAGCAGCCGTGCAGCTCCCCGGCGACAAGAAGCCCGTGGCCTTAGGAAGCCTGTACAAACGAGGCGGGCCGGCCCTGGTGGCCGGTGCTGCGGCTCAGCTGGTGGGCCTACCCCAGGCCCAACCCGATCGCTATGTGGTGCTGCCCCGGGCGGCGTTGCGCGATCTGGTGGATGGCATCGGGCGGGTGGAGCTCTCACCCGACCGGAGCATGCGATACACCGACAAGACGCAGAACTACTCGATTCGGCTGGAGGGCGGCCTGCAGGTGATGGATGGCCAGCAGGTGGAACAGCTGCTGCGCTTCCGCGATGAGGCCGATGGCGAGGAGCGGCGTCGCGACCGCCAGCAGATGGCGGTGGAGAGCGTGCTGCGCCAGATGGCCCAACGCCAACAGCTACAACAGCTGCCCGCTTTGCTCCAGCAGCTGCAGGGGCAAGTGGAAACCAACCTCACCCGCAGCGAGGCCTTGAGCCTGTTGGCCGTGGCCCTTCGCCCTGGCGAGCGGCTGGAGTTCCGCACCCTGCCGCTGAAGCCGCCGCAGCAGCCGAACAGTCCGCTCAGGGCGTTGGATCCGCGGGCTCAGCGGCCCTGGCCGAACTGAGTTGCCAGCGGGCCAACAGATGCAGGCGCAGCGCTTCAGCGGCTTCCTCCTCCAGGCTGCCGGCCTGCGGCATCTCAGCCGATAGCCAACCCAGCCAGGGGAGGCCATCCAGCCTCCGCCGCTCTGGCTGCCATGGCCCGTCCAGCTGCACCAAACCCACCAGCGGCACCCCGGCAACAACCAGCAAGGCGGTGTAGGCGCGCGCCAGGCCGGATTCCGCTTCGGCAGCTGACAGCTGCAGCAGCACGGGCTGACGCCAGGCCCCGAGGGCTTCACTCCAGCAGCCGGGCTTCGCCAGCTCGGCGCCGGGATCAAGGCCCAGGGGCAGCAACCAGCCCTCGACTTCGGCAGCCAGTCGGGCCATCAATGCTTGGGGATCGGCCTGCCCCTGCGCAGTGCAGGCGAGCGACCGCAACCCGAGCAAACCTGCCAGGCGCGCCCCATC
>NZ_JBIPMN010000182.1:0-4980 GCF_044369115.1 Vulcanococcus sp. | reverse complement strand
GGGCCAGCAGCACCAGGCCAGCGGAAGGCCATGGGGCCCGGTGGATCTCAGCACTGCTGGAGGGGTCTGTCATGAATCGGGCGCGGCCAGGAATCCGGGTGGCTTCTACGATCGGGGTTCTAACGTTCGCGCCAGCGGCCGCCGTGACCAGTTTCCTGACCGCAGAACGGGTCGATCAGGCGCACGTAGGCCACGACACCCGGCGTCTGCGGTTGTTCAGCGGCACCGCCAATCAAGCCCTGGCACGGGAAATCGGGGCTTATCTCGGCGTACCCGATGGCCCACGCGTGATCAAGCGCTTCGCTGACGGTGAGCTTTATATCCAGATCCAGGAATCGATCCGCGGCTGCGACGTGTTCCTGATCCAGCCCACTTGCGCTCCGGTGAACGATCACCTGATGGAGCTACTGGTGATGGTGGATGCCTGCAAGCGCGCCTCCGCCCGGCAGATCACCGCTGTGATCCCTTACTACGGCTACGCCCGCGCCGACCGCAAGACCGCCGGGCGGGAATCGATCACCGCGAAGCTGGTGGCCAACCTGCTCACCGTGTCGGGTGTGGATCGGGTGCTGGCGATGGATCTGCACTCCGCCCAGATCCAGGGGTATTTCGATATTCCCTGCGATCACATCTACGGCTCACCGGTGCTGGTGGATTACCTGGCCGGCCGCGACTTTGGTGATGTGGTGGTGGTCTCGCCTGATGTGGGCGGCGTGGCCCGGGCCCGGGCTTTCGCCAAGCAAATGAAGGACGCCCCTCTGGCGATCATTGACAAACGCCGCTCGGGGCACAACGTGGCAGAAAGCCTCACCGTGATCGGCGATGTGGCCGGCAAGACGGCCATCCTGATCGACGACATGATTGACACTGGCGGCACCATCTGCGCCGGTGCCCGGCTGCTGCGCCAGAACGGCGCCACCCGCGTGCTGGCCTGCGCCACCCACCCCGTGTTCTCAGGGCCTGCGATCGAACGCCTCTCAGCGCCAGGACTGTTTGAGGAAGTGATCGTGACCAACTCGATTCCGCTTTCCGACGATCGCCGCTTCCCGCAGCTGCAGGTGCTCTCGGTGGCCAACATGCTGGGAGAAGCCATCTGGCGCATCCACGACGAGAGCTCCGTGAGCTCGATGTTCCGTTGAGCAACGGCAGCCTCAGGCACTGGATTGCCGCCGCACTGCTCAGCCTGCTGCCGGCAGCGGCTTGGGCTGATTCACGCCGAGTGGGAGTGTGGCTCACTAACAGCCCCAGCCCGCTCTATTACCAGCCCCAGCGGATCGAACAGGCCGTAGGCGAGCTGGCGGAGGCCGGCTTCAACACGCTCTATCCCAACGTCTGGAGCCGCGGCACCACGTTTCACCGCAGCCGCTGGGCCCCGATCGAGCCGGCGCTGGTGCAGTCGGGGGCTCGCCACGATCCCATCTGCCTGATGACAAGTGCCGCCCACCGCCGCGGCTTGCAGGTGATTCCCTGGTTTGAATACGGCCTGATGGAACCCGCCGAAGCGGAGGTGGTACGCCAGAACCCGGAGTGGGTGCTGCAGAAACGCGATGGCACCAGCGCCGTGACCATGCACGGCAAACAGATGGTGTGGCTCAACCCCGCCCACCCCGGGGTGCGCGAGCGCTTCCTCGGCCTGATCGGCGAGATCGTGCAGCGCTGCAAGGTGGATGGCATTCAGCTCGATGACCACTTCGCCTGGCCGGTGGAACTGGGCTACGACCCCTACACCCGCGCCCTCTATGCACGGGAGAACGGGGTTCAGCCGCCCGACAACCACACCGACCGCACCTGGATGGTATGGCGGCGCAAGCAGCTGAGCAGTCTGCTGCGGGAGTTGCGCGCCACACTCAAGCGCAGCGGACTGGGCAGCCCTTACGTGAGCCTGTCACCCGGGCCGTTTCGCTTTGCCTACAACCACTGGCTGCAGGATTGGGAGCTCTGGGCTCTCGGCGGCCTGATCGATGAGCTTGTGATTCAGAACTATGCCTATTCGCTCAAAGGTTTCGAGCGCGATCTGCAGCAGCCGGCGCTCGTGAAGGCCAGCAGCTGGGGCATTCCCGTGGAGATCGGCATTCTCTCAGGTTTCGGCGGACGCACCACCCCAATGCCCACCCTGAGCGAGAAGGTGCGGCTGGCTGCCGCGCGCGGCCACGGCGTGATCTATTTCTACTGGGAAGGACTCTGGGGAGCCCATGCCGGAGCGGAGGGGGGAACAACACGTTTTCGGATGTTGCAGCAGCTGCACCGATCGTTGAGCGGAGTCCCGAACAGCCAGCTCTGAGTTGCCGTACGGGGCCAGCTCACATGCGGTTGAGATAGGCGTCGAATTCCTGCAACGACACCACCTCATCCACGTTCCCATCGAGCAGCAGCTCCAGTTCCTCATCCGAGAGGCTGAGAATCTGTTCGGCCTGAGCCCGCAGCAGCGACACGCGGGACACCTGAAAGCCCTCCGCTTCCGCAATGGCTGAAACCTGCGAGAAATCGGCACCCTGGAGGCGCTCCTGCAGATCAGGGCGGGAGGCCACGTGATCGAGAAAGGCGGGCAGGTCGAGCGGGGCGCCGGCCATCACCGTGCTGGAGCGTTGGTGGGGCTGAGGTTAAACGACCCTCAGATAGGGAGTGGCCAAGCCGGGAACGGCATCACCGGTGAGCAGCCCAGCGAAGCAGCTGCGTTGGTTGGCGCGGCGCAGCAGTGCGGCCTGATCGCGCAGCAATCGGCCACAGCCAGTTAGAGCGTGGTGATCCGCCAGCTGGCCATCGCCGTAGCCATAAACCACCACATAAGCCAGCCGGGGTTGAGCCGCCGTGTGGCGGGGGGAGCCATGCAGGGTCCAGGTGTCGTGCATCAGGCAGTCGCCTGGGCCCAAACGGTCGTAAACGGCCATCGGCAGCAGGGCAGATCCCGCAGCCTGCTCCTGCAGACCCGCCTCGAAGCTCAGTTGATCCTCCACCTGCAGGGCGCAGCTGCGCTGACTTCCATCGATGTAATGCATCGGCGACGCGTCGGCATTCACCTGCGTGAGCGGAATCCACAGGGTGAGCGACTGCAAACCATCCACCGGGATGAAGGTGCCGTCTTGATGCCAGGGCGTTGGTTCACCGCCGGGAAGCTTGAAGTAGGCCTGGTCGCGAAGCAACCAGATGTCGTGTCGGTTGAGCAGTCGTTGCATCCAGATCGCCGGCGGGCCCTCCAGCAACCAGCCCTCCAGCCAGCCGGAACGGCGCCAGAGCTGCTCACGAAACGACCAACCGGCGCCATAAGCCCCCACCTCCTGATCCATCCCAGCCGAAGAGGCGGAAGCCGCTGGAGCCGTGAGATGCTCAAGTTGTCTGCGCAGCTGGGCGATCTCGGCGCGGGGAAACAGCCCCCTGAGACCGAGATGACCTCCATCGCGCAAGCTGCTGCGGGCGGACGCGAGATCGCCGGGATCCAGAAGCTCAGGACGCCGGATCCGCATCAGCAAAGCCTGGCCAGGCCTGCGACGCTAGGGCAGCGATGGGGATCCGCCGATGATCGCTTCCTGGGCCGATCTGTTGGCCGAGCCCGAGCTGGCAACGCTGCACCCATGGCAGCGCCTCGCGGCCGAGCAACAACAGCTGCTGCTGCAGATCAACCCACGGCAAGCGCCGGTGGTGGGGTTCGAAACAAGCCGCAGCCAACGCTGGCAGCAGGCCGACCTCGCCCTGCTGCTCCTCAGCCAGCAAAGCCGTCGCTGGGGGCCCTGGCTCTCGGAGCTGATTCCCGCGGGTCCGGGCCAAGGGCTGGATGCCTTCCTCAAGCTCGAAGGCTGTCGGCCGGAAACCTGGCTGGAGATCTGTCGCCGCAGCGCCGGCGAAGCCGGCTGCCGGCTGCTGGTGTTCAAGAACCCGATCAAGCCACTGCCCCTGGGCAGCGCCCGCGACCTCTGTCTGGCCTTTGCAATCGAGCAGGCTACCAGCCTGGAGGGGCTGCCCCTCAACACCATTGCTGAACGCTGGTGGGAGGAGGTGGCCAGCAGTGGGCTGGATCAGGTGATTCAGATCGGCCTCGATCTGAGCCAAACCCCGATCCGCTGGAGGTTGCTGCTGGGCAGTGCTCAACCCTCCGTAGACGTGCTCCGCCGGCACGGGATTCCGGAGGCTTGGCATGAGGAGTTGATCCAGTGGCCCCACCACATCGCCTTGAGCCCTGATGGCAACCCGGGCCAGTGCGGCCTGGAAATCCTGCCGCGCTATCGACGCGATCTGAGCCTGGCGGAACTGCAGGAGCCGCCACCCCGGGATCGGGAGCAGTGGCCACGATTTCTCAGCCGGCATCGCCTGATCAGCGAACAGCGCCTGCGAACGCTGCAAGGCCTCGCCAATGGGCTGCTCTGGCCCATCCGCCCGCCGCAGCAGAGCCGGATTCTCTGCGGCGTGAACCACCTCAAGCTGGTGATGCACAACGGCACTGCCGTGAATGCCAAGGCCTACGTGGGGGCCTTCGTTGGGGTCACCACGGCCGTTGGGATCACCACAGCCGTTGGGGTCAAAGCAGCACTCACCGCCACGGAAAACCTGCAACAACAGCTTCTGCAGCACTGGCGAGCCCATGAGCAGAGCCCGTGGAGCGGCTTCGACCTGCGGCCGGGGCGCTCCGATGGCTGGGTCACCGCGGCGGTGCTCTGCCTGCTGGCGGTGGAGCCGGATCCTTGGCTGCAGCAAACCCAGGGCCAGCGCCGTGCCGACCTGTTCAGCCGCCTGCCCAGCGGGCAAGCACTGGGCTTCAACCAACACACTCCAACCGATGCCGACTCCAGCATCTGGTTGCAACGCTGCCGGCTGGCCCACGGCCTGGCCGCCGATCCCCAGTTGCAGCGCTACATCGCCAGCCACTGGTTGGGCGATGGCATTGCCACCTACACCGATGCAGACGGCATCGCCGCCTTCATCGATCGAGCCGGCCAGGCTTGCCCCGTCTGGACCCGCCCCAATGACTGCGTTCTGGCCAATCTCTCC
>NZ_JBIPMN010000229.1:0-3237 GCF_044369115.1 Vulcanococcus sp. | reverse complement strand
CTACCGCGATGAGATGGGCCGGCCCAAGCGGATGAAAGCGGATGGTCTGATGGCCCGTTGCATCCAGCACGAGATGGACCATCTCAACGGTGTGCTGTTTGTGGATCGCGTCACCGATCACGACAAGCTGCGCGAGGGGCTCGGTGAGAAGGGCTTCAATCCGGCCGATGTGCACGCGATCGCCTGAGCCCCTCTCGTTATGCCGATGAAACCCCTGGCCGGAGTGTTCCTGGCCCTGGCCTGCCTGCTCGGAATCGCTGCCACCGGTTCGGTGTTTGAACTCGCCTATGGCGATCCCGACCTTGGGGTCTCCACTACTCGCGTGATTCTGGCCCTGGCCCTGCCTGGCACGGTGCTGAGCCTGCTCGTGGCGATCCGGATCAACAAGCCGGCCTGAGGGGCTGGCATCTCCGCCCGGCGCTTCTACGATCGCCTGGCTGCATGCCTGCGTCTGTGATTCATTCGGTTCGCACCCTCGCTGCACTGCTGCCTCTGGCCGGTGCTCTGGCCCTGCTGGCGCCCGAGCCCGCAGCGGCCAAGGCGTTGTTTGAAGCCGTAGAGGTGGATCAGAGCAAGTTCGTGATCGTGGCGGCACCGATCGGTGATGGCAGCCGCGCCCAGCTCAACATCTATGAGCAGCGCAGTGAAGCCAGGCCCTGCTACGCCGTGCAGGGAAGAAACCCGGCGGTGGTGGATCCCCTGCTCTCCACCTTCGACTTCACCGGCATCTGCAACCGTTTCATCGACGGCAACGGCTATTCGCTGCGGATCGCTGACAGCGATCTGGGCACCGTGTACCGCCTCAGCGTGGTGAAGCAATCGGGCGACACAGTGTTGATGGCCCTGCCCACCAAGCCAGGTGCCGGCCCCGAGCTGGTGGTGGCCCGCAGCGGTGGCTCCACCAATGGTTTTCTGCTGCTGGTGCCTGAGCCGGGCTGGAAGCTGATGCGCCGTCAGTTCGGGGGGCGCACCCTCGGTCACGTTTACGTCTATCGCACTGATTGGCCTGATGCGGCCGCTGCGTCCATCTCGCCCGCTGCTCCTGCGGCGGTGCCGCCGGTGCCCGCCGCCGGCAGCTGAAAAGCTGACAAGGCACTTGCTACCATCGTCAAACTGCACAGATTCTTGATCGGTTTATGACCCAGGTCACCGTCGGCGAAAACGAGGGCATTGAGTCGGCGCTGCGCCGCTTCAAGCGCCAGGTGTCCAAAGCCGGGATCTTCGCCGACCTCAAGCGCCTGCGTCACCACGAGACCCCGGTTGAGAAGTACAAGCGCAAGGCCCAGCAGCGTCGTCGCCGCCGCTGATCGGCTCAAGAAACATCCCTACGAGGCCCTGGCGGGAATCGGTGTTTTTACCGGTTTCCGCTTTTTTATGGCATGTTGATGATGGGATCACCCCCAGCAGAGGTGTCCCATGAAGCAGCTGATGCAGGTTCTCAATCGCTGGTTCGGCTCGAGCGTTGGCAATGCCTTCGGGAATCCTCTCGAGGAGCGCCAGCACCAGCCACCGCTGGTGGGTGTGCAGCCCTACCGCGATCAGCCGCTGCGGCACTGAGCTGGTCAAAGCTGCGGTAACTGAGGGCCTCGGCAATGGCTGACGCCTCCACCATGGCCGTGCCCCCCAGATCGGCAATGGTGCGGCCCACCCGCAGCACCCGTTCGGCCGCGCGGGCGCTGAGGCCCCGTTGATCGATCGCCGCCTGCCATAAATCGAGCGCCTCGCTGCCGATGGATCCGCACAGGTTCAGGTCGCGCGCGCTCAGTGCACTGTTGCTCACCCCCTTGGGATTCCGCGTGTTCATGCGCTCGCGTGCCGCCTGCACCCGCTGGCGCACATCCGCGCTGGCCTCGCCCGCGCTGTTGCCTCGAAAGCCTGCGCCCAGGGTGCTTCCCTCCAGCCGCCGCATCACCACCTGCAAATCGATGCGATCGAGCAACGGCCCTGAGATCCGGCCCCAGTAGCGCTGCTGCATCGCGCTGCCGCAGCTGCAGGTGCGCTCGGGATCGCCCGCCCAGCCGCAGGCGCAGGGATTGGTGGCGGCCACAAGATGCACCGCGCAGGGAAAGCGCAGCCGCTGCCGCGCCCGGCTCAGCCACAATTCGCCTTGCTCCAGCGGCTGGCGCAGCTGATTGAGCACATCACGGCGGAATTCCGCCAGTTCATCGAGAAACAGCACCCCTCTGTGGGCCAGGGCCAGTTCCCCCGGCCGCAGCCTGGCGCCGCCCCCCACCAGTGCGGCGCTCGAGCAGCTGTGATGCGGGCTGCGGAACGGCCGTTGCTGCAGCAGCTCACCCTCGGGAGGCAGCAATCCAGCAACGGAGTAGAGCTGGGTGAGCTCGAGCCGCTCGGCTCGGTTGAGTTCGGGCAGCAGGCCCGGTAAGCACTGCGCCAGCAGGGTTTTGCCGCTGCCTGGCGGACCCACCAACAACAGGTGATGGCCGCCGGCGGCGGCGATCTCGAGGGCCCTCCGGCCATGCAGTTGCCCCTGCACGCAAGCCAGGTCATTCAACGGATCTACTGGCGGTGGCGGGGTATCAGCTGCCGCAGAACGGGCCGCCTGGGTGGCGCGATCCGGGTTCTGCAGCCAGTGCAGGGCCTCGCTCAGGCTGCCAGCCACCACCAGCGGTAGCTGCTCCACCAGCTCGGCTTCGCGCAGGTTGGCCTGCGGCAGCAGCAGGGCCCTCGCACCATGGCGCTGCGCCGCCAGGGCCAGAGCCACCGCGCCGCGCACCGGCCGCAGTTCACCGCCCAGGCCCAGCTCTCCGGCACACCAGATCCCATCGAGTTGGGCCGGATCCAGTTGGCCGCTGGCGGCCAGCACGGCCAGGGCGATGGGAAGGTCGAAGGCGGGGCCCTCCTTGCGCAGATCCGCCGGAGCCAGGTTCACGATCACCCGAGTGAGGGGCATGCGCAGATGGCTGTTGCGGATGGCGGCCCGCACGCGCTGCCGCGATTCCTGCACGGCCGCATCCGCCAGCCCCACGATCTGCAGCCCAGGTAGCCCGGGTGCAATATCCACCTCCACGGCCACAGCCCGGGCCTCAAGCCCCACCAGGGCGGCTCCGCTGCATCGTGCCAACATCGGGCTCACGCAAACCTGCAGTGGTGAAGTGCCACCTCTGTTTCATCGCTGCTCGGTTTTCACCCCCTTCCCCAACAGCCACCGCTGATGGCCGACGCCGCTGCCACCCCGCCGAACGACACGATCTTCGGCCGCATCCTGCGGGGTGAGAT
>NZ_JBIPMN010000228.1:0-3241 GCF_044369115.1 Vulcanococcus sp. | reverse complement strand
AAATCCGTGCGCGTTGTGTCCGACCATCCGCCATCCACACCGGAGCGTTCGCTTCAGCCCGCCAGCTTGAAGTGGGAGGCTGACGGTGAGCTGTCGCAGCAGGATGTGTTCAACCTTGTGTGCAAGCTGCGGGCCGTCGAGCCGGGGAAAACCAGCAATGAGCTTTGGCGTCTCGGCCAGAAATATCCCAGTCAGCGCTGATGGTCTGTATCAATGTTCAGCATGGACGTCTTGCCATGGATTCCTGATCAGCGGATCAGATGGTTGCCGTTGTTACGGGTGGATCGCATCAAATGATTACATTGCATGACCCTCTGAACGGTTTGGCTCATGCATTCCGATCTGTCTGGTGGAGTTGAACTCTCCATAGGTCAACAGTTCGAGATCGAACGCTTCAGTCGAGCGATCGATGCCACGGCCGATCCCGAGCAATTGCGACATCTCGCCAAACAACTGTTGCAGGCCTGGCACACCCAGAAGGCGGCCACGCACTGGGTGACCAATCAGCAGGCCTAATCCTGCGCATGACCGAGGCCACTGGCTCTTCGTTCCAGCGGCGATCTCCTTAGGGTTGGCACTGAGATTCTGTTGGGTTTGGCTCCAGTTGCTGCACCCTGCTGCCCTCGGGCATTCCTGTTCGGGTCATGTTGGATAGCTCTGCTCTCAGCCCTGCTCGTGGGCTGCACCAGCCCAGCCCGTCGCTCCGAGAACACCCCGGCTGCAGACTCGGGTAAGCCTGTGGTGCTCACCACCTTCACGGTGCTGGCAGATCTGGCTCGGCAGGTGGCGGGTGATCGCCTGGAAGTGCGCTCGATCACCAAGCCCGGCGCCGAGGTGCACGGCTATGAGCCAACCCCCAGCGATCTTGAGGCTGCCCAAGGCGCCAGCCTGATTGTGCAAAACGGTCTTGGCCTCGAGCGCTGGTCTGATCGTTTCGTGGCCTCATCGGGCAAGGTACCCACCGTCACCCTCAGCCAGGGCATGCAGCCGGTGCTGATCGAGGGGGATGTGGCGGCCGGCAAGCCCAATCCCCACGCCTGGATGTCGCCGAAGCGCGCCGAGCACTACGTGGATCGTTTGGTGTCGGCTTTCTCCGACTTAGATCCAGCCGGTGCGGCCGGCTATCGCCAGCGGGGAGAGGCCTACAAACAGCAGCTCAAAGCCCTCGATGCCGACCTGCGCCAAGCGCTGGCTCAGGTGCCGCCGAACCAGCGGCTGCTGGTGAGCTGTGAAGGCGCCTTCAGCTATCTGGCCCGCGATTACGGCCTCGATGAGGCCTACCTCTGGCCCGTGAATGCGGAAACCCAGGTCACCCCCAAGCGCCTGGCCCGCTTGATCGACACGGTGAAGCAACGGCGGGTGCCGGCTGTGTTCTGTGAAAGCACCGTGAGCGATGAGGCGCAGCGGGAGGTGGCCAGGGCGACGGGCGCCAGATTCGGGGGTACCTTCTACGTTGATTCCCTCTCCGGCAGCGGTGGTCCAGCCCCCAGCCTGCTGGCCTTGCAACGCCATAACGTGAACCTGATCGTGCAAGGCCTGAGCGGGAAGTCGGCCAGTGGATCGCCGCAATGAGTGGCCGTCTGATCCCACCGGCTGGCCCTCGCATCGAGGTGGAGCAGCTGTGCGTGGATTACAACGGCACTGTTGCTCTCTACGACGCCGATCTCAGCCTGCCGCCGGGTTGCATTTGCGGTCTGGTGGGGATGAACGGGGCAGGCAAAACCACCTTGTTTAAGGCGCTCACCGGTTTTGTGCGCCCGTCCCATGGACGGATCCGCATCAACGGCCAAACGGTGTTCGCGGCCCAGCGCGATCAGGCCGTCGCCTATGTGCCCCAAAGCGAGGGGATCGACTGCAACTTCCCCATCTCTGTTTGGGATGTGGTGATGATGGGTCGCTATGGCTCGATGTCGGTGTTGCGCTGGCCGCGCCAATCGGATCGGGTGGCAGTGCGCGATGCGCTTGAGCGGGTGGATCTGCTCCCGTTGGCTCAGCGCCCGATCGGTGCTCTCTCTGGCGGCCAGCGCAAACGGGCCTTTCTGGCCCGGGCGATTGCTCAGCGGGCTTCGGTGTTGCTGCTGGATGAACCGTTCAACGGCGTGGATGTGCGCACCGAGCAGCTGATGGCGCAGCTGTTTCTGCAGTTTCGCCAGGAGGGCCGCACGATCTTGATCTCCACCCATGATCTGGGCCATATCCGCGAGTTCTGCGATCTGGTGGTGCTGATCAACCGCACCGTGTTGGCGTACGGCGAAACCAGTGCCGTATTCACCCCGGAAAATCTGGCCCGCACCTTCGGCGGGATGGTGCCCAAGCCATGACCTGGCTGCTTGAACCGCTCAGCCATGCCTTCATGGTGAAAGCCCTGCTTGTGAGTGCCCTGGTGGGGGGCGTCTGCGGCTTGCTCTCCTGCTACATGACCCTCAAGGGCTGGGCCCTGATGGGCGATGCCGTGTCTCACGCGGTGATGCCGGGGGTGGTGGTGGCCTACGCCCTGGGTCTGCCGTTTTCGCTCGGGGCCTTTGTGTTCGGTGTGGGCTCGGTAGCGGCCATTGGCTTTGTGAAGCAGAAATCGCGCATCAAGGAAGACACGGTGATCGGTCTGGTGTTCACCGGCTTCTTTGCCCTGGGCTTGGTGCTGGTGTCGAAGGTGCGCAGCAACATCGATCTCACCCACATCCTGTTCGGCAACGTGCTGGGCATCTCCAGCTCCGACATTCAGCAGACCCTGCTGATCTCGGCTCTGGTGGTGGCTCTGCTGCTGGTGTTCCGCCGCGATCTGCTGCTCTTTTGTTTTGATCCCACCCATGCTCGCTCGATCGGGATCAACACCGGTCTGCTGCACTACATGCTCTTGTCGGTGCTCTCGCTCACGGCGGTGGCGGGTTTGCAAACCGTGGGTGTGATCCTCGTGGTGGCCATGCTGGTGACTCCAGGTGCCACCGCTTATCTGCTCACCGATCGCTTTGATCGGATGACGCTCCTCGCCATCGCCAGCAGCGTGCTCTCCAGCCTGATCGGTGTGTACGTGAGCTACTGGAGCGACAGCTCCACCGCCGGCTGCATCGTGCTGGTTCAAACGGGCCTGTTCCTGCTGGCTTTCCTGCTGGCCCCTCGCTACGGCATCCTGAGCTCCCAGCGTTCCCAGGCTCCCTAGGCGTGTCGGATCAGTCCTGGCCCTGGTGGCCGCTGCTGCCGCTTTATCCCTATGGGCGCCGCCGCACCCTCGTGCGTGAGCTGA
>NZ_JBIPMN010000226.1:0-3266 GCF_044369115.1 Vulcanococcus sp. | reverse complement strand
AGCAGCCGATCCAGGGCAGCGGCCCGCTCGCTCCAGAAGCAGAGCATCGCCACCAGCGTTTGCAGCAGAAAGCGCAACATGAACGCCGCTTGAACCGCCGCGATTCCAAGCAGCAGCTGCCCCGGCGAGGGCAGCCACAGCAACTCCGGCTGCAGCAGCAACACCCCCGCCAGCATCAGCGCCACAAACGGCACGCGCGTGGCCTGCTCCGCGACATGGGCCGCCAGGTAGCGCCATAACGGCTGCAGCGGTTGCAGCAGCTGCGGCGCGAGCTTGCCCTGCAGGGCGTCTTCCTCAAACACGTGGATCAGCCACACCACGCTGAACTGCCGCACCACAAACGCCGCCAGGAAATAGCGGCCCAGACCCTGGGGTGTGAGTCCTGTGGCGGCGGCTCCAGCGGAGCCCTGCCACACCGCCAGCATGATCAGCGGCAACACCCCCGAGAGAGCCCACAGCGCAATCTCGGCCCGGTATTCGAGCATGTAGGCGTATTGGCTCGACAGCAGTGCTGCGGCGATGCGCAGGGCGCGTTGTACGGGTTTGAGCGTGTTGCTGTGTGCCATCTCAGCCCTGCTGCCGGAACAGGCCACCGATCAGCTCCTCGATCGGCGGATCGCGCACCTCCAAATCCACCACCTCAAAGCGTGAGAGCAGGACCCCCACCTGCTGGGTGAGCTGTTCGCGTGGGATCAGCAACCGCACCTGGTGCCCTTGATGGGCCTCGATCGTGCCGAAGCCTTCAAACGCCTCGCGTGGATGCACCTGCCGCAGCTCGAGCCGCACTTCGCGGCAGGGGGCTAAGCGGCTTGTGAGCGCATCCAGGGAACCATCGTGAAACAGGCGGCCCTGGTGAATCAGCAGCACCCGCTCGCACAGCGCCGTGATGTCGCCCATGTAGTGGCTGGTGAGCAATACCGTGGCGCCGGTGCGGCGGTTGTAATCGGCCAGGAAGTCGCGCACGCGCGCCTGGGCGTTCACATCCAGCCCCAGGGTGGGTTCATCCAGAAACAACACTGCCGGCTCGTGCAGGAGCGCCGCCAGCAGCTCCGCCTTCATGCGCTGCCCCAGCGACAGTTTGCGCACGGGCCGATGCAGCTCTTCCTCGAGCTCGAGCATGTCGGCCAGTTCAGCGATGCGGCGCTTGGCTGCGATCGGATCGATCCCATACACCGCGGCATTCACCCGCAGCGAATCCAGCGGCGGCAGATCCCAGATCAGCTGTTGGCGGTTGCCCATCACCAGGGTGATCTGCTGCAGGAAGCGCTCCTGCCGCCGCTGCGGCTGGCAGCCTGCCACCTGCACCCGTCCGCCACTGGGGTGAATCAGGCCGCTGAGCATTTTCAGCGTGGTGGTTTTGCCGGCGCCATTCGGCCCCAGAAACCCCACCACCTCTCCGGGCTGGATGGCAAAGCTCAGATCCCGCACCGCCGCCACATCGCGGTAGCTCCGCCGCAGTGCATGGCGCAGGGTGCCTACCAAGCCCGGTTGCTTATCGGCCACCCGGAAGCTCTTGCTCAGCCCTTCGGCGAGCACGATCGCCTCGCTCATCCGTTGGGCTCGCAGGCCTGGCGGTAACGCTCCAACCGCTGGCTGAGTTCGAGATCTTCCGGAGAGCCCGATCGCTTCACCCCCTCAGCGCGTTTCACCTGTTCACAGGCCAGGTCGTTTTCGCCGCGGTTGAACAGATCAGCCGCGCCCTCCACCGCTTCCAGTAAGCGTGGTGTAGTGGCTGCGCCGTCGGGTCTGGGCTTTGGTGCGGCGGGCACCACTGGCGCCTTGGCTGGTTCAGCCGGGGGCTTGGGCTTCGGCGTGCAGGCGCTGATGCTGCAGGCCAGGGCCGCCACGAGCAGCAGCTTGGGCCGGTGGTTCATGCCGATCATTCTCAGCCCAGCACCGCCGCCTGTTCGGGGCTGAGACGGCCTGCCTGCAGCAGCACTTGGGTGATCCGTTCGATGTCGAGCACGGCATGCACGCGATAGCCCTCGCTTTGGAGCCGCTCGCGCGCTTTGCGGTCTTTGCGGCCGCCATGGTCGATGAACACCACCACGTCGTTCACCACCAGGCCCGAACTTTCCAACTTGGCGATGCCTTCGAGCACGCTGCCGCCGCTAATCAAGATATCGTCCACAACCACTACCTGATCCCCTTCGTTGAAGTCGCCCTCGATCAGGCGCCGTGCGCCGTGGGCCTTCACCTCCTTGCGCGGGTAGATCAGCGGTTTGTGCAGCGCCAGTGAGAGGCCCGTGGCTGTAGGCAGGGAGCCATAGGGAATGCCGGCGATGCGATCGAACTGCAGCTGCTCAAGCAGGCCGCTGTAGCCATGCAACACCCGATGGAACAGGTTCGGGTCGGAGATGATCTGGCGCAGGTCGATGTAGTAGTTGAACACCGCTCCGGATGACTGCACGTACTCCCCGAACAGCAGGCAGCCGATGTCAAAGAGATCGAGGATTAGATCCGCCAGTGGGTCTTGATGACCGGATGGTTCAGCTGGTGCAGCCAGCCACACGTCGCAGCTGGTGTTTGCCTCGGTTGGCTGGTTCTCCAGCCAGCGTTGGCGGCGCCGGTTGATCAGTCGTTTCAGCGCTTCGGCCTGTTCGCTCAGGTCGTCTTCCACCAGAAGGTTTTGGGGCAGCGGCAGCAGCAGGCCATCGGCTGCCTGGTTGAGGCCCGCCTCGAGCAGCCCATCGAGCCGTTCTTCTTCGCTCCAGATGCTGCGCAGCATCAACACCCGCTCGGGCGCCGCCTGGCGCACCTGCGCCAACACGGCAGGATCACTGGTTCCCACCTCCAGCAGCAGCTGATCGGGCGTGCCCCAGAGCTGGCTTTCGCGCACGATCTGCAGAAACAGCGGATCGGCCTCGCTGGGGTGGTACTGGATGCGTTTGGCGGCCGGATTGGAGCTGCGGCAGGTGATCACCACCGCCTTATCGCCGTAAAGCAGAAACGGTGCAGCGATGTCTTGCCCAGCCAGGGGCGAAAGGGTGACCGCATCAACCCCCAGATCCTTAAACAAGTAGTGCGCCAGCGCCGTGGAGGAATTGAGATCGCCGTGCTTGGCATCGATGATCAGCGGCAGATCCCGCGGCACCAGATCGCGCACCTCCAGCAGCAGCTCAAGGCCCAAAGGCCCCAGGGCTTGGTAGAAGCCAAGGCTGGCTTTGATCGCGCACACGTGGGGGCTGGTGGCTTCCACCACCGCTTTGATCCAGTGGCGCGCCTGGCTCAGAAACGAGCGGTTGCCCATGCCGTGGCGCAGGGCC
>NZ_JBIPMN010000277.1:0-3279 GCF_044369115.1 Vulcanococcus sp. | reverse complement strand
CGCTGATATGATCGTTTGCTACGGTTGAGGATGTGCCATCCGCAAGTGCGGTGCCGAGATTGCTGTTGGCACTCAGGCGGAACTTCACGTAGTGATTAAACCTGTTCGCAGCGCCTGTTGCTGCAGCGGGAAGCTGAATCCTGCAGGTAAACAGAGGGCCTGGGGCGGCCGTCAGTGAGGAGGAATATGGCGCTGTAGTGGTTCGGCTGCATGCGCCACTGGTACCGGTGCTGCGATTGGTTGCGCTGTTGGAAACTGCAACCACGCCATCAGCTGTGACGGTTGCCAGTTGCACCCAGCCGGCTGGATCTGTACCGCCTGCTGTTCCGATCGCTGGATTTGTTGTGATGGGGCTCGTGAAGCCGTAGTCCAGTCTCAACGCTGAGGTTGAAGCCGCAGCCGAGGCACGGCTACGGGTAAAGGTGAATTCAAGAACCGGATTACTCAGGGCATACAGATTGACGGCCCTGGCAATGGCGGGTCTGTTCGTGACGGTAGCGCCTTGGTCAGTGCCGATATCATTAAAGGTGACCGCCGACCCGATTGCTGTTGGAGTGGTGATGTTTCGGATGAGCATGTCACCCGTCGTGATGCCCATGCCGTTTTGGTCGCGTTCGGTCCAGATGGAGGGCCAGCGCGGGGTTGAACCAGCGGCGTAGCCAGCGAATCCGGTTTCTGGTGTGGTTACGGCTGTGGAGTTATTGAATGTATCCCCGATGGCAATACCGGCGGTGTTGCTCGTTGGAACGACGCCGCCCTGGGAAACAACGGCCCAGGTATGAATGTTGGAGCCACCGCTCGGGAAAACGCTGGCACACTGATTGCTGGGTAGGTACTTGGTGTTGCAGTATTCCAGGTAGGGTGTGGTCACGGCCGGGTTGCTGGCCGTGGGCGAAGCCGGGCTGCTGGCAGCGTTCAGCTGGTTTGAGCTGTTGGCGCGCAACCAAATCCGGAGCGCGTCGTCGCCGTTATTGGCTCCATTGATGATGAACGATGGATAGCCGCCGTAGCTGGTGGGTAAGTTGCTGCTGTTGACCGCACTCCTGCTGACAATGTCGGGATTGCCATTGGCTGTCCAGTTGTAGGTGTAGCGGCTGGCAATGCTGGGCAGACCGGTGGAGAAGTAGATTGATGCAAAGCGGATGCAGCCAGCGGCGCGTCCATCAATCGAGTTTTGGTCGCCGTAGGTATTGCTTCCGGAGAGCTGAGTGTAGGGGCAGGGTCCAGGTACCGCGGTTACGTTACCTCCGGTTCCGGGAACGCTATAGCTGTTGCGAATCGAATTGGCATCTCCGGGAATGCGATCACCCGTATCTGAACCCACATTGCAGAGACTCGGAACCGTTCGGCAGCCGATCTGTGATCCGTTAAATAACGGGCTTACTGAATAACGTGTCCAGGTGTGGGTCGGGTCGGCGACCACGCCGACAAGGGATGCCAGATTGACGACCTGATTCGAGGCGTTGCGGGTGGTGTATCGATCGTTCGCCTGCTGCGAGAAGAAGCGTCCGCCGTTGATTCCTGCGACGATCCCGAACTCAACCCCGCAGAAGCGCGTGTCAGCGCCCAGGCTTCGTGAATCGTTGCCACCGAGGGAGCCGCCGCAGCATTTGGGCAGAATTTCGTATTCCTTGGTGGTGATATAAGTGGAATACGTGCCATCGGATTTGTAGACCCTGCCTTCCACTGTGATCGCGATAGAGCCGGTGTTGTTGCCACCAGCCACGCTGCCGCCGCCATCCGGATCGTCCAGGTTGATCAGTTGGTTGAAGTTGCTCCCAGTCGGTAATGTTCCGAGCGCGCTGGTCTGGCTCCAGGTTGGAGTGGCAGCAGCAGTGAAGGTCCGATAGATCGAACGGCGGTTCTGAAGCTCAGCGGTCGTGCCCGTATTCGGACCGGTGGTGTACCTGACGGCCACCAGGCGGAATCGCTGTGTGCCGGTACCAACCTGGGTCATGTCGTCCAGGTTCCGGAACTGGCCATCCTTCAGTGCAACTGCCAGGCTGGTTGGAAAGCCGGTCCCGCCGGGTCGTGTGCTCTGCGATGACACACAGGGGCTCTGCAGGGCGGTGTTGGTGGTGCTCCAGGTGCTGGGAGCTGTGCTGCCCGCCACCAGAAGTTGCCGGTTCTGCGCGTTGTCGCTCCAGTACGCGATGATCCGATCAGCACCCATGTCTGCAATCTCGCGAGCATCGGTGCCTGGCAGCAGGGCGGAGAGGCTCGACCAGTTGCTCAGGGCCACCACCCCAAGGCCTCCAACCACCAGCCCCAGCACCAACAGAACCGCTGGGACGAGTGTGTAGCCGTCGGACGCGGCTTTGGTCCTGAGGCTGGCGAGGAGCCTGAGCTTCAGACGCTGCGACATGGTGGAACCTTTACGGGATGCTGCGTGTTGCTGGCTTGTGTCGGTTGGCCCGGGCGCTGGACGTCCTGGGCATCTGTCAGACCGGTGGTATGTCGGCTTGCTGGCTGCCCACTCGGTCGTTTCCATTAACCATAAGCGTGCTGCAGCGCTCTGTTGCGCCTTTGAGCCTTTTCTTACCTGCGTGGGTAGGGCCTCTGCCAACCCCAGCAGCAGGGCGATCAGCGGCCGCTGGCGACCAGCCGCCGCCCTGGCGATACGGTTGTGATCTGGCCGCCCAGTGTTGTTTTCAGCTCGTTGATCGCCACACTGTTTGTCATTCTCTGCGGCCAGCTTGCTCAAGGCTTTTGCAGCGGTCAGGCCCAGACGCCGATACGGGATGCGGCCGTTGAACCGGTTGCCACTTGAGCTAAGAGAACGCCAAGGATCCGCTTGCTAGCTGGCGTTTGAGAAGCTGTTTGGTTTGTTGAGAAAGCCGGAGATCGGATTTGAACCGACGACCTACTGATTACGAATCAGTTGCTCTACCACTGAGCTACACCGGCAGCTTTAACAACTTAGCATTCGGCTTCATCCGTTTCCGGCCGCGCCATGGTTCCTCCCGCCCGCGAGCCGCTCGATCCAGCCCTGCGGGCTCGGCTGCTGCAGGAGGCGCGCACGCCGTGGCGGGGGCTGCGCCGGGCTCTCTGGTTGGCCTTCACCGCCTCCGCCGGCCTTGGCCTGGCCACGATGGCCATGCGCGCCTCTGCCGGGGATGTGGTGCCGGGCTCAGACCTGCTGATTCAGGTCGTCGCCCTCGGTCTGTTCGGCACCCTGCTCTGGCGCGATCGCAGCCCCAGCATCGATTCCGCTGACTCCGGCCGAGCTGACTGACGCCGCGGCGGCTTCTGGCTCTGTGGCGGGTGCTGGGTCGGGCG
>NZ_JBIPMN010000079.1:0-12074 GCF_044369115.1 Vulcanococcus sp. | reverse complement strand
GCTCCAGCAGCTGCGCCAACGGGTGCTCTCAGGCAGCTTCCGCAGCACTTGGTGGCCTGCCGACGGTTGGGCCCTCAGCCTGGCGCCCCGGGGCAGCCTGCCCAGCGCCGGGGTAACGGCCTTGGTGGAGCAAAGCCTGAGCCCAGCGGTGCTGGCCTGCCTGGGAGAACAGCGGAGCACGGCGCTCTGGCTGGCCCAACGGGCCATCGCCTTGCTCAAACACGGCAACAGCGCCCAACGACAGCGCAGCGCTGAGGAGCTGCTGCGCTTGCAGCGAGAGAACCAAGGCTGGGGTGGCCTCTGCTGCCTACAGATCCCTCACCCGCAGACCCCAGGAGAGGAACCTGACGGCGGCTGGAACATCGGCAGCGGCATCGAAGGCAGCCTCACGCTGGATGAGCAAGGACACTTCTGTGCCGCTCTGATCACATCAGCGCTGCACAGTGCGGCCCTGAGCTGAGCTCAGGCCGTCCCCAAACACTGCTGCACCACCTCGCGGCTGTTGGCCGAAAGCTCGGAACCCGCCAGCTGCTCCAGCGCCGCCCGCATGCGCCGGCTGCGCTCGGGGCCATAGCTCTGCCAACGGCTGAACACCTTGGCCAGGCGCGATGCCGTGATCGGATTGCGCTGATCCAGCCAGGCGATGCGCTCGGCCATGAACTGGTAGCCACGGCCATCAAGGGCATGGAATTGCGCCACGTTGCCGGCAAAGCCCCCCAACACAGCTCGGATCGAGTTGGGAGCGGCTGGATCAAAGCGCGGGTGCTCCAGCAACGCCTGCACGCGGGCTACGCCATCGCCGAATGGGGCTGAAGCCTCCAGCGCAAACCATGCGTCCAGGATCACCGGCTTGTCCTGCCAACGGTCATGGAACGCCGCCATGGCCGCGGTGCGCTCGGGCGTGTCGTGGCACTGCAGGGCCCGCAGCCCGGCCCGGGCCAGGGTCATCGAGGGGCCGCCCACAGCCACCGCGGCCTCGGCGCGTACGCCCACATCGCCTGCGGCCGCCCGCCAGCTCCAGGCGGTGGCGGTGAGGTCGCGGTCGCCAACACCATCAGGCCAGGCCAACAGCCATTGGGGCCGGCAGCGCTCGAGCGTGTGCTCCAGCGGCTCGGCCAGCTCGGTGCCGAAACGCTGCTGCAGATCAATCAAGGCCTGAAACAACGCCGGCGGATCCGAGCCGCCGGCCACGGCCACGGCCGCATCTTCCAGCTCCGGTAGGCCCGGCAGCGCCAACAACATGCTGCGGTTGGAATCGCAGAGGCCCACCTCCGCCAGGATGCGATCGAAGGCCGCCACCAGACCTTCTTCCAGCTCATCGTTGGGGGAGCCGGCAGCACGCTCAAGCACCGCCTGGCGCAGCAACACCTGGCCGGCATCCCAGCGGGCGAAAGGATCGCTGTCGCAGGCGAGCAGGTGCAGCAGTTCGTTGATGCCGCGCTGCAGCTCCAGCTTCACCGGTGCCGAGAAGCCTCGGAGCAGCGACAGCGCCGGTGGATGACTATGGGGCTCCAGGCCCTCCAGGCAGACCTGCTGCTCGGGCTGATCGATCACCAGCAGCCGACTGCCATCGCCCCAGGCATGGGCCAGGACTGCCGAGCGAGCCTCAGCGGCACTTTCCCCCTGCAAACGCACCGGCAACGGTTCGCCGGCCTGGCCCACCAGGCCAAGCACCAGAGGGATCACCAGAGGCTGCTTCTCGGGCTGCCCTGGAGTGGGTGGGGTGCTCTGGCGCACATGCAGTTGCAGGGTGCCCTGATCGCCATCCCAATAGCGATCGATCTGCAGCAACGGCGTTCCGGCCTGGCTGTACCAATGACGGAACTGAGCAAAATCAAAGCGAGGCAGCGCGGCTGCCTCCGCCCAGGCCTGCTCAGCCGCATCCTGCATGGCCTGCACGAAATCGTTGCAGGTGGCAGCGGTGCCGTCGTGACGGCTCACATACAGCGCCATGCCGCGCATGAACGTCTCCTCACCGAGCAGGGTGTGGAGCACGCGGATCACCTCGGATCCCTTTTCGTAAATCGTGGTGGTGTAGAAGTTATCGATCGCCTGGTAATGATCAGGCTGAATCGGATGCGCCGTTGGACCGGCATCTTCGCGGAACTGTGTGTTGCGCAGCAGAGATACATCTTCAATTCTCTTCACCGCTGCGGAATGCAGATCAGAGGTGAAGCAGGCATCACGGAACACCGTGAGCCCTTCCTTGAGCGAGAGCTGAAACCAGTCGCGGCAGGTGATTCGGTTACCGGTCCAGTTATGAAAATACTCATGACCGATCACACTTTCAATGCGCTCCAGCTCCGCATCGGTGGCGGTGGCTGCATCGGCGAGCACAAGCTTGGAATTGAAGATATTGAGGCTCTTGTTCTCCATCGCGCCCATGTTGAAATGGCGCACCGCCACGATGTTGAACTCATCGAGGTCGTATTCGAGGCCGTAGCGCTGCTCATCCCAGAGCATCGAGCGCTTGAGCGAAGCCATCGCATGGGCAGTGAAGGGCGCATCACCAGGCTCCACATGCAGGCGCAGCTGCACCGTGCGGCCGCTGCAGGTGGTGAACTGATCACGCACCTCCTCCAACTGACCCGCCACCAGGGCGAACAGATAGGAGGGTTTGGGGAAGGGGTCATCCCACACCGCGTAATGGCGTCCATCCGGCAGATCGCCGGTTTCGAGGCAGTTGCCGTTGGAGAGCAACACCGGACAGCTGGCCTGATCCGCCTCGATGCGCACCCGAAAGCGGCTGAGCAGATCGGGGCGATCGGGATGGAAGGTGATGCGGCGGAAGCCCACCGCCTCGCACTGGGTGGTGAACATGCCACCACTCACGTAGAGCCCCTCCAGACTGGTGTTGCGCTCGGGGTGAATGCGCACGCGGCTGCGCAAGCGGAACGGCTCAGCCGGGGGCTGATGCAGTACCAGGCGATTGGGCTCCAGCGTGTAGGCATCCACCGCCAGCGGAGCACCATTCAGCGCGAGCTCCAGCAGATCCAGCTCCACGCCCTGCAGCTCCAGGGAGCCAGGCTCCGCCGCGGGATTGGGCTCGAACTGAAACTCAGCCTCCACCAGGGCTTGATCGGCAAACAGCTCAACGCGCAGGCTGGTGTGGGCGATCAGGCAGGGGGCTGGCCGGTAGTCGGCGAGGCGAACAGTGGCCATGGGGGCAGCTTTGCGCTCAGAACTACTTCTTGACGGAAGCGGGAGCAGGCTTGGCCGCAGGAGCCGCACTGCGGTTCTTCAGCACCTCCTCCACCTTCTTGCGCACATCGGCAGGCACCTGATCCGGGCACACCTCAACCGCACCCAGCACGGCGGAGTTGATCGCACCCTTGCGCAGCTCATCGATGGTGAGGGGCTTAGGACCCACCTGGGCAATGGCGCCCTCGTGCTGACCCTGGATCACCTGAGCGATGGTTTCGCCCGCCACGGCCACAGCCTTATCGAACTCGATCCCGGCCGCCCGGGCAATGCACACATTCAAGGCGCCGATGCGGGTGTAGAGGCTCATATCAGCCTCGGATGCCGGGGCGGCCACGGCCGCCACCGGGGCCAGGGTGAGAACCAGGGGAAGCAGGAAGAGGGCGAGACGACTGGCGGAGGAGCGCACGCGGGATGAGCAATGTGGCCTAATCCTGCTGCAGAAACCGCCGATCGCCATCAGGCATCGGCTGGCAGGGGAGGCCCTGGCGGCTCCAGCCGGATCTCGTGGTGCATCTCCGCCAGCTCCAGATTGCCGTCGCGCCAGGAGTAGATGGAACGGGCACGGAAACGGTCCTGATCCACCAAGCGGATGTGCTCGAGGATGTCCCACTCCTGGTAGTGCGACTCGAACACCAGTTCGTGCTCATCGGCCTGGCGGATCTGGCTCTTGGTAGGCGAACCGCAGAGATAACCGCGGCTGCGGCGCAGCTGATGGCCGCAGAGCGAGGCATCCATCACCCCTTCGCGCACGTAGCGGGGTTTGATCTCAAAGAAGTCGTATTCCTTCTCGGGCCACCATGTGAAGCGATAACGGGGTTCTGATTCCGCCTGATCTTCAAAGGTCTGCACGCGCAGCAACATGTCGACGCGCAACACCTCGTCGTCGGGAAAGAAATACTGACGCCGCGAACGCCACAACCCGAGATTGCGGTTGAACCAGCGCCGCAGGGTGGTGTCCAACTGAATGCGGCTACCGCGAACGGCCGGTGGCTGCGATGCCACCGGATGCACACGTGTCACGAGTTCACGCGGATGCGCCACGGCATTCCTCAGGACAACGTCTCATCACAGTCGTCATAGCGGGGCTGGCATGCCCTGCCAAACCTCATAAGGTGAAACCACAATTTCTGCAGATTCAGCGCGCAGGTGCCCGCCGCAGGGGACAAGACCCCCGACGAGCTTCAACCCAGCCGCTTCCCCGTCAGCGCCACGTCCCAGCCGCAGCAACGCGGGGATGGCCGCAGGGGAGCAGGTCTTGCCCTGCCATCCCATCTCGATGGTGATGGCTCGCAAAGGCGCCACTTGAAGCTGCTGTTGGTGGCCGCACCGCACCACCGTGCCACCCCCGATCTGCGGGGCCTGGTGGCATTCCTGGAAAACCAGGATTTCGGCTTTGATGTGACTCTGGAGATCGCCGATCCAGCCAAGCGGCCCGAGCTGCTCGAGCTGCACCGGCTGGTGGCCACCCCAGCCTTGATCAAGCTCGATCCCACCCCCAAGCAGGTGTTCGCGGGCAACACCCTGCTGCAACAACTACGCAACTGGCTGCCGCGCTGGCAGCAGCTGGAGGTGGTGAGCGGGCTCGGCATCAGCCTGCGGCCCGCCGAAAGCGATGGCAGCCGCACGCAGCGGGAACTGCAGCTGGAGGATCAACTGCTGGTGCTGCGCCAGGAGAACGAAACCCTGATTGAGCGGCTGGGTGTGCAGGAGCGGCTGCTGCGGATGGTGGCTCACGAGCTGCGCACACCCCTCACCGCCTCAAAGCTGGCGTTGCAGAGCCTCAACCTCGGCCAGATCGATCAAACCCGCTTCCGCGATGTGCTCGGCCGGCGGCTCGACGACATCGAGCAGCTCTCCAAGGATCTGCTCGAGGTGGGTACCACCCGCTGGGAAGCCCTGTTCAACCCCCAGCGCCTGGCCCTGGGCCCGGTGGCGGCCGAAGCGATCCTGGAGCTCGAAAAGCTGTGGGTAGGCCGCGGCCTGGAGCTGATCACCGACATCCCCACCGATCTTCCGGATGTGTACGCCGATCAGCGGCGCATGCGCCAGGTGCTGCTGAACCTGCTGGAGAACGCCTTCAAGTTCACCCCTGATGGCGGCCAGGTGAGCCTCACGATCCTCCACCGCACCAGCCAGTGGCTACAGGTGAGCGTGTGCGACTCGGGCCCCGGCATCCCGCGCGATGAGCAGGAGCGCATCTTTCTTGAGCGTGTGCGCCTGCCGCAAACCTCCTCCAACACCTCAGGATTCGGCGTGGGCCTCTCGGTGTGCCGGCGAATCACGGAAGTTCACGGCGGCCGGATCTGGGTGGTGTCGGAACCGGATGAGGGCGCCTGCTTCCACTTCACGGTGCCGGTGTGGGACGGCCAAAGCGCCAGCTGATTGACGAAGGGCACCTCTGACCCGTAACTTCATCCCATCGGAGGCGCGGCTGAAAAGCCAGGCAGCGCAAGGGCATCGCCCAAACGTTGATCCCAGCACCGAGTCCTAGCCCCCATCGTCTAGAGGCCTAGGACACCTCCCTTTCACGGAGGCGACAGGGGTTCGAATCCCCTTGGGGGTATCCAAAAAAGAGCGGCCGAGAGGCCGTTTTTTTGTGTCCTTATGAGCAGGCCAACTTGCAAGAAGGCTGCGGGCCTTCTCTTCTGCTCAACCCAATCGGCTCAGACTGAAGCTTCCAAGGTGGCAGCGCGGCGCTGGGCCTCCCGCTGCACAGCCCGCAGGTTGGCAGCCAGGTCTTCGCGCAGGCGTTGTTCGATCAAGCCGATGGGCATCCCCACGCAGCCCTGCACCGTGAGTTCGTAAAGCAGAGTGCTAGCGCCTGCTTCAGCACCGATCTGCCAGGTGCCCTCAAAGCGGCGGAAATCACCTTTGGCCATCACAAAGCAGAGACGCCCCTGCTCAATGTGCTCGGTGAGCTCGAGCTGCACACGGGCCTTGAAGCGCATCCCCATAAAGGTTTGCGCACCTTCCTGCTCCAGTCCGACCACATTGGCCCGACGCCAGAGCAGCCGAGAGCTCTGCAGGTTGGGAATGAACCGGCTGAGGCTGTCGTAATCGGTGAGCACCGCCCAGAGCCACTGGGGATCGAGATCCAAGCGAAGCCGAACAGCCAACCGGCGCGTTCCCCCTGGAAGCCGCTCCATCTCCTGCTGGATGGTGTCGAGCGCACAGACCTCGGCGAAAGCCTCAGCCTGCGACGGATCAGCGTCTGTGGGGGGAGCCGTGAGCTGCGACGAGAGCAAACCGGCTAGATCACACTTTTGGCGTCACAACCTAACGCCTTCGAGCGGATGCAGGCAGATTCCCTATGATCTCGCGCGACATCAGGGCTCAAGAGATTCATGCGTGTCTCGACCGCAACATCCAGCTGCAGCGACTCGCGCGTGTTCACCGTGGTGGTGCAGGGTTACGGACTGACCCAACAACGCAACGCTGAGCGCTCTATCACGGTGCCTTTTTCACGGCTTCAGACCCTGATGCAGTCGATCACCAAGCTGGGAGGCAAGGTGATCTCGGTCACCGCCGCCGCCTCCGAAGCGCCCGCCCCCGCAGCCAGCCCTGCCCCTGCTGCCGCCAAGAAGGCCACCCCGGCCAAAGCCCCCGCCAAACCCGCTGCAGCTGCCGTGCATCACGCCGACGTCCCCGTCAATCTCTACAAGCCGAAGAACCCCTTCGTCGGCACCGTCACCGAGAACTACAGCCTGCTGGCTGATGGTGCCATTGGCCGGGTGAACCACATCACCTTCGACCTCAGCGGTGGCGACCCCCACCTCAACTACGTGGAAGGCCAGTCGATCGGCATCATCCCCGACGGCGAGGATGCCAACGGCAAGCCCCACAAGCTGCGCCTCTATTCGATCGCCAGCACCCGCCACGGCGACAACATGGCCGGCAACACCGTGTCGCTCTGCGTGCGCCAGCTGCAGTACGAGAAGGATGGCGAAACCATCAACGGTGTGTGCTCCACCTTCCTCTGCGACATCGAGCCCGGCGCCAAGGTGAAGATCACGGGCCCTGTGGGCAAGGAAATGCTCCTGCCGCCGGATGAAGACGCCAACGTGATCATGCTGGCCACCGGCACCGGCATCGCGCCGATGCGCACCTATCTGCGCCGCATGTTCGAGCCCGCCGAGCGCGAGAAAAACGGCTGGCACTTCAAAGGCAAGGCCTGGCTGTTCATGGGTGCTCCCACCACCGCCAACCTGCTCTACGACGCCGACTTCGAGCACTACCAAAGCCAGTTTCCCGAGAACTTCCGCTACACCAAGGCGATCAGCCGCGAGCAGCAGAACGCCAAAGGGGGCCGGATGTACATCCAGGACCGCGTCAGCGAGAACGCTGAGGAGATCTTCTCCTGGATCGAAAACCCCAAGACCCACGTGTACATGTGCGGTCTACGTGGCATGGAACCCGGTATCGACGAAGCGATGACCGCCGCTGCTGCCGCCAAGGGCCTCGACTGGTCGGAACTGCGCCCGCAACTGAAGAAGGCCGAGCGCTGGCACGTGGAAACCTACTGAGCCTCCGACTTTGAGCAACAGCCCGCCGCAAGGCGGGCTTTTTTGTTGCCATCCCATGCGGCAACGCTCTGGCCTCGTTAAACCTGGATCACGCACACGTTGCCCATGGCCGCCACCCAGACCAATCCCCTGCGCGTTGGCCTGCGCCAGGAGCGGGTGATCTCTCCGCAGTGCCTGGTGATCTTCGGAGCCAGCGGCGACCTCACCCACCGCAAGCTGATTCCGGCGCTGTTTGAGCTGTTCCGGCAGCGACGACTACCCACCGAGTTTTCGGTGCTGGGCTGCGCCAGACGTCCTTGGAGCGACGACGACTTCCGCAACCGCATGGCCGAGGCAATGGCCGATGAAGTGAAGCAGCACCAAACCGCCTGGCAGCAGTTCGCCGCCTGCCTGTTCTACGAACCGGTGGACCTGCAACAGGACGAGGACGTGGTGCGCCTCGGCACACGCCTCGAGGCCCTGGATCGGCAGCGGGCCACTCGGGGCAATCGCACCTTCTATCTCTCGGTGTCGCCGGCCTTTTATGGCAGCGGCTGCCGCGCCCTGGCCAACGCCGGCCTACTCAAGGATCCATCCCGCAGCCGGGTGGTGATCGAGAAGCCCTTCGGCACCGACTACAGCAGCGCCCAAGCGCTCAACCGGGTGGTGCAGAGCTGCGGCCAGGAATCACAGATCTTCCGCATCGATCACTACCTGGGCAAGGAAACAGTCCAGAACATCCTGGTGCTGCGCTTTGCCAACGCGATCTTCGAACCGATCTGGAACCGCAACTACATCGCCAACGTGCAGATCACGGCGGCGGAAACCGTGGGTGTGGAAGAGCGGGCCGGCTACTACGAAACCAGCGGTGCCCTGCGGGACATGGTGCAGAACCACCTGACCCAGATGCTGGCGCTCACCGCCATGGAAACCCCGGGGCACTTCGATCCCGAATCGATCCGCAGCGAAAAGGCCAAGGTGCTCCAGGCCGCTCGCCTCGCCAACGAAGACGAACCCTGGAAGTGCTGTGTGCGCGGGCAATACAGCCGAGGCGGCAACCCGTCCAATCCGATGGCGGGCTACCGGGAGGAGCCGGGGGTGAATCCCGAGAGCACGACCGAAACCTATGTGGCGATGAAGCTATTCATCGACAACTGGCGCTGGCAGGGAGTGCCCTTCTATCTGCGCACGGGCAAGCGCCTGCCCAAGCGCCTTTCTGAAGTGGTGCTGACCTTCCGCAAGGCGCCGGTGCAGCTGTTTGATGCGGCAGGCGGCACCCCTACCGCCAACCAACTGGTGCTGCGCATCCAGCCCGATGAAGGCGCCGGCTTTGTGTTCGATGTGAAGGCCCCGGGCTCCGGAATGCGCAGCCGGCCGGTGGACATGCACTTCAGTTACGACGAAAGCTTCGGTGAACCCTCCGATGAGGGCTATGTGCGCCTGCTGGCCGACGCCATGCTCGGCGATCCCACGCTCTTCACCCGCAGCGATGAGGTGGAAGCGGCTTGGCGGCTCTACACCCCGCTGCTGGAGCTGATTGAGGACGCACCGCAGCAGCTGCCGGTGTACCCCTACGAGGCCCGAACCTGGGGGCCCGGTGCCGCTGACAACCTGCTGGCCGAGGACGGCCTGATGTGGCGTCGCCCCTGATCGCTCCCTGATCGTTGTTCCGAACGACCTCGCTCCACCTCCGCCGCCGTTTTCGCTGCACAACACCCCATGGCTCCCCAGCTCACCCTGCAGGCCCCGCTCCAGCTCCCCCCCCAAGAGGTTCCGGCCTATCTCAACCGGCTCTGGGGCGACCACCTCAAAGACTCCAGCGGAGCCGCCACTTTCACGCTCGTGGTGTGGGAGCCCTCATGGCTGCAGCAGCAGCTGATCCGCACGGGCCGCATCGATGGTCCGATTACGGGCCTTCTCAACGGCCAGCTGCTGGATGCCGCGCGCCAAGCGATCAGCGAACTGGGGCTCCCCGCCAGCACCGCACCCACTGCACCGGAACTGGCATGGGCCCTGGGGCAGCAGCCTGGCAGCCATGAAGCTGAAGACCTGCGCGGCCAATTTGTGGATCGCGCCATCAGCGCTCACCAGCCGCGCCGGCTGATCACGCTGGCGCCCACCCTGGCCGGCGATCAAAACCTGGAATCCACGGTGGCGGCCTACTGTCCGCTGCCGGAAGAGCGCGGCATGACGGCCGACGCCTGCGGCGATGTGGTGGTGCTGCGGGGTGGCATGGGAGCCATGCAGCAAGGCTTGGCGATGCTGCAGGAGCTGATCCCAGACGATCTGCCCTGCTGGGTGTGGTGGAACGGCACGATGGATGAATCACCGGAGCTGCTGGACGCGCTGGCGGTGCCACCACGGCGGTTGGTGGTGGACAGCTCCATCGGTGAGCCGCGCCGCTGCCTCGACCTGATGGTGCAGCGGATCGAGCGTGGCCAGGCCGTGAACGACCTCAACTGGCTGCGGCTGCGCACCTGGCGTGAATCGCTCGCCATGGTGTTCGACCCCCCCAGTCGCCAGAGCGCCCTCGAGCAAGTGGTGCAGCTCGATATCGATGTGGAGGGCCAACACCCGGTGAAGGGCCTGATGCTGGCGGCCTGGATCGCCGATCGCCTCGGCTGGCATCTGCTGAACAGCTATTGGATCGATGGCGGAGCAGGCGAGGGGCGCGGCATCGGCGCCGAGTTTCAGCGCAGCGATGGCCAGAGCGTGCAGTTCCGCTTGATGCCCGTGCCGGTCGGAGTCAGCAAGATGCACCCCGGCGCCCTGGTGGGATTGCGGCTGATCTGCGCGCCGCCTGAGCGTTCGCCGCTTTGCGTGATCCTCTGCTCAGAGTCGGGGGGCTGCATGCGGCTGGAGGCCGGCGGTGTGGCCTCGATGGAACTCGCCGAAGAGGTGGTGCCCCTGCCCAACGAAAGCGAGGAGATGGAGATGGCCCGGCTGCTGGGGGGCGGGCACGACAGCACCAACCCGCTGCTGGCCACCGCCGCGGCCCTGGCTGCCAAGCTGCTGCCCAACTGATCTGCGGCCACCGGCCGATCGCCCCAGCCCATGCCCTGCCTGATCGCCGCCCCGGCTAGCGGCAGCGGCAAAACCCTTGTGAGCCTGGCCCTCACGGCCCTGGCCCGGCGCCGCGGGCTCAGCATTCAAACCTTCAAGGTGGGGCCCGACTACCTCGACCCCCAGCTACTCAGCGCCACCAGTGGCCGGCCCTGCCGCAATCTGGATCCGCTGCTCTGCGGTGAGGCCTGGGTGCAGGCCAGCTTCCAGCGGCACAGCAGCGCCGCTGAGCTGAGCCTGGTGGAAGGGGTGATGGGCCTGTTTGATGGCCGCGGGGCGAGCAGCGAAGGCAGCTCAGCCCATGTAGCCCAACTGCTCGAGCTGCCGGTGGTGCTGGTGGTGGAAGCCAGCCGCCAGGCGGGATCGGTGGCGGCCTTGGTGCGTGGCTTTCGCGACCACCAACCCAGCCTGCAGCTGGTCGGAGTGGTTCTCAATGGTGTGGGCAGCGAGCGCCACCACGCCCTGCTGGCTGAAGCGCTGAGCTCCATCGCCATGCCGCTGCTAGGGGCCCTACCCCGCCACGACAGCCTTGAGCTGCCCTCGCGGCACCTGGGCCTGCTGCCTGCCCACGAGCTGGCCGATCTGGAACAACGGCTCGGAGCCTGGGCGGATCTGGCCGAGCGGCACCTGCAGCTGGAGCAGCTCTGGCCGCTGCTGCAGGCCCCGCAGCCCAAACCAAGCGAAGGCTGCCAACCCAACAACAGCGAGCCGGCCAACACGGCCCACCAGCCGGTGCGCATCGCGATCGCCAGCGATGCCGCCTTTCACTTCCGCTATCCCGAAGCGAGTGAACTGCTGGCGGAGCAAGGGGTAGAGGTACAGCACTGGTCGCCCCTGGCGGATCAAGCACTGCCCGAGCGCTGCCAGGCACTGGTGCTGCCGGGTGGATACCCGGAGCTGCACGCAGCACAGCTAGCCGCCAGCCAGCGCAGCCTGGAGGGGTTGCGGCGGGCCCAGCAGCAGGGCCTACCGATCTACGCCGAATGTGGCGGACTGCTGCTGCTCGGCCAGGAGCTCACCGACCAGCAGGGCAAGTCCCATGCCATGGCTGGGGTACTGCCGTTCCGCGCTGAGCGGGGCCAACTCAGCCTCGGCTACCGCAGCGCCACCGCCTTACGCAGAGGCTTGGTGCTGCAACAGGGCGAGCAGGTGAACGGCCATGAATTTCACCGCTGGCAACTGAACACCAGCCCTGACAAAGCCGATCAGCTGTGGCAGCTTGAGGGCTGGGGCTGCCCGCCACGCCCCGAGGGCTGGAGCACCGCCACCCTCCATGCCAGTTGGCTGCACCTGCACTGGGGCGGC
>NZ_JBIPMN010000076.1:0-12107 GCF_044369115.1 Vulcanococcus sp. | reverse complement strand
TCCTTCATTCCTCACGCCGTCATGCCTGTTCTCACTCCCATTCCCGCAGCCCCAGCTGATTTCCCCGCGGCAGCCCCCTCGGTAAATGGCCCTGCCTGCTCGCTGCAGCGTTCCAGCTCCCTCTGGCAGCTGGGGATCGAGGCCCAGGAACTCACCACCGCCATCGGCCAGCTGGCCCAGCAGCTGGAAACCGATGACCCCGAACAGCGGGCCCTGGCCCTCGCTGAGCTGGAAGCTGCCCTCCTGGCAGAAGAGGGCAACAAGGCAGCGCTTGCTGCCAAGGCCGATGCAACCTGCTGGGTGATCGAGCACCTGCGCGGCCAGGCCGCCTACCGCCAGCAGCAGGCCAAGCGCCTCAGCGATCTGGCCCGCGGCGATGCCGGCCGGGCCGATGCGCTGGAGGAGTCGCTGGTGTTTGTCCTCACCCAGCTGCAGCCGGCGGCCACCCGCTTCTCGTTTCCGAATCACCAGCTCAGCAGCCGCAAATCCCAGGCGGTGGTGATCGACGACGAAGAGGCCCTCGATCCCGAATGGCTCGCCGTCACCACCACCAGCAAGCCGGACAAGGCCGCCATCAAAGAGGCCCTCAAGGCCGGCCGGCAGATCGAAGGTGCCCAGCTCCTCTCCCGCCGCTCCTGGCGCATCACCTGAGGGGGCAGAGCCCCCCCCCCCACGACATGGGCCTGCTGCACGGGCGGGCCCACTTCCATCAATCCCAATCACCAGTCCTTTTCACCTGGAGCAGTTCCATGGCCACCACCGTCTTCTCCCCCGAGCAGATCGCAGCTCTCTCAGCGCCGCTCGATCGGGCCAAGGTTCAGACCCGCAGCCAGGCCGGGCGGTCCCTGGCCTACCTGGAGGGTTGGCAGGCCATTGCCGAGGCCAACCGCATCTTTGGCTTTGATGGCTGGCAGCGGGAAACAATCGCTGTGCAGTGCGTCGCCGAGCGCGAGCGCACCCTCGGCAGCAGCAACCGCGCCGGCTGGGGCGTCACCTACACCGCCCGCGTCCGCATCCGCGTCGGCGATGTGATCCGCGAAGGCAGCGGCGCCGGTCACGGCATCGACGCGGACCTGGGCCAGGCCCATGAATCCGCCATCAAGGAGGCCGAAACCGACGCCATGAAGCGGGCGCTGATGACCTTTGGCAATCCCTTCGGGCTGGCGCTCTACGACAAGCAGCAGCGGGAGGTCACCAGTTCAACCCCGCCGGCAGCGCCTCGTCATGCCCCGGCTCCTCAGCGGGGCAACGCCAGCGCAGAACCTGCGGCCGAGATGGGGCTGGAGCCCCTCGATCCGGCCACCATCCAAAGGATCCTGACCACCGTGCGCGGATTGCCACGCCCTGCTCTGGATGGCTTCACCAAGGCCTTCCGCAAGCGGTTCCAGGTGCCAGCCGAGGCCGCTTCCATCGCCGATCGGATCTGCCAGAGGCGGCACCGCGATTGGATCGAGACGTTCCTCGTTCAACACCACCAGTTGGTGGCCTAATCCTCAAGGCCGCAGCAGCCAGCGCAGCAACGAGAGGCCGATGATCAGCCCGATGCCGGTGTTCCAGAGCCAGGAGGGGCGCTCGGCCAACCGCTGCAGCCAGAGCGGCAGCTGATCGCGCCACTGCTCCAGCGCCAGCACTGCTAGCAGCAGCACCAGCAGGGGAATGCCAATGGCCAACACGAGTTCGCGGAACAACGGCGCCTCTGCTCTGAGCGAACCGTATCCAGCTCCAGAACCCGCGACAGCCTTTACCGCAGACCCGTGCTAGTGCAGGTGTACGCATTCGGAGTGGTTCATGGGCATCCCTCTCCCTCGGCCAGCGGCCCTGGCGGCCCGGCTTGAGCTCCCAGTCGAGGAGTGGCCGTACCTCGATGAAGACGTGCTGCTCAGGACCCGCAGCCGCAAGGTCTGCATGACCTGCCACTGTTCAGACACCACGCCGGGGTGAACTGCATCCCGATGCTCACCTGCCAGCTGCACCAGGGCCTGATCGCCCACGGCGAGCACCTCGTCAGCCGCTGCCAGGGCTGGACCGATGACATGGTGCGCCAGAGCGGTTGGGCACCGGAGGTGGCCTGAGCAGCTCCAGATGAATGTCATCGACAGGCCCTGCCGGCCGCCGCTCTCTCCTCGGGAGGGGTGGATCAGCGACGGCCGCCAGGTGCTCCACTTCAAGCCACTGCGCTACGACCGCTGGAGCCAGAGCCTGGAGGTGACCCTCGGGGAGCTGATGCCTGCCGGTGAGGCGCCGTTGCTCAAGCGCCGCAAGGAGCTGTCTCGCGAGCAGGCGATTAAGCTCTGGAACAAGAAGCGGGAAGCCGGCTGGCGGGCCTGTGCCCTTCAGTGGAAGCCGCCATCCGAGGTCAAACCGCCGGCCCGTCGCTCCGCCGCCAGCATGGGAGCACATGGAATCCCGCCGTGCTTCTGAACCCCTTCTGCCCCTTCAGCACGGCCAAGGTGTTGGCCCTCAAGGCCACCGTGCTGTTGCTGCTCACCCTGCTGATCAAGGCCAGGATTCAGATCGTCACCGGTTCCGCCCTGGGGATCTTCTTCTTGCTGATTCAGACCCTGGTGTTCCTGGCCATCAGTGGCGGACTCGTGGTGGCAGCCGGTGGCGCTGCGGTCTTGGCAACTCAGCAGCGCCGGCCGGCAGCGACCTGATCACGAGCCATGGCCGTTGAAGTTGCTCTGGCACTGCTGCAACGGGATGGCCGCTGGCTGATGCCGCTCCGCGACGAGATTCCGTCGATCGTGGCACCAGGTTGCTGGGGACTCTTTGGCGGCCACCTCGACCCCGGCGAGACGCCGGAGCACGGCCTGTGGCGGGAACTGCTGGAGGAACCCACGCGAGCGCCATGGCCGGTGTCCGCGCAGCGGCCATGGCGCTCGCGAAGTCCTGGCGCCGTGTGACATCCTCCAATTCCGCCGCCGGGTGGCGATGAAGAGCTCACTGTTGTTCATTCGTGCGAAGCAAGGAAGTATTCAGCTATTTCTCAAGGTCTCCAGTCACATCTGGTCAGACCCACCGCGCATCTCTGTCACCGATCGCTCCATGAAGCGGATTTAGCTGGAGACAGGTCGTGGAGCACTGCTGCTCTCTGACCTCCTCCCACACACCCAAGCAGTCATGCCCCCTTCTGCTTCCCGTTCCCACCGCCTGAGCTCTGCAACACGACTTGGCGTTGCTCTCGCCGCCACTACCGCGGCGCTGCTTCCCCTGTCGGCATCAGCGCGGCCCTGGCCGATTGCTCAGACCAGCTGGAGTAGCAGTGTTCATGACTATCCCGCGCCCACCGCACCGCCACGGCCTTGGTGGAACCCAGGAGTCAACACTGGTGATCAGGCTTACGCCAACCTACCGCTCATCCCAGAGCAACAGGCCCAGCGCTGCAACACCGGCCGCCTGATCGGTGGTCTCGGTGGTGGCGCTGTCGCCTACGCCATGTCACGGAATGACGGCCGGGCCTGGGCGATTCCGCTTGGTGCATTGCTCGGCTCCCAGGTTGGCTGCAACGCCGCGGCGGGTCGGGGGCCGTTGCCTTGGTGAGAACAAGAGGGGGGCCGCGGTGTGAGGAGTGCGGCCCGGTGCTGCGCCATAGGACTGCCGAGGGGTGAGGACCGCTCCCGGCGGGTGAACGAGCACCGCTTACTCATGGCTCAGGTGGTTGCAAAAGCGCAAGGGCTTGCTGCGTCTTGCCCCTGCAGCGGTCAACGGTGAGCATTCGTTGCACGGGGGTTCCGCAGCTGTCGAGCGGACGCACAATCCACACAGGTGCTGACGAGACAGCCGCACCTGCTTGAGCGCCAAACTCCCTTGCCCGGCCGCTCCGGAGAGCCCTCGGTTCACCCACCGAGGGCTCTCTGTTGGGAGCAGACCGCTGAACCCCCGCGGAAACACCGCCCAGCGCTTCTTTAGGGTTTCTTTAGATTGCCGCCCGTGTTCAAGTGTGCGTTGGGCCTGTCACTGGCTTGGACCGGGCTTGATGTAGCGCCAACAACAAAAGAAGAACGCCTAAGCATGGAGCCCTCGGTCTGTCAAGACTTCTGTGCTGAGCTCAGGACGCGTAAGTTCACAGGCACTGAGCCCGCGAGCGGCTCCTACTCAGCACTGATGAAGTCGATCAAGACCGCTGCAGCTCCGGCAGTCACCGTGGCGCAGTTAGAGGCCAGTTATCCCGCGTATTGCAAGGCCCTGCGGATGTTGGTGCAAGACGGAACGTCGCTGAACAAAATCCAACGCACTGTCTGCTGGGATCGCCTGCAGTTGCTGCACACCACCCTGCCGCGTCAATACCGCGACCCGGTTGTGCATTACGCCATGGTCAAGCGGGATGTGGATCAGCAGCAAGCCCTGGCCCACTGACGACCGCCGCTATTCGTTTGTTCATACCTGATCAATTCATGTCGGAGACCATTCAAGAGCCGCTCAAGATCCTGATTGCGGACGACGAAGCCAACATCCGCCGCATCCTTGAAACCCGCCTGGCGATGCAAGGCCACCAAGTGGCTGCCGCCCAAGATGGCGCAGAAGCACTGGAGCTGTTCCGCAGCGTTGAACCCGATGTGGTGGTGCTCGACGTGATGATGCCCGAGCTCGATGGCTTTGCGGTGCTCGAGCGCATCCGAGCTCAGTCGGAAGTGCCGGTGATCATGCTCACCGCCCTGGGCGATGTGGCTGATCGCATCACTGGGCTGCAGCTGGGCGCCGACGATTACATGGTCAAACCCTTCTCCCCCAAGGAGCTGGAGGCGCGCATCCGCTGTGTGATGCGTAGGGCCGGTCAGGGCCAGGGCGGAACCGGCGCCGGCTCGGCCAGCTCCAATGTGATCGCGGTGGGTGATCTCAGCGTTGATTTCAATCGCCGGCAGGCTTTCCGCTGCGGCGAGCGCATCCGCCTGACGGGGATGGAGTTTCACTTGCTGGAGCTGTTGATCAGCCGCCACGGCGAACCGATCAACCGCCTCGACATGCTCGAGAAGGTGTGGGGCTACAAACCGGGCAAGTCCTCCGATAGCCGCGTGGTGGATGTGCACATCTCCCGTCTGCGCGCCAAGCTCGAAGTGGATCCAGAAAACCCGGAATTGATCATGACGGCCCGGGGGCAGGGCTATATGTTCCAGCGGCTGCACTCCAACATTGAGCCTGCACCGATCGCGGCGGCTTGATCGATCTGTTGGCGATCAACAGTCGCCATGACTCCGATCCCAAACGATCGACACAGGTGACTGGAGCGGTGGAGTGCCATCACGATCCGTTGTTCCACCCACCAGCTCAGCGCCAGGACAGCGAGAGACCCAGAAACGCAATTGCGGGTAGCGCTGTTGCATCGCGGCGTATTGCTCAGAACTCCTGTAGCGCTGCTCACGCTCGCGGTAGCTCGACTCACTCTCCATCGGAGCACCATCTCCAGGGACAAGCGTCAAGCCAGGGTCAGGGACCCCGCTGAGATCTTCTGTTGTCATGGCTAATCCTGTAGCGACCTGAATCAGCTGCCGATCGCCACGTCAACGCTGCTGCCATTCCATTCACCTTGCCAGCTGATGTGAGCGGGAGCACATGCTCGATGGTGATGCGCCCTCGCCGTTACCTCTTGAACCGCAGCGACAAGACACAAGCCCCCCGATCGCGAGAGCTGTATCACATAGAACAAAATCCGAGGCTTTTGGTCGCTGTTGCTACCTGAATTGGCCTAGTCGTTTTATAGCGTCCACGAAATTCTGTTCCCTATGTGCGCCGACACGGCCAGTGCTCAACCCCCATCCACTGCGCCGCGCCTGAGTGCTCAGCCAGCCGCCGACCAAGCGCTGGTTCATTACACCCAAGCCACAGCTGAGGGAGAACAAGCCAGATACCGGCTGAGCACTGGGGTCCCGCCCACCGCTGTGATCACCTACGCCACCATCAACTGGTAGAGCCTGCCTGCAGGTCGCAGAGCAGCGGCATCGGTAAGCGGCAGGTGCGCCAGTCGCCATTGATGGTGCACACCTCAACGCCAATCCAGCTGGTCGCATCGCCGCCGGTCGATGCCAGCACCCAATCGATGGCCTCTGCGATCGCCTCATCGAGGCTCGGGTATTCACCATCGAGCTGCGCATGGGGTTCGCAGCAGCCATCGATCAAGCGGTAGCGGCGCTCCGCAGGCACGTGGTGGTTTTTGCCAAGAACCCTTGTGGCAACACCCGTCATCTCCGGCCCATCCGCCCGTTGCCCAACCATCTTTGGCAGCTGGCATAGGCAGCGATGGTGTTCGGCAACACTGTCTTATGGATTGGCAGCGTTCCAAATGGAAACCCCCTTTGGGGTGTGGCTCCCGCAGGTCACGATCCTGCGCAGCCGCACGCTCAGCGACGCCCAGGAGGTGGTGGAAGCGATCCGCCAACGCCATTGCGTATTGCTGCAACTGGAGGACGCCACTCCAGAGGAAGCACAGCGGATTGTTGATTTCCTGGCCGGCGCCGTCAGCGCCCTGGATGGTCAGGTGCAGCGCATTGGGGAGTGCACCTTTTTGTTCGCTCCAGCTGGCGTGACGGTCAGCCACAGCTGAACCCATCGGTTCATCAACCAGCCCGTGGTGCGCTGAAGCAGGCACAATCGAACTTCCTCGATCGGCAACGCTTGGCCCGCCTGGAAGCGATCCTCACGGGAGTGCCTGGCGACCGAGAGCTGCGTCTGGTACTCGAGCTGCTGGATCCAGGCAACGCAGGCACCTTCACCTGGCTGGATCAGCGCAATGCCTCCCTCGCCCTGATGCCAAGCAGCGCGGCTGTGCCTGTGCAGGTGTTGCTGGAGCTCAAGGGCCGCGGTGAGCTGGGCGTGTTGGTCACCAGCCGAGAAGGCATGGGCCGCGGGGCGCCGCTGAGCCGTGGGGTGCTCGAGCAGCTGCTCGAGCGGTTGCATCAACTGCTGCCTGAGAGCGGGCTCCGCTATCGCTCCGATCGCGATGGGCCACTGGAGCCGATGGCGGCCTCCCGCTAGACGCACCCGCCTGACACCCGAGCTGCAGTTGTGACACTTCGCGACTGGAGTACTGCTTTTCGGCAAGCAGCGCTTGCAAGGTGGGGTATCAGCTTTGGCGCCATGCAGCAGCCGCGTCCCGCTCCACGCCTCAAGGCCGCCCTGGATCAGATCGGTGCCTGGGTGCTGGATCAACCCGTGCCTCAGCCTCTGGAGGGGCAGTGCTGTGATCGCCTCCGCCCCCATCAAATCCGCCGGGAGCTGCTGCAGAGCCTGGAGGCGAGCGGCCTGGGCAGCGACAACGTGGTGGAGTGGCGCTGGGATGCCCGCCAGGGGCAAGCCAGAGGCTGGCTGTGGCAAGCCGGCGCGTTGCAGCGCTTTCGCTGGTGGCGCCATTCCGGGCAACTGACGCTGCATGAGCAGCTGCACTGCATCACCACCGCACCGCTGCACGCCCTCACCTGAGCCCATCTGTCCAGGGGGTGGGTGCAGCGGTCCTGCCGCTGATCGCGATTGCTTGCCCAGATGCCCGCATTGATCAGCACCGCTCAACGGTGGATCAACCCACAGGGTCCGTCCTCTTTTCCACAGGTTTTCCACATGGGTCCAACCGCAGACGCAAGCTGTCAAGCAGATCGTCCGAATTGGCTCGGGAAAAGTGTTCTCCTCTTGACAGACGCCCGCCGATCGATTGAGGCACCGGAGTGCTCCAACCAGGGAAGCGGCAAAACCATTGCGGTGCAGTCATTCCTGGTCTGAGACGGCTGCAGTCGCGCACCAAGACCGTGCTTTGACGTCATGGCTGCCCCCATGTGCTGATGGATGGGTGATCGGATGAGGTGTTGGTTGGCAGAGGTTCCTGATGCGTTGGCTCCGCACGTGAGTGTGGAAAACCAGTTCCCGGCTGATTTATTTGAGTCGATGGTGGGTTTCATCGAGCAGCACCCCCAATGGGACCAATACCGGCTGATGCAATCAGCGCTGGCGGGTTTTCTGTTTCAGCAGGGCTGTCAGGACAAGCCGGTGGTGCGCCACTACCTCGATGGGTTGTTCCGCAAACCGGAGATCGCGGCGCACTGATGCGATCGCTCAGGCGCGGAAGGCCACAGGGACCAGATCCCCTTGGTGGTGCGGCTCAATCCGTGAGCAGCAATGCTCGAGGATTTCCCTAGCTACGTTCAGGCCGGTGGCCTGCTCAAACCCCAAGAAGCCCGGCGCACTGTTCACTTCACACACGCAGTAGCCCTCGCCGTCAAACAGGAGATCCACCCCAGCGATCTCGAGGTTCACAGCGTCTGCACTGGCCAGCGCCAGCTCCTCAATCACGCCGTTGAGCGGAAAGAGCTGGCCATCGCCCCCGCGGCTGATGTTCGCCTTGAAGCTCCCATCGGTGCTCCGCCGCCGCATCGCTCCGAGCACACGGCGACCCACCACCCACACCCGCAGGTCCTCACCGGGCCGGCTGTCGATGTATTCCTGCAGGATGAGTGGTTGGCTGCGGTCCAGGCTCGACACAAGCTCCATCAGATCGCGGAAGCTGGCGGGATCACGGCTCAGATAAATCCCTTCCCCGTAGGAGCCCACCAGCAACTTGACCACACAGGGAAAGCTGATCTGATCGGCCACCAGCTGGGGATCGACAGGGAACCGCACCAACATTGTGCGCGGGATCGGCAGGTTCCGCTGGGCCAGGAGTTGATGGGCGTAGAGCTTGTCTTTCACCGCCTCGATCGCCGAGCTGGGGTTGATCACCGGGACTCCCAAGTGCTCAAGCTGGCGCAGGATCGCCAGGGAGAAGTAATCCGTTCCACTTCCGGTACGGGGCAATAGAGCATCCGGCAGCTCCACTTCTGCACCGCAACGGCGGATCGAGCGGCGGCCGCAGCGGCTCACCACCAAATCGATCTCCTGCGGAGCCACGGCCTCCAGCTGCAGGCCCAGCTCACGGGCTTCTTCCCGCAACCGCGCTGATTCATAGGGCTCCACCAGGCCTGATGGCGGCTTCTGCAGAGTCCAGAGGTGCATGGCGGCTGGTTCAGAGGCTCAGCCTGGCCTGCGTAGCGAGCTGAAAGCGCTCTGGAGAACACCGCTGCACCACTGCTGCGCACTGGTCAAACAGGCCCGCCCGCTGTTACCGGTCTGAAAACAGCGGGAGGCAAAGGTCGAGGGAGGAGATCGCAGGTGCTGCAGTGATCCCCATGCCCTGACAGACCATCAGGTCGGCCCTGCTCCCGGGCGATCATCAACGGACTTTCGAAGACTTGAGATGGCCGCTTCCGGAGCTGATATGGGCGGCAGCGGCCTCTCCAATCTCGGCAGCTGGACTCTTCTGCAGCTGCGGGATCTGGCCAAACGCATCGGCCTAGGTGGCTACAGCCGCATGGACAAAACCGGGCTGCTCGAGGCCGTGAGCCAGGCCCTGCCCAACGCCGCGCCCGCCCAGGCGCAGCCGGAGCAGCAATCCAGCGGTTCAGCCACCCCAGAGCTGCCCAGCCACATCACCTTCCTGCCCCGTGATCCCCAGTGGGCGTACGTGTTCTGGGAGATCAACAGCAGCGATCACGAGCGCGCCAAGGCCGCGGGCGCCACACAACTGGCCTTGCGGGTGGCGGATGTGACCGGCCTGCCGCTGGGCGCAGCCCATCCCCACACCCTGCAGGAGCTGGTGGTCAGCAGCGGCGCGCGGGAATGGCACCTGCCAATGCCCGTGAGCGATCGCGATTACCGCGTGGAACTGGGCTACCGCACCAAAGCTGGTGGCTGGTTCTCCTTGGCCACTTCCTCGGTGGCGCGCATGCCGGCGCTGGAGCCTGCGGCCATGGTGGCCGATGCCTTTGTGCCTTTCTCCCTGGATGCACCCGTGATGGCAACGCCTGAGCCGGTGGTGAGCGGTGGTGTGGAGCACGAGCGGATCTATCAACTCGCCACCGCAGGCAGCCTGCGCAGCCGCCGCGTGGGCTCGGAGGTGCTGCATGAGTGGGATCAGGATTCCGCGCGCAGTGGCACCCTCAACGATTCCGGCGCCGGGCTCTGGGCCAGCGGCCGCAGCGACTCGGGCAGCGGCATCGTGCGGCCGCGCTCCTTCTGGCTGGTGGCTGATGCGGAGCTGATCGTTTATGGCGCCACTGAACCCAGTGCCCGCCTCTCGATCGGGGATCAACAGATTCCGCTGGAAGCCGATGGCACCTTCCGGGTGCATGTGCCCTTCCGCGACGGCGAGCAGCTCTATCCGATCAAGGCCGTGGCCGCCGATGGTGAACAGGAGCGCTCGATCCGTCTGGAGTTCGAGCGCCGCACACCCCAGGCGCGGGTGAACCGCAAAGAGGAGGCGGTTCTGGAGTGGTTCTGAAGCCAACGCGCCCAGGGGCTGTCTCAGACTGGGCCCGAGCTGGATCCAGGGTGATGCGCGGTGTTGGTTTTCATCTGGCGTGGTGGCCCTTGTTGATTGCACCTCTGTTGAGCCAGGCCCTACTCAGCCCGCTCCAGGCGCAGACCAAATCGCAGACAGAGCCACCAGCCGTCAGCCAACCGACAGCGACAAGCCCAGCTGAAGCTCCAGCGACCCAGAACCAGGAGCTGAGTGAGAAGGAAAAGACCTTGCTCCAGAAGATCAACGCCCTCAAAGCACCGCGCTGGCGCAGCTTTGGGGCATGCCGCTACGACTGGTCTGGCTGGAAGCTGTTGAGCAGTGGGGTGCGCACCACCGCTGTGAACTGCGGCCCTGACACCAACGCGAACCCAACCACGAGTGAACAGGTGGCGGTGCATTGCGACACCCTCAAGCTGAGCATCCAGAACGGTGATCAGGCCTGGAGTAGCTGGCGGCTGCCTTATGCGGCCAATGAATCCAAAGAGCGTGGTGGGGAAGATTTGATGGTGGCGTCCCTCTGTGCCAATGCCAAGCCAATCCCCAAAACCCAGCCCGCCGCTCCGCCAGCGGTGAGCCCCACCGGTAAGCCAGCGGCCACCAAGCCCACATCCACGCCAGCCACCAAAAAAACAACTACGGCTCCAGCTCAGAAGCCTCCGACCGCGAAGCCCTGATCGGCCCAACCCCAGGGACGCGCCTTCTTATTTGCTTTAGGTTTGAGCTCTCCAGGTGTCGCCGTGCTCTCAGCGCTCTCCCTGCTCAGCGCCGCGGCGTTGGTGGGTTTTCTGATGCTCAAACTCGCCTTGGCCAATGCCGCCTGAGCGGCACACACCAGAGAGGTCAGGGTTCGTAACATGTTGTTACGTCGCTGATGCTCCGATGAATGAGCCCGCCCTCAGCCGGGAATTCACCATCGCCATGCAGGAGCGGGCGATCGAAAGCTGCGACGACATTGAGCAGCTGCGCTCCGTTGCCAAAACCCTGCTGCGCGCCTGGCAGATGCAGGCGTCGTTCACGGAGAACTACGCCGCCCAGCTGATGCACCTCACGCCCCCGCCGTTCTCAGCCTCCCAAGGCACGGCTCAGTAAGAACGCGTTCAGGCCGCCAAATGGCGGCTGCTCACCAGCTCGCCAGTGCATTCCACCGGCAGCAGCGCAGAGCGTCCTGAGCTGTACCAACCCTCCACCAGTGCCGCGCTGGAGCGAGGCATGAGTCGCCCAGCGAGCAACCAGAGCTCGTCATGCAACACCTGCGTTTGATCCGGGGTGCCCACATACCAAGGCGCCTCGGGATCCACCGACAGCTCCTCATGCAGCAGGGGCAGCCCGTCCAGAACGCAAGCGGCGAGTTCGGGTGTCATCGCGGGCAAGCAACACCCATCCAGACACGGCAGCTGGCCCTTGGGCAAGTCTCCGCCCGAACTCCTTCATCGCTGCTCTCATGCTGCTTGCAGGTCGGACCACACCTGGGCAAGCGCCCAGGGGATGGCACGCGGCTGGTAGTCACGCGGATCACTGGCGCCGTGCCGCAGCACCGCATTCACCACCACCGCCGGACGTGAACTGCGGTTGATGGCACCGTGCGGGACTCCGGGCGGAATCCGCAGCCAGATCGGCTCATCGTCTCGCAGATGAATGCAACGCAGGCGCCGGTCTAGCAACACGATCAGATCCAGACTGCCGCTGATCACCTGCAACTGATCGGTCTGAAAGCGATGGCAAAACAGTTCGCCTTGGCCTGAGTGACGAACTTCTGCGATCAACGTTTCATCGCTGGCGAGCGGCTCAG
>NZ_JBIPMN010000075.1:0-12110 GCF_044369115.1 Vulcanococcus sp. | reverse complement strand
CAGCTCAGAGCGGCGTCTCAGCCGCTCACTGAACCTACAACACCGATTGATCGGGTCTTCGGTTCGCCGCTGCAGGTCTTTCGACTCGCGAGCGGCTCCAAAAATTACCAGAGCGCCGAACCGGGTCAAGCCTCGGCATCGTCCTCGCCGGGATCAAGCGCCATCTCGAGGCTGGACAGCAACAGAGCTAGAGCCGCACCGCGGCTCAGATCCGGCCCGCACACTTGATCCAGCCACTGGCTGGCCAGGCTCTCGAGCTCCGAGAACAGGCCCTGGCCAGCCAACAGGCGTTGCATCACCTGATCCACCTGCGCTTCATCCAGCGCCGGCAACGGGCCCACCACGTAGCGGCGCCCGTCGTCGCCGATGTAGGTGAGGTTGCCTTCGGCGTCGAACACCGGCACGGCATGGGGGGTGATCGGCTGATCCTCCATCGCAGCGCCCGTAGCTGCTTCAGCGTTAGCGCTGCCAGCGGCCGACGGCAACGGCTGGCAGGGTGAAGGGATGCTGCAGCTCCTACTCGAACTGGCGCCTTGTCTGCTGTGCGGCATGGCATTGGGGCGCGTGTGGCCCTCAACTACCCCAGCGCCTGGCAGTACATCTGCTGCGCTGGGGGGTTCCGATCAGCCTCGTGGGTCTACTGCTCAAGGGAGGCGTTCACAGCGGCAACCTGCAGGCGGCCCTGTTCAGCCTGGTGCTCACAGGAGGTGGCTTGCTGATCACGCAACGCGCCTACAGCCAACGCCTGCTGCCGCGGCGCAGCCTGCAACTCGGTGCCATGGTGGGCAACACGGCCTATTTCGGCCTTCCAGAAGCGCTGGCACTCCTGCCGCCGGAAGCCCTCAGCTTCAGCATCACCTACGACCTCGTGGGCACCCTGGTGACCTGGAGCCTGGGCCCGTTGCTGCTCACCGGCGAGCGGGCACGGCCCTTGCAGCTGCTGCAACAGCTGTTGCGAACACCGGTGGTTCAAGCCCTGCTGGTGGCGTTGCCGCTGCTGCTGTCCCCGTGGCGCACGCCGATCGCCACGGCGCTGTGGTGGCCGGCTCGGCTGGTGCTTTGGCTGATGTTGTTGTTGGTGGGCATGCGGCTTGGCCTCCTGGTTGGCCAGCGGATCGCAGCTAAAGGCCTGCGGCCCGCGCTGCTGATCAAGTTGTTGGGCCTTCCGCTTTTCACGCTTCTGGTCACGCAATCGCTGGGTTGGGCGCCACTGCTGCGCGATGCCCTGGTGCTGCAAGCCGCAGCACCCACGGCGATGTCGGTGCTGTTGCTGGCCGAAGCCAGCCCACCAAAAAGCCGGGAGTCTCTCCCGGCTGCGCAACTGGTGCTGTGGAGCACGCTGCTCTCGCTGATCAGCGTGCCCCTCTGGGCCTGGCTACTGGCTCAGGCCACCGTGGCCATGTGACGCATCAGATCGATGCACTTGCAGCTGTAGCCCCACTCGTTGTCGTACCAGGACACAAGCTTCATGAAGGTGTCGGTGAGGGCGATACCGGCCCCGGCATCGAACACGGAGGTGCAGCTCTCCCCGAGGAAGTCGTTGGAGACCACATCGTCTTCGGTGTAGCCGAGTATTCCGGCCAGCTCCCCTTCCGAGGCAGCCTTCATGGCGGCCTTCACCTGCTCATAGGTGGCGGACTTGGCCAGGTTCACGGTGAGGTCCACCACCGACACATCGGGCGTGGGCACGCGGAAGGCCATGCCGGTGAGCTTGCCGTTGAGCTCAGGGATCACCCGGCCCACGGCCTTAGCGGCACCGGTGGAGCTGGGGATGATGTTCTGGCCTGCGCCGCGGCCGCCGCGCCAATCCTTCACCGAGGGGCCATCGACCGTTTTCTGCGTGGCGGTGGTGGCATGCACGGTGGTCATCAGACCATTCACGATGCCGAAGTTGTCGTGCAGCACCTTGGCCATCGGGGCCAGGCAGTTGGTGGTGCAGCTGGCGTTGGAGACGATCTCCTGGCCGGCGTAGCTCTTGTGGTTCACGCCCATCACAAAGATGGGGGTGTCGTCTTTGGATGGGGCGCTCATCACCACGCGCTTGGCGCCAGCGTTGATGTGGGCGCGGGCTGCGTCATCGGTGAGGAAGAAGCCGGTGCTCTCGAGCACATAATCGGCACCCACGGCTCCCCAGTTGAGGTTGTTGGGATCGCGCTCAGCGGTGATGCGAATGGCCTTGCCATTCACCACCAGCTGGCCGTTCTCCACACGCACATCACCCTGGAAGCGCCCATGGGTGGAGTCGTAGCGGAGCATGTAGGAGAGATACTCCACATCAATCAGATCGTTGATGCCCACGACCTCCACATCCGGAAGGCTCACGGCACGGCGGAAGGCCAGACGACCGATCCGGCCGAAGCCGTTAATACCGACGCGGATGCCCATCGGAGAACTCCCTGACTGAATGCAAACAATCAAGGGTCACCATACGGGCCGGGGTTCAGGCGGGAAGCGCTCCATCACGATCCGAGCGAAAGCTCAGCTCCAGATCCGGGAGCGCCATGGCCGCCAGCTGCAACATCTGGGCAAACACCACCCGGGTCTGCTGAGCTCCCTGCCCCATGGGCTCCCGGCTCATCAACACCAGCTCCAGCACAGGGCCCTCCGCCTTCGACTGCACATCGGCAAACAACTGCATCCGCAGCTGTTCCTGTCCGCCGCGCAGCAGCGCGCTCAAGTGGGCCGTGGTGCGGTGGTCAACCTCGGCCTGGAGGCCCTGCAGCAAGGGTTCGAGCGCATCGATCAAGGCAGCTGGCGTGGTGGCTGAGCGGGGTTTGAGCACGGTGAGAAAACGCGCCATCGCTGCTCAGCCCTCCTTCTGGCCAGCTTCGAACTGATCGCTGAGCAGGCGGCGCTGGTATTCGGCCGCCAGGGCATTGAGATGGGCCTCGGCCGCCTCAACCATCTCCTCATCGATTTGATCAAAGGCGCGTCCTTCAGGAACGGCCATGCCCAGCACCAACGCCAGGGCATCGAACAAACGCACCTGATCGTTCTGCCAGGCCTGGTAATCGCCTGCCAGATCGGCCAGGTCTTGTTCTTCCAGCTCGCCCCGCTCCAGATCGGTGCGCAGGTTCTGGATCTGACCAAGCCGCGCGGAGGTCACAAGAGCATGGGCGGCTGCCAAGGCAGCGAGGGCGTCACAGGCTTCGCGCTTCAGCACCGTGAGGTCGCGATTGCGAACCGCCTTTTCAATCGACAGCGGTGGTCGCACTCCCGGCAACTGGCTCATCTGAGCGGGCTGCCGCGGTTCGGGAGGCAGGCTGATGCGGGCCGGTGCCGGCGGCAGCGGCTGCGGCGGCCTGAGCGCAGCGCCCCAGCGCATGAGGGTATCGGCCAGTCGCGTGCGCCATCCCCGCCTCGCCATCAGCTGCTCACGCCACTGCACTCAATCTGACGCCAAACCGGCCCCGCAGGCAGAGGGAAAGCCGAAGCATCAGCGGCCGGCCACCGAACCAAGCGCCTGCAACAACGACACCAGACCAAACGCCACGAACAAGCCCCCACTGAGGCGATAGAGCAATTGTTCATTCACGCGGCCGCCGATCCACTTGCCAGCCCCCACCGCCAACCAGGTGACCAGGGCATGCCCCGCCAGCGTGCCGGCCAGCAATCCCGCAAAACTGAACACCTGCGCCGGGGCCGTGGCCAGCAGGATCGTGGCGAACTGGGTGCGATCCCCCAATTCCGCCACAAACACCAAGGCAAAGGCTTCCCAGATCACAGCCCAGGGGCCTGATTGCTTCTTGGCCTGCTCGGCAGCATTCACCGCCTCCTCGGCCTCCTCGGCCTCCTCCTTGGCGGCGCCGGCATCAAGCCCCTGGGCATCCACCAGAAGCTTCAGGCCAAAGCCGAGGAACAGCACCGCCGCGATCCACGGCACCAGGCTCTGTGGCAACAACTCCCTCAGGCCGTAGCCAACCCCAAGCGATAACAGGGTGACGGCCGCCAAAGCCGCGAACGCGCCAATGAACACCAAGCGGGCGCTGTAACGCACTGCCAGGATCAAGGCCATAAAGAAGGTCTTGTCGCCCAGTTCCGCCAGGGTGATGGCTGTGAGGCTGGAGCCAAAAGCCGCCAGGCCCGGATCGGAAGGGAGAGGGGGTGCCATGCCTGATCGCAGGGACAGCGAAGCGGCTGCCTCGTCACTTCTACAGTGGATCCTTGGCAATCGGGCTGATCGTGGGCATCACCATGCAGCAACACGCAATCGCTCCAGCGGTTGTTCTGCGAGGTGAAGGGGCCTGGCAGGAAGCGCTGCCCGCGCTGGAGACCTTGAGCCGCCGTCCACTCCTGCTGGGCCGCTCCGAGACGACCCGAGCGGTGCGGGAGCAGCTGGCCACCGATCTCGGTCGGCGTCATCTGGCGGTGACCAGGGCCGACCTCGAGCACGACTGCTGCGAGAGCGATTTGGCACGGATCAGTGAAATCATGAATAGCAGTGGTTGTGATGCCGTGGTGGCCGCTGGCGGCGGCAAGGTGCTTGATGCCGGCAAGTTGCTGGCCCACCGCCACGGCCTGGCCTGCATCACCGTGCCCACCAGCGCAGCCACCTGCGCCGGCTGGACTGCTCTCGCCAACATCTACTCAGCAGAGGGGGCCTTCGAAGGCGACGTGGCCCTGGATCGTTGTCCGGATCTGCTGGTGTTCGACCATGCCCTGGTGCGGCAGGCACCGCCGCGCACCCTGGCCAGCGGCATCGCTGATGCCATGGCCAAGTGGTACGAAGCCTCCGTGAGCAGCGGTGCCAGCAGTGATGGCCTGGTGCAGCAGGCCGTGCAGATGGCTCGGGTGCTGCGCGATCAACTGCTGCTGGAGGCCAAAGACGCCATGAGCCAACCCGGTGGTGAGGCGTGGACTCGGGTGGCCGAGGCCTGTGGCCTCACGGCCGGGCTGATCGGAGGGATCGGCGGCGCCCGCTGCCGCACCGTGGCGGCCCATGCGGTGCACAACGGCCTGACCCAGCTCCACGCGAGCCACGGTCATCTCCATGGCGAGAAAGTGGGGTTCGGCATCCTGGTGCAGTTGCGCCTTGAAGAAGTGATCGGCGGCAACCGGCTAGCCGGCCAGGCACGGCGGCAATTGCTCCGCTTCTTCCAGGAGCTGGGAGTGCCCGTGAGCCTCGACGAGCTCGGCCTCCAGCAGGCCAGCCTCAGCGCCCTGCAGGAGGTGGCGGCCTTTGCCTGCCGGCCGGAGTCGGATCTGCACCACCTTCCCTTTGCGGTGCAGCCCAGTGATGTGCTCGCGGCCTTGGTGAGCACCACCACCAGCAGCGAAGCCCAGCTGCAGGCCAGTCAGGCCTGATCTGTGATGACACCAGCACCTTCCTCCTCCGGCCAGGAGCTTCTGGCCCGGGCCGCTGATCGCCTGCTGGATCCCGATGGGCGCACCCTGGCCGCCGCCGTGCAGTGGTGGACCCTGCCGGATCTCCCCGGTGGCCCATGGCCCGTGGCCGTGGTTGGCGAAGGTCCGCCTGTGCTGGCGCTGCATGGATTCGACAGCTCCCATCTGGAATTCAGGCGGCTGGCACCGTTGCTGGCTCCAACCCATCAACTGTTCATCCCGGACCTGTTCGGCTTTGGCTTCTGCCCAAGGCCGCTCGATGCCCCATACGGGCCTGCGGCCGTGCTCGACCACCTCGAGCAGGTGCTGAAGCAGGTGATCCGCCGTAGCGGGGCTGAGCAGGTGGGCTTGATCGGCGCTTCGATGGGCGGATCTGTGGCCGTGGAGCTGGCACGCCGCTGCCCCGACCAGATCGAGCGCTTGCTGCTTCTGGCACCGGCGGGTCTCACCGGGCGACCGATGCCGGTGCCGCCACTGCTCGATCAGCTAGGGGCCCGTTTCCTCGGGTTGCCGGCGATCCGTCGCGGGCTCTGCCGCTCGGCCTTTGCCATGCCGGATCGGGATGTAGGACCGGCAGAACTGGAAATCGCCTCGCTGCACCTGGCCTGCCCCAACTGGGCCGGAGCACTGGGGGCCTTCGCCCGCAGCGGAGGCTTCGCGGGCTGCGGCGATCCCTTGCCCGCTCAACCGCTGCAGGTGCTCTGGGGCCAGAACGACCGCATCCTGCGGGCGCCTCAGAAACGCGCCGCCCAGGCTCTGTTAGGAGAACGCATCACCGAGCTGGAGTGTTGCGGGCATCTGCCCCACATCGACCAGCCCGCCACCGTGGCTCGCATCTGGCATGGCTGACGACGCGCTGACCCAACGCTCCAGCCCCGTGCTGCAACTGCTGGCCAGCGGCCTGCAGTTTTGGATTCGCCAACAGTGCGAGGCGGTGGAGAACCTGGAGCTGCAGCTGCATGGCTCCAGCCTGGGACTGCTGCGCGGCCGTTTGGATGGGGTGAGCCTGGTAGCTCGCCGCGTGGTGTTCAGCTCGCTCGAGATCGAGCGCGTGGAGCTGCGCAGCGACGCGATCGAGATCCAGGTGGGCAATCTGCTGCGGGGCCGGGCGGTGCAGCTCGATCACCCCTTCAGCATCGAGGGCACCGTGGCCTTCTCGGCCGGTGGGCTGGGCCGCTCCCTCTGCACGCCGCACTGGCGGCCGTTGGGCGACCAGCTGGTAGATGGCCTGCTGGGCCTCACCCCGCTGCAGAGCGTGAGCATCGAGCGCGACAGGCTGGTGCTGCAATCCCAGGAGCATCGCTGCGAAACCATCCCCCGCGCCGTGGATGGCCATCTGGAGCTCTGCGGCGACGAAGGCAGCCCCTGCGTGGCCCTGCCGGCCGATCCCAACATCACGATCGAGGAAGCCAACCTCGAAGGGGGTCTTCTGCAGCTGCAGGGCCGGGCACGGGTGTCGCCCTGATCTGCGCTCAGCGAATCAGGGGCAGCAGGAGGGTGACCACCGTGAAAAACACCGCCGGGGTGAACAGGTAGCTGTCGATCCGATCGAGGATCCCGCCGTGACCGGGCAGCAGATCCCCGGAATCCTTCACCCCGGCATCGCGTTTCATCATCGATTCGGTGAGGTCGCCCACCAGGGCGAACAGCGCCACCACAACCCCCAACAGCGCACCCACGGCCCAGCCCCAGTTCCAGCCGAGCACTTCGGCGAAGGTCCCGCCCAGCAAGGCCGCACACCCCACACCTCCCAAGGCTCCCTCGATCGTTTTGCCAGGCGAGATCGGTGACAGGGGCCGGCGGCCATAACGGCGGCCGATCACGTAGGAGCCGATGTCAGTGGCAACGATCAGGAAGCAGGCCATCAGCATCAGCACCATGCCGGAGCTGAGGTGGGGCCAGGCCTCGGTGAGACCACTCAAGCGGGGCGCCAGGGCGGGATCGGTGAGATCGCGCAGGCGGATCCAGTAACTGGGCAGAAAGCCCAGATAAAACAAGGCAAAGATCGACGAGGCGATATCGGCGATGCTGCCGGTGAGCGGCTGCAGCAGCAGCCAGCCGCAGATCGCAGCACCGGAGAGCGGCAGCACAGCCGCTGCCAGATCAGCCGAAAAACCGAGGGCCTGAGCATCGCCGCCATGGGCCCATTGAGTGGTGATCAACAGCAACTGCACCAGCACCAGGGTGGTTTTGCTGGCGGGGCGGATGCCCTTGAAGCGCGCCAGCCGGAAATACTCCAGCAGCCCCAGGTGCACCATCACACCCAGCGCCAGAGTGAACCACCAGCCCCCCAGCACCACCACCACAAACCCAAACGCCCCAACGGCGTAACCGCTGAGCAAACGCTGGGACGAGGTGCGCGTGCGGGGAGACGGAATCAAGGGCGTTCAGCGGCGATCAGGAACAGCGGTTCGGCCGCCGCCAGCCTGGCCTGGCTGCCGCGGCGCTGCATGCGATGCACCGTGGCCTGCACCACCTGAAGATCCCTGGCCTCCAGGCGGCTGAGGGTGTCGGTGGCATCCACCAACCCCTCGAGGCTGGCAGTGCTGATCACCAAGCGCCCCGCCGGCACCAGGGCTTCCCACACGAGATCGAGCACCTGCCGAAGGGGCCGCCCCACCTCCAGGAGCACGCGATCGGGATGGGGCGGCAGCTGGGCCAGCCCTTCGGGAGCATCTCCGGCATGGATGTGCAGGTTGGCGGCGCCGAAGCGCTGGACGTTGCGCTTGAGCAACTCGATCGCTTCCGGATCGCGCTCGAGCGTGTGCACCTGCCCGGAGGGCATCAGCCGGGCAATTTCCAGGGCGAGGGCGCCAGTGCCGCCTCCCACATCCCACACCAGCGAATCCGACCGGGGCCGCAGGTGGGCCAACAGCATCACCCGCAGCTCCAGCGGTGTGGGGCTGAAGCCCGGTGCATCAGCGAAGGCGGCATCGGGCAGCCCAGGCGTCACGAAGTCCCACTGGAAGGGGCCATCGCCTGGGGCTCCCATCGGCTCTCAATCGGCCACAACGCTCACCGTATCAGCGATCTGGCCGGGCCACAGCCGTTGTTGCTGCACCAGCCACGCCGCACGATCGGCATCGATGCGCTCACCGGGAATCAGCAGGGGGATCCCAGGGGGATAGGGGCAGAGCGGTTCGGCGGCGAGGCGCCCGCTGGCCTCTGCAAGGGGCAGGCGCTCCTGCGCTGCTCGCCAGGCCTTGTCGAGCGGCAGAGCAGGCTCAGCCAAAGGCGGGATGGGGGGCGCTGAAAACAAAGCCATGGGATCGCCCCCCAGCGCCCGCCGCAACTGATCCAGGCGCCGAGGCAAGAGCTGCAGCACCCGCCGCGGTGGCGCCAGCCCCAGGCAAGCCGTGAGGCAGCCAGGCTCCGGCAGCTCCGCGATCACGCCCCGCTCCATCAGCCAGGCGTCGGCCTCCAAGCCATTGATCCCCATAGCGGCGGTGTGAATGCACAGGCGCAGGGGATCAGCGGTGGCCAGTAGGGGCACGCCGATCCGCTCCAACCGCTCACGCAACTCCAAGCCGATCGTGACGGCCCGGCTCAACTGACGACGACCAGCGGCGCCATGCAGGTGGGCGAGCGAGGCCTCCGCCGAGGCAAGCAGCAGGGCACTGGGGCTGGAGGTCTGCAGCCAGAGCAGCGCCCGCTCAATGGCCTGGCTGCGGTGCTCATCCACCCCAGCCCCTTGCAGCAGCACGGCGCTCTGGGCAAGCCCGCCCGCCGCCTTCTGCAACGACTGCACCACCAGATCGGCACCACTGGCCAAACCCGATGGCGGCAGGCGGGGATCCAGGCCTAGATGAGCGCCATGGGCTTCATCGAGCAGCACCGGCAGCCCGTGTTGATGGGCCAGGGCCACCAGGACTGGCAGTTCAGCAGCCAGCCCCTGATAGCTGGGCGACACCAGCACCACCGCCGCCAGCGGCCCTGCCGCCAGAGCCATACGGAGGTGCTTCTCGAAGCTCGCCGGTGTGGGAGGCAACCACAGCCCTGTCGCCGGATCGAACGGCAGATCGAACAGCACCGGGCGCAACTGGCCCAGCAGGCAGCCATGCAAGAGCGAGCGGTGCAGGTTGCGGGGCAAGAGCACCCGATCGCCGGGTTGCGCCAAGGCCAGCAAGCCCACCTGCAGCAGACCGCTGGCACCATTGACGCCGAACCAGCAGCGCTGCGCCCCCAGCAGATCCGCGGCCGCCGCCTGCGCTTCGGCCACGGCCCCCTCGGCCTCGAGCGGGCCACCGATCTCTGGCAATTCCGGTAGATCCCAGCGGCCAGGCGACTGCTGCAAAAGGCGGCGCAGCCCGGGTGCCAGGGCGCGGCCGCGGCCATGGGCCGGAAGGTGCAGGGGCAACGGCGGGGGAACGGCCAGCAGGCGCTCCAACAGAGCCATGGCCCCTCAGGCGATCTTCTTAGAGTTTGCCGATCTCATGACGCGCCACCTGTGTTGAGCAGCCCCGCCCATCGCTACGACCCGGGGGCTGATCTGCGCTGGCTGCTGCTTCGCCCGTGGCTCTTGATCAGCCGGCTGGTGGTGCTGCTCAGCCAGCTGCTGGGGCTGGCGTTGGTGTTGGCGGTGCAGAGCGGCAGCCGCGACCCGAAGGTGCAGCAGCGGCTGGGCAAGCGGATCTTCACCACGCTCACCAACCTGGGGCCCTGCTTCATCAAGCTCGGCCAGGCCCTCTCCACCCGGCCTGATCTGGTGCGGCGCGATTGGCTGGATGAACTCACGAAGCTGCAGGACAACCTGCCTGCCTTCCCCCACGCCATTGCTCTGCAGACGATCGAGGAGGAGCTCGGTGCTCCGGTGGAGCAACTGTTTGAGGAATTCCCCGACCACCCGGTGGCCGCCGCCAGCCTCGGCCAGGTGTACCGGGCCAAACCCGTGGGGGGCTCATGGGTGGCGGTGAAGGTGCAGCGCCCGCGGCTCACCCAGCAATTGCGCCGCGACATGGTGCTGATCCGGCTGATGGGGGTGGTCGCCGCACCGCTGCTGCCGCTCAACCTGGGCTTCGGCCTCGGCGAAATCATCGACGAATTCGGCCGCTCGCTCTTTGAAGAGATCGACTATCGGCGGGAAGCCGACAACGCAGAACGCTTCGGGCGCCTGTTTGCCAGCAACCCGGCGGTGATCGTGCCGCGGGTTGACCGCAGCCTGTCGGCTCAGCGGGTGATCACCACCACCTGGATCAACGGCACCAAGCTGCAGCAGCGCCAGGAGCTGGAAGCCCAGCGCCTCGATCCGGCCTCACTGATCCGCACCGGCGTGATTTCAGGCCTGCAGCAATTGCTGGAGTTCGGCTACTTCCATGCCGATCCCCACCCCGGGAATCTCTTTGCCCTGCCAGGCAAAACCGGCGCCCTGGGCCATCTGGCCTATGTGGACTTCGGAATGATGGATTCGATCAGCGACAGCGACCGGCTCACCCTCACCGGGGCCGTTGTGCACCTGATCAATCGCGACTTCGCCTCACTGGCCAAGGATTTCGTGGATCTGGGCTTCCTCAACCCCAACACCGATCTCACTCCGATCGTGCCCGCATTGGAAGAAGTGCTCGGCGGTGCCCTGGGCGACAACGTGGGTTCCTTCAACTTCAAGGCGATCACCGATCGCTTCTCGGAGCTGATGTATGCCTATCCCTTCCGCGTGCCGGCTCGTTTCGCCCTGATCATTCGGGCGGTGGTGAGCCAGGAGGGCCTGGCCCTACGGCTCGATCCCGGCTTCCGCATCATCCGCGTGGCCTATCCCTATGTGGCCAAGCGCCTGCTGGCGGGCGACACCGCCGAAATGCGCGAGAAGCTGCTGGAGGTGCTGTTCGATAGCCAAGGCCGCCTGCAGCTGCAGCGGCTGGAGAGCCTGCTTGCTGTAGTGGAGAACGATGAAAGCGCCGTGGGGGCCGAACTGCTGCCGGTGGCCGGCGCCGGGCTGAAGCTGCTCCTGGGGCAGGAAGGCCGCAGCATCCGCGAACGCTTGCTGCTCACGTTGGTGCGCGACGACCGCCTCAATACCGAGGATCTGCGCGGTCTGCTGGAGCTGCTGGGTCGCACCTTCGCTCCCCAACGCCTGGTGCGTCGCCTCCGCGATCAGCTGTTCACCCGCCTCAATCCCCTGGCCGCTTAGGGTCGGCGCCACCTGAATGCACCGCGATGTCTCTGGCCCCGATCAACCTGAGCGAAGCCGCCCAGGACCTGGCCAGCGGCGACTACGGCGACCTGGATGCCCAGGAGATCCTGCTCGAGTTCGCTCCCTACCTCCAGCCGCCTTACGTGCTGGCGGGTGTAGGCCTGGCGATGGGCGTGCTCTGCGGCCTCACCTTCGCCCGCTTGGTGCAAGACAAGTTGAACGGCTGGAAGCAAGACCGCCTGGCGCTGCTGCCCCTGGGCTGCTTCGAGACCAATCTCAGCTACACCGGCATCGTGCTGGGAATCACCCTGTTCATCGGTGGCAGCCTGCAGGTGTTCGGCTTTGCGGCCGGTGCAGCGTTGCTGGTGGCGCTGCTGTTGTCGCTGGCCACAGCCGGGGCTCTGTGGGTCCAGCTGGAGCGGCTGATGCTGCAGGTGGAGAACGGCACCTTCAGCGCCGTGGACTTCGACAACTTCGATCAGTTCTTTTAAGGCTCAGGCCGCCAGGTAGGCGCCCATCTGCTGCGAGAGCCGGCGCATCTCGTCGTGGGCCCGGCGCTCCAGGCTCCTGGCGCGGTCACGGCTCATCTCCAATTCGCGAGCGATGGAGCTGAGGCTCATCGGCTCCTCAAAGCCGATGC
>NZ_JBIPMN010000074.1:0-12136 GCF_044369115.1 Vulcanococcus sp. | reverse complement strand
AGCAGCGGCCCGTTGCAGCAGATCGGGGGTGGGATCGGGAACGCTCACAGGCGCGGCGGGCACTGGGCGCATCATCCCAGCTAGGCGTTGAGCAGCCGATCAAGAGCGAGGCGGGCAGCACCGAGACGGCCGGCCCCATTGCCCAGGGCGCAGCGACGCAGCTCCAAGCCCTGGCGGCTCTCACGCTGCACCCGCTGCTCCACTTCCGCCAGTGCTGCAGGCAGAAAATGCTCACTCGCGGCACTGAGGCCACCGCCGATCAACACCAACTCGGGGGTGAGCACATAGATCAGCGAGCTCAGCCCCACCCCCAGATGCCGGCCGTAACGCCGCCAGATCGCCAGGGCTTCTGCATCACCGTTGCCGGCAAGACGGCAGAGCTCCTGAGGGGTCAGAGGAGATTCGCGAGCCAGCGCGCCGATGCTGCAGAACTGCTCCAGCGATCCACGGTTGCCGCTGTTGCAGGCAGGCCCCTCAGGATCGATGCAGATCAGACCAGGCTCAGCCGCCGCGCCGCCGTGCCCCGTAAACAAGCTGCCGCCCAGCAACACCCCACCGCCCACGCCCGTGCCGAGGGTGAGCAGCAGCACATCGCGGTAGCCCCTGGCTGCGCCCTGCCAGGCCTCCCCCACCACGGCGCAATTGCCGTCATTGGCGAGGGTGACGCGCCGCTGCAGCTGCGGCTCCAGCCACTCGGCCAGGGGAATCTGCTCCCAACCCGGCAGGTTGATGCAAATCCGCGCCACCCGGCCCGCCGCATCCATCGGTCCCGGTAGGCCAACCCCCACACAGGTCGCGAGGCCATCGGGATCGAGCTGATGCACGGCCTCCACCAGGGCGATCACCACCGCGCCGGGCATCGGCGGCTGGGGCGTGGGCACCTCCAACTCCGCCAGCAGCTCCCCCACCACCGAGAAGCGGCCCAGCTTGATCGCCGTGCCGCCCAGATCCACACCGATCAGCTGGGCCATGGCAGCAACCTAAAAGCGGAACAGCAACTGCAACTGGCTCTGCCAGCGCCCCTGGGTATCAATCGAGGTCTGCACGCCCACCCGATCACTGGCCTGGTAGCGGAGCGTCACCTGAGGAGGAAGATCGCTGCGGTTGGGCGCGGCCAACACCGAGAAGTTGAAGCGCTCGGTCACATCCAGACCGATCTCCGAACCCAGAACCAGCTGCGACGGCAGACGGCGGGAGCGGTTCTCCGCAGCCACCACCTCTTCGGGCGCGAAGTAGGTGGGATAGAGCGCAAAGGTGAGCCGTTGGCCGAAAGCGTCGCTGAGCCCGCCCACCACCGGCGAAAGCAGCGATTGGCCCAGCACCGTAGCCAGTGCTGCACCGGCATTGCCCCCGGCCAGACCCACCAGGGAGTTGCCACCGATCAAAGCCACCAGCCGCTCCTGCGGCAGCGGCGGTGAACTGGTGAGGCGAATGTTGTCGGCGAGGCGATCTGCCGGACCCGAGGCCTCCACCCGCACCTTCACCAGGCGAAGCTGATCGATGGAGTTAGCCGGGGCATTCACGTTCCAGTCGTAGAGGTTGGAACGGTTGGTTTCATTGGCCACCAGCGTGTCGGAGACGCGAGTGCGCAGGGCGATATCCACGTAGGGAATCAGCCCGAGGCTCGGGGTGAACACCGCCACGTTGGGGGCATCGGGATCCAGGCTGAAGTTGGTGGTGAACAGGCTGAGGCGGCCGTTGAGCAGGCGCACCACACCGCTCACCTGCAGCGATGGATCCAAGGCACCGCGAAGGGTGAGCAACCCACCGGTGTTGAAGTTGAGCACGTTGGGAACGCCCACCTTCAGATCGGGGCCAAGCCGCAGCCGCAGAGCGTTGAAGCGCAGGAACGGCAGATCCGGCACCGCCGCCCGCAGGTCCTGGCTGGCGGAGCTTTCCAGCTGCTGGCCCATCACCAGCAGCGGTTGCTTGAAGTCCCATTTCGCTTCCACCAGCTGCCGCACAGTTACGGGGCGGGTGGGCTCGTCTTCGGTGGCGAGCTGCCCGGGCTGCACGTTCAAGCTGCCGCGGCTGAGTTGGAGCTCACCCGAGAGCTCTGGCGAACGCAAGGAGCCTCCCACCTCCACCTCACCGCTGGCGATGGCCTGCATGCGCGGCAGCTTGAAGGGCGCCTGCTGCACCTGCAACGCGAGCCGGCGCTTGGGTTGAGCCAGAGGCTCAATCAACCCGAGCTGGCCGCTGCCATTGATCAGACCCTCATCGCCGATGCGGGCGGTGAGCTGCTGCAGCTCGAGCTCACTGAAATCAAACAGAACCGTGGCTTCCAATTCGCGCATGGTCTGGCCGGCCACCTGGAGCACGCCATCGCGGAAGCGCAGGAAGCCATTGGCTAACGGCGTCTGCAAAGAGCCCCGCACGAGCAGCTGAAGGTCGACACTGCCTTGCTGCCACTGCACCCCAGGCCCCCCAAGCACCGAGAGGAATTGCAGCCCATCACCGCGGCTGGCCACCCGCAACTCCAAGGCGTCGCTGGTGGGCTGGAGCGGCACCGTGCCTTTCAGATCAACGCTGTTGGCAGCCCCATCGCTGCGCAACGACCAATCGAGGGTGATGGTGTTGTTCGCGAGCGCCAGATCGCCGCGCTCCAGCCGCAGGGGGGCTCCAGCCAAGGAGGCATCCTGCAGGGCGAGGGCCAGTTGCAACTCAGGGCGGCGGCGACCATCGCCGAGGGCAAAGCGTCCGCTGGCAGCCAGACCACCGCTGAGGCCATCGGGCACCGTGGTGAACAGGGCCAGAAGCGCCAGCGGCAGATGCTCCACCGAGAAGGTGGTGGCACCACCGAGGGGGCCCCGCAGAGTGAGTTGCACTGGAGCTCCCGTGAGAGCCTGGTCGCGATCGGCGCCACGCAACCAGAGATGGCCGCTGGCCTGAAGATCAAGGGAGAGCCGCGCGATCGATGGCCCCATCAGGGTGAGATCGGCATCCATCAGGCCCTGCAGCTGGCGTGGATCGAGCCGTTGAGCGGTGCTGCGCTGCCGGGCCAACGCCGCGGCGACCTGCAGCTGGGCCTGCTCCAGAGCCTGCAGCTGATCGTTGAGGCTCAGCCCCAGGGTGTCGATCACCAGGCCTTGCAGATCTGCAGCAGAACCAGCCAGGCGAGGCGGCCCGCTGCGCCAGAGCAGGGCTGATCTCCAGAACTCCTGCAGGGTTTGGGAGCCAAAGCGGCGCGCTTCAAAACGGGCCCAGAACGGGCCGCCCTGCTCGCCCCGCAGCCGCATGGCAACGCTGTCGTCTTGCTCGCCCTGCCAGTTCCCCACAGCGCTATAGCGGCCTTGGCGGTAGCTGCCACTGGCGGTGAGGAGGCGGCCGTACAGGCCCAAGAGGTGAGGCCGATCCAGGCGGATCTCGCCGGTGATCCACAGCGGTTGCAGATCCAGCTGCCCTTTACCGCTCAAGGCGCCGCCCAACGGCTGGAAGCGACCGCTGGGACCGAGGGCAAAGTCCAGACCCGCCAGGGGGAACGCTTCAGCGCTCCAGTGGTAGCGGCGTGGATCGCCGGCGAAGCGAAGCGAACCGCCCTCACGCTGCAGGTTCACGGCCTGCGGCAGCCAGCGACGATCGAGCTGAGCCTGCAACTCGCCTGGCGGGGCCGGCGCCAACGCTTTGAGCGCCAGGTTGCCCCCACTCCCGCGCGAGCCCTCGAGCACACCACGCCAGCTCTCCAGCAACTGCAGCGGCCCCACACCCGGATCACGCACCAGCAACTGCAACGTCGGTTGCAGCTGCGCCAAAGGCCCCTGCACCGTTCCCCAGGCATCCAGCTGCCCGCGCAAGCGGGTTCCCAGGAGAGCACTCAGCCGCTCCAGCGGATAGCTGCGCAGATCCAGCTGAAGCTGCAGGGCACCGGCGCTCCAGCCAGAGCGCGCCGCTGAGCGCAGGGGCAGCCGCCCTGAAGCTTCCAACAGCGGCGATTGGAAGCGTTGCAGTTCCACCAACTGCGGCTGCAAGCGCAGCTGGGCCAACCAGTCGCCCAGCAGTGGATTGGCCTGTTGGCGCAGTTCCAGCTGCAGCTGCGGGCGATTCCAACCACCCTTCTGCTGCAACACAGCGCTCAGCCTCGGCACCTCTCCCAGCAGGGGCGCCAGTGCGGGCTTGAGCTCGCGGCCCAGCTGCAGCGCACCGCTGCGCAGCTCGAGCAGCGGCCAAAGCGCCCCACTGGCCTGGAGGCTGCTGTCGCCGTAGCGCAACAAAAGGCGCGGCACCGTGAGCCGGAAGCTGGGCTGATTGCGAATGGCAACCAACGACTCCAGCCGCAGGGGCTGGGCGGGCCGCTGAGCCAGGCGCAGCCCCTGCCACGCCGCCGAGAGCTGCAGGTTGGGCTGCTGCCAGGGCCCCCGTAGCTGGGCCTGAAGCTGATGCCCCGCACGGGCCTCGCGGGCCTGCAACTGCAGCTGCAGCGTTCCTTTCGGCAACGCCAGCACCCCGTTCAGCCGGCCGCGCCAATCGCCCCAGGCCAGGGCCGAGGGTGCCAGCCGCAATCCCCGCTCAAAACACTGCAGCGGCAGGACCTGAGCCGTGAGCGGGTCAGCAAGGCCCTGGGGCCGCCAGCGCACGGCCGTGGCGTTCAGGCCACCGGAGCAGCTGCCTACACCGGAGCGGCGCTGCAGCTGCAGCTGCCCCTCCACCAAGCCATCGAGGCGTCCCACCAGCTGGCCATGCAGGCCAGCCGGCAACAAAGGCACCAGGGGCTTGAGCGGAAGCCGCTGCGGCCGGAGTTGCAGCCGCCAGGAACGCTGCTGCCAGTTGGCCTGCAACTGGAACGGCAACTGCCCGCCAGCCTGCGGGCTGAGCGTGCCACGAAGATCAACCTCGCGGCGCCACAACGGCAGATCGGCTTCACCCCGCAGCGTGAACGGGATGGATCCAGCCAGGCTGTGCAGTACGCCCCGCCCGGGCTGGGGCACCTGAATTCGCAGGGCCACCCTGGGTGGTTCCCGACCCGGCTTCTGGGTGGGCAACTCCCAGAAGGCTCCACGGGCGTTGCGGCGCAGCTCCACGGTGGGCCGCAGCACCCGGATCTGCAGCACAAAGGCGCGTTGCAACAGGCTGCCTAAGGGATCCAGCGCCAGTTCCACCGCCGGCGCATCCACGCTGGAAGGGTTGTTGGGCACCGGCACAAACCGACTGCGGCCCGCCGCGAAACCCAAGGGGCGCAGGCCCGCATAAGGCCCCAGCTCCAGTGGCTGCCCGAGGGCCCCACTCACAATCCGCTCCAGCCAGGGGCGACGGGCGTTGTAGAGGCGTTCAGCCAGGCGATCGGCACCGATCCAACCGGCTGTAACCAGGCCAATCAACCCGAAGCCAGCAAGCACGATCACCGGCCGCGATGCGGCCAGCTCGTTCGCGCCAACAGGGCGGCCTGATCGGCGAAGGGATCGGCGGATCCGGCGGCCCGTGGGTCTCAGTGTCTGAGCAGGCCGCAATATAAAGGTGATCTACCGAACCGCCGAGCCCCATGCGCGCTGATCCCCTGCTGCTCACCGCCGGCGAGTGGCTGGGTGTTGCGTCGGCTGCGCTGCTGCTGCTCACCCTGGTGGCGTTCGTGGTGCGCTGGGGCATCCGCTTCCGCCTGGTGGGGATCACCAGCTTCACGGTGCTGCTGTCGCTGTCGTGTCTCGCCTTTGCCGTGAGCTATGCGCCGCGCCAGCTGGTGGATGGTGCAGTGAGTGTGCCGGTGGTCTTCGACAACGGCACGGATCTGGTGGTGGCTTCTGCACCGGCAGACCTCGACCCGGCAGCGTTTGGTCCGTCGGTGCAGCAGGTGGCCCTCAATCTGCGGGGCAGCGGCCGCGGCACCGAGCTGGTGGAAGTGCGTCTGCGCCGGGTTGAAGCCACGGCGCCGGGCACCGACACACCCGTGGTACTGGCCACAGCCATTCGCAACCTGGCCGATGGCAGCGTCAGCTTGCAGGGTTGAGCGGGGAGCTGCGGGCGATTGAGCCATCCCCTAGGCCCACTGCCCCAGCACTTCCGCAAGGAAGAGCAGGTACTCCAGAAACACGGCATAGACAGTTGGGATGAGCTCGCCGCCCTCAGCGATGGCCAACTGCGGGTGCTCTCCAGCCAGGGCGGTGCCCTGGAGCGCCAGCTGCGCAAGCTGCGCGGCCAGGCGCAGCTGGTGGTGGAGCTGCAGTTGCAACCCTATGAGGCGGCGCTGTTGCTCTACGCCGGGGTCGCCTCCAGCCGCGGTTTGGCGCAGGCCTCTCCGCAGCAGCTGCTCACCCAACTGGGGCGGTTGGAGCGCTCCCTCACCGGGATGGCTCCGGCCAGGATCGATGCCACCACGGTGCGCCTCTGGATCCAACGAGCCCAGCAGACTTCCAGTCGCTCCGGGAAGTGACCCCAACCGCCCGGCAGGGGGCGGCAGCCTCCTTGAAATGGAGTGAGATTCTTCTGCGCCTACGGCTGCACTGCCATGACCCCAACCCGCCTGAGCGGCCCAGGGCTGGCGATCGCCTTCGCCCTAGCCACGCCGTTCCTAACCACTGCCACCTCCCTGGCCAATTCACCGTTGCTGGAATCGGTGAAAAACAACCCCCAACGGGCCAAGGCCCTCTGCAGCGAATTGAAAGCGCTCAACGCCCAGGGGCTCTCCTACACCTCCCCGCAGGCCGTGGCTCAGATCGCCACGCGGCAGGGCTTAAGCAACACCGACGCCGAGATTCTGTCCACCTACGTGGTGGGCCTCTACTGCCCAGACGTGCGCTGAGCTCGTGCGCTCCAGCGGTGTGAGCGACCACTGGATCCAAACGACCGACGGCTCGAACCTGCGCTGCCGGCTATGGACCCCAGCAGGCCGAGGACCATGGCCGGTGCTGCTGATGCGCCAGCCCTACGGGCGGGCCATCGCCTCCACCGTGACCTACGCCCACCCCCAGTGGTATGCGAGCCAAGGCTTTGCTGTGGTGGTTCAAGACGTGCGCGGCCGCGGTGACTCTGAAGGATCGTTCCGCGGGTTCTGCCAGGAGGCTGCCGATGGCAGCAGCACCCTCGCCTGGCTGCGGGCTCAGAGCTGGTGCAACGGGCGGGTGGGCACCTACGGCTTCTCCTACCAGGGGCTCACCCAGCTGCTCCTGGCCGATGAGGAGCAGCTGCCCGATGCCCTGGCACCGGCAATGGCCGGATTGGATGAGCGGCGCCACTGGGCCAGTGAAGGGGGCTGCCACTGGTGGGCCCTTGGTGTGGGCTGGGGCCTGCAGCTGGCGGCACAGGGCTGCCAGCGCCGCGGTGATCAGGAGGGTTGGTGGGAGATCCGCCGCAGCCTGGAGAGCGGCGACTTTCTGCTCCATGGCCAAGCGCTCCTGGAGCGGCTGGATCCCGAGGGCATGGCGGCGGCTTGGCTGCAACGCGACCCTGCCCAGCCAGCAGCTTGGACGCGGCATGAGCCACCGGAGGCCCTGTGGCGCAAGCCGATGCTGTTGATCGGCGGCTGGCACGATCCCCATCTGCTGGGCGTGCTGGAGCTGTGGCAGCGGGCTCGTGCAGCCGGGGGTGAGCCGTGGCTGCGGCTGGGCGCCTGGAGCCATCTCCAATGGAATGGCGGCCTCGATCAACTGCAACTGGCGTTTTTCCGCCGCCACCTGATCGCAGCCAGCGAAGCCGGCCCAGCGAACCCTGCACCACTGCCACAAAACCCTGAAGTGGCCTCGGCATTGCAGAACATTGCCGATCACCAATGGCAACGATTGGAACCCACGGCGTGCAGCGATCAGGGCTGGGCTCTGAGCAGCGCAGGCCTGGCGGCGGTTGATGCCACAGAGGGGCAACTGATCCCTATGGATGCCAGCACGCTCAGCAGTGCAGGCGGGCGCCTCACGATCGTGCATGACCCCTGGCGCTCGCTGCCGGGGCGTGGTGGCCACCTCGGCCTCGATGCCGGCGCTGTGCTCCGCACCGACCTCGATCAACGCACCGATGTGGCCTGCTTCAACAGCGCGGTGCTCGATCAGCCGATGCAGCTGCTGGGACGCCCTGTGCTCGAGCTGGCGGCGAGGGCCGATCAGCCGGGCTTCGACCTCTGCGCCGCCTTGTCGGTGGTGCACCCTGATGGCCAGGTGCGCCAGTGCAGCACCGGCGTGGCCCGCTGGCTGGGAGACACCTGCCAGACGATGGCCCGCCGCCAGGTAGAGCTGCAGCCGTTGCTGCTCACGCTGCAGCCGGGCGAGCGCCTGCGCCTCTCGCTGGGCCTGGCGGCCTGGCCCCAGATCGCCGTGAATCGCGGCGATGGCACGCAGCCCTATGGCCCCGCCGGGCCACAGCATCGGGTGATCAGCGTGGAACTCGAGCTCTGCGCAGCCAGCCTCAGCATCCAGCCGATGGTTGGGGCAAACTGAGGCCCACTGTTGCTTCCTGCGATGCTGCGCCCGCTGCGCTCCGCCCTGCCGGCTCTGCTGGCCGCCAGCCTGATCGGTGCCGCTGCCACCGCGCCTCTGGCCCAGGCCCAGACAGGCGCTGCGAGCAAACCTGCAGCTTCAACCAGCGGCACCGCCCTGTCTGTGGAGCAGGCCCGTGCGGCGGCAGTCCGCATCTTGACTGCGGTGAAGGATGGCGACGCCAAGGCGCGCTTTGCCCAGTTCTCTCCGGAGCTGCAGGCGGTCACCAGCCCGTCGATGATCGCGGCCACGATGCGCACCCAGCCCAAGGTGCTCAGCTACGAGCTGCTCAGCGTGCGCAGCGGCATGAGCGGCAGCACCGTGGAAGCCGAGCTCACCACCAAGCTCGGCAAGCGTGTGGTGTTCATGGTGCTGAACAGCAGCGGCAAGATCGCTCGCTACTACGTGGATCACGCTGACGACGCCACCAGCCAGGTGGCGCTGCAATTCGTGCAGGCGATCAGCACCGGCAACTTCATCACCGCCCAGAGCTTCCTCAGCCCTGGTGCGCAGGAAGACCTCTCGCCAGCGGTACTGCAAAGCAAATGGCTGGAGCTGCAGCGCGAAACCGGCACTTTCTTGAAAGTGGGCCGCGCCGTGGAGGCGGAAAGCACCCCCGATACGCGCTTGGTGCTGGTGAACGTGCAGTTCAACCGCCTCGCCGACAACCTCTACGTGATCCTCAACAGCGAGAACCAGATCACCGGTGTGGACTTCCCTGAAAACCCCGCCGGACCCAGCTGATCGGAGAAGGGAAAACGGCCTTAAGCTCCCAGCCACGCTTTTGCACTCACGCCTGTGCTGGCTCAGCTCGACTGGATGGTGGACGATGCCCAGCGCTTGGCCGAGTGCCGGCACGACCACCCCTTCGCCGTGTTGGGGCCCCAGCCGCTGGAGAGCGGCAACTGGGTGGTGCGGGTGTGGATGCCCGAGGCCGAACGGGTTGAGCTGATGACCGGCGGGGTGGCCATGCCGATGACCACCCCCCATCACCCCTGGATCTTCGAAGCCGAAGTTCCCAGCGATCCGGGCAGCGGCTACCAGGTGCATGTGCTGCGCGGCGGCATCGAGCATGTGGCCCACGATCCCTGGGCCTTCCGCGAGGAGTGGATGGGCGAGATGGATCGCCATCTCTTCGCCGAAGGCAACCACCACCACATCTGGGAGCGCATGGGCGCCCATGTGGTGAGCCGTAACGGCGTTGCCGGTGTGATGTTCTGCCTGTGGGCACCGAACGCCCGCAGTGTGTCGGTGCTGGGCAACTTCAACGGTTGGGATGGGCGCCATCACCCGATGCAGGCCCGGCTGGGCGGCTGCTGGGAGTTGTTCATCCCAGGTCTGAAAGCCTCCGAGATCTACAAATACGAAATCCGCACCCAGGAGGGGCACTGCTACCAGAAGGCCGACCCCTACGGCTTCCGGCACGAGGTTCGCCCCAACAACGGCTCGATCGTTGAGGCCCTCGAGGGCTACAGCTGGAGCGATCTGGCCTGGATGCAGGAGCGCGATAGCCGCAACCCGCTGGATCAGCCGATTGCGGTGTACGAGATGCACCTGGGCAGCTGGATGCATGCCAGCGCCGATCAGCCCTACCTCGAGCCCGATGGCACAGCGCGTCCGCCGGTGCCGGCAGCCGACCTGAAGCCCGGCGCTCGCCTGCTCACCTACCCCGAACTCGCCGATCGGGTGATCCCTTACGTGAAGGCACGGGGCTTCACCCACATCGAGCTGATGCCGATTTCGGAGCATCCCTTCGATGGGTCCTGGGGGTATCAAGTCACGGGCTGGTACGCCCCTACCAGCCGTTTCGGCACCCCAGATGAATTCCGGGCCTTCGTGGATCGCTGCCACGCAGAGGGCATCGGGGTGATCCTCGACTGGGTGCCGGGCCATTTCCCCAAAGACGCCCACGGCCTGGCCTTCTTCGATGGCGCCCACCTCTACGAGCACGCCGATCCGCGCATCGGCGAGCACAAGGAATGGGGCACACTGATCTTCAACTACAGCCGCAACGAAGTTCGCAACTTCCTGGTGGCGAACCTCGTGTATTGGTTCGAGCAGTTCCACATTGATGGCATCCGCGTGGATGCGGTGGCCTCGATGCTCTACCGCGACTACCTCCGCCCTGATGGCGAGTGGATTCCCAACGAGCACGGCGGCCGCGAGAACACCGAAGCGGTGACCTTCCTCCAGCAGGCGAACCACGTGCTGTTCCAGCACTTCCCCGGCGCCCTTTCGATCGCGGAGGAGTCCACCACCTGGCCGATGGTGACCAAGCCCACCGATATGGGAGGACTGGGGTTCAACCTCAAATGGAACATGGGCTGGATGCACGACATGCTCGATTACTTCGAGCTCGATCCGTGGTTTCGCCAGTTTCACCAGAACAATGTGACGTTCTCGATCTGGTACGCCTACACCGAGAACTTCATGCTCGCCCTCAGCCACGACGAGGTGGTGCACGGCAAGAGCAACCTGCTGCACAAGATGCCGGGTGACGACTGGCAGAAGTTCGCCAACGTGCGGGCCCTGCTGGCCTACATGTGGACCCACCCCGGCAAGAAAACCATCTTCATGGGGATGGAATTCGGCCAGCGCGGTGAATGGAACGTGTGGGGTGATCTGGAGTGGGAGCTGCTCCAGTACGAACCCCATCAGGGCCTGCAGCGCCTCGTAGACGACCTCAACGTGTTCTACAAATCCGAGCGTGCGCTCTGGGGAGACGATTTCAGCGATTTCGGCTTCCAGTGGATCGACTGCAACGACAACCGCCACTCGGTGATCAGCTTCATGCGCCGCGAGAGCACCACCGGCCGTTGGGTGGTGGTGGTGGCCAACTTCACCCCCCAGAGCCACTCCCATTACCGCATCGGTGTGCCGATGAGCGGCTTCTACAGCGAGGTGTTCAACACTGATTCGGAGCGCTACGGCGGAAGCAACCTGGGCAACCTCGGCGGCAAATTCACCGAAGAATGGGGCATTCATGGTTACGAGCACTCGCTCGATCTCTGCCTGCCGCCGCTCTCGGTGCTGGTGTTCAGCCGCGACGAGAAGCGCAGCCAGGAGCTGGAGGCCACCGCGACTCTCTAGCTGTGTGACGAAGCGGCAGAACCCTGCCGCCGGCAGGCCAGCAACGGGGGTGCCTTCGGGTAGGTTCGCGCTTCGCGTCCCCATCGCCCATGACCGAAACCGCCCCCCTGCTGCTGCGCGCCGCCCGAGGTGAGCAGGTGGAGCGGCCCCCGGTGTGGATGATGCGCCAGGCCGGCCGCTACATGAAGGTGTATCGCGACCTGCGCGATCGCCACCCCGGCTTCCGTGAACGCTCCGAAAACCCCGATCTCTCTTTTGAGATTTCAATGCAGCCTTTCGAGGCCTTCAAGCCCGACGGCGTGATCCTCTTCTCCGATATCCTCACGCCCCTGCCGGGCATGGGGATCAACTTCGACATCGTGGAGTGCAAGGGTCCGCTGATTCACGATCCGATCCGCTCGATGGCTCAGGTGGAGGCCCTCCGCCCCCTGAACCCCGCCGAAAGCATGCCCTTCGTGGGTGAGGTACTCACCCGCCTGCGCAGCGCTGTGGGCAACCAGGCCGCCGTGCTCGGCTTCGTAGGTGCCCCCTGGACCCTCGCCGCCTATGTGGTGGAAGGCAAGAGCAGCAAGAACTACGCGGTGATCAAGGCCATGGCCTTCCGCGAGCCCGAGCTGCTGCACAAGCTGCTGGATCACTTCGCCGAATCGATC
>NZ_JBIPMN010000072.1:0-12152 GCF_044369115.1 Vulcanococcus sp. | reverse complement strand
CGGAATAGCGCTCGCCGTAGAAGCTCTCTTGCCACTGGCGCACCATGCCCTGCCAGCCGTTGTTGAGCACCACCACCTTCACCGCCAGGTTGTACTGGCTGAGGGTGCCGAGCTCCTGGATATTCATCAGGATGCTGGCGTCGCCGGCGACGCAGATCACCTGCTCGTCGGGGAAGGCGGTCTGAACGCCCATGGCAGCGGGCATGCCGAAGCCCATGGTGCCGAGGCCGGCTGAGCTGATCCAGCGGCGTGGGCCGGTGTGCAGGAACTGGGCTGCCCACATCTGATGCTGCCCCACATCGGTGGTGACATAGGCCTTGGGCGCCAGCTCCTGCAGCAGCGCTACCACTTCCTGGGGGGCGATCTCGCCTTCGGGAGCGGGCACCACCAGCGGGTAGTGCTGCTTCCAATTGTTGATCCGCTCCAGCCAGGCCTCGGTGCGGCCGGCGGAGTCTTCGCCGCTGCTGGCGGCCAGCAGCGCTTCGAGTGCGGCCTTCACATCGGCCACCACCGGTACATCGGGGGTGCGGGTCTTGCCCAGTTCGGCAGCGTCGATATCGATGTGGATCACCTGGGCCCGGGGCGCGAAGCCATCCAGTCGGCCGGTGACGCGATCATCGAAGCGGGCACCGGCAGCGATCAGCAGATCGCACTCGGTGACGGCGAAGTTGGCGTAGGCCGTGCCATGCATGCCGAGCATGCCCACCGCCAGGGGGTGTTGTTCATCAAAGGCACCCTTTCCCATCAAGGTGGTGGTGACGGGCAGGCGGAAGCGCTCCGCCAGCTGATGCACCTGCTGGTGGGCGCCGCAACTGATGGCGCCGCCACCCACGTAAAGCAGGGGCCGGCGGGCCTGGCGGATCAGGGCGAGGGCTGCCTCAATGGCTGAGGCTTCGGGGGCCGGGGTGGCTTTGAAGCCGGCGGGTTTGGCGGTGCCGGGCTCCACTGGCGTGTAGTCGAATTCCTCAACGCCCACATCCTTGGGCACATCGATCAGCACCGGCCCGGGGCGGCCGCTGGCGGCAATCAGGAAGGCTTCGGCCACGATGCGGCCGATGTCGCGTGGGTCGCGCACGACCCAGGAGTGCTTCACGATCGGCAGGGTGATGCCGAAGATGTCGGTTTCCTGGAAGGCGTCGGTGCCAATGGCGGCCCGGGGCACCTGACCAGTGATCACCACCATTGGCACCGAGTCCATGTGGGCGGTGGCGATGCCGGTCACCAGGTTGGTGGCGCCGGGGCCGGAGGTGCCAAAGCAAACGCCCACCTTGCCGGTGGCGCGGGCATAGGCATCCGCGGCATGGGTGCCCCCCTGTTCGTGGCGCACCAGGATGTGCTTCAGCCAGCCGCGGCTCTCGGCCTTGTGCAGCTCGTCGTAGATGGGCAAGATCGCCCCGCCGGGATAACCAAAGATGTGCTCCACCCCGTGGCGGCGCAGGGAGTCCATAAGGGCGTAGCCGCCATTCACTCTCTGCGGGTAGGCCTGGTCGGGAGAATCACCAGCGGCGGCGGTCGTTGGCGAGACAGACGTAACGGTCACGACGGCAGCTGACAGCACTCAATCTTGAACCAACCCTAAGGGCTGGCCCGGGGATTGGGCGTGCGCGTCTAGCGCCCCTGACCGCGTGCCGCCGCCATGGCCTGCAGGATCGCGGCCGGGTTCAGCCAGCGCCCGCCGTAGCGCACCCCCCAGTGCAGATGCGGGCCTGTGCTGCGGCCGCTCATGCCGACATGGCCGATCAGCGCGCCGCCGTTCACGCGGCTGCCGCTGCGCAGGGCCACAGGCCCGCTGTGGTAAGTGCCGTTCTGAACGCTGCCGCTGAGGTGGCAATAGAGATGCTCGTAAGGGCCTGATTGGATCAACAGCCCCAGCCCGCAACGGCCGTCGTCGATCACCTCCTTCACCACGCCGCCCCACCAGTTGCGGATCGGTGAGCCGAGCGGCGCTGCGATGTCGAGTCCGTGATGGGGTTCGACGCTGCCTGAAGGGCCGATGCGCTGGCCGAAGTGGCTCGTGTATCCCGAAAAAACGGCCACAGGGAACACCCCCTGGCGCCAGCGGGCATCGGCCAGGGTTGGGCCAGTCAGCAGCCAGGCTGCCACGAGGGTTGCGCTGGCGGCCTTAAAGCAATCCCAGGGAGTGAAGCGGGCCACGGCCGCTGAGCAGTTCCAGCAGGAAAGCGGAGAAGCCCAGCATTGCCAAGCGGCCGTTCCACACTTCTGAGCTGTTGTTCCAGCCCCAGGCCCATTTGTCTTGTGGGTAGAGCTTCACCTTGGTGGGCAGGGCGGCGGCTTGATCGAGATTCACCTCGGGCCCCTCGAGGGCGTGCTGCACCAGGTTGGCCAGGCCCTCAATGAACGATGGCGTGGTGTCTAGCGCGGGCACGCGGCGGAAGTTGGTGATGCCGGCTTCGGTAGCGATCTCCCGGTATTCGATATCGATCTCTTCAAGTGTTTCGATGTGCTCGCTCACGAAGCTGATCGGCACCACCACCAGATCCTTCACCCCCTGCTCCCCCAGCTCATGCAGCGCGTCGTCGGTGTAAGGCTTGAGCCACTCAACCGGGCCCACCCGGCTCTGGTAGGCCAGGGTGAAGGGATTGCTGTGGCCCAGCTGCTGCTCGAGGCGCTCCATGATCAGGCCGGCGCAGGCTTCGATCTCCTGCTGGTAGGGATCGCCCGCTTCTTCCACGTAGCTTTTGGGTACGCCGTGGGCGCTGAAGAACACGTGGGCCGTGCTGGGGTCCGGGCAGGCCTGGATCTCCTTGGCGATGAGCTCCGCCATGGCGCTGATGTAGCCGGGGTCGTTGTAGTAGCTGCGTATGCAGCGAATCGGTAGCCGTGCAAAGCCCGGATCGGCCTGGCGCAGCCGCTGCAGTTCGCGGAAGCTCGAGCCGCTGGTGCTGATCGAGAAGTGGGGGTAGAGCGGCAGCACCACCACTTCCTCCACGCCATCGGCCTTGATGTCGGCCACGGCGGATTCGGTGAACGGGTGCCAGTAGCGCATCGCCACGTAGCTGGTGGCTTCGATGCCGCGCTGGCGAAGATTGCTCTGCAGCTCGCGGGCCTGCTGCTCGGTAATCCGCCGCAGGGGTGAGCCGCCACCGATGGAGCGGTAGGCCGCCTGGGATTTGCCAGCCCGCAGGGTGCTGATCAGCCAAGCCAGAGGCTTCTGCAACGCCGGGTTCGGCAACCGGATGATCTCCGGGTCGGCAAACAGGTTGTAGAGGAACGGCCCCACGTCCTGAATCCGTTCAGGACCGCCGAGGTTCAGCAACAGCACGCCGACCTTGGCCATGCCCAGCGGTGTTCAGATGGATGTGTCGGCGAGCGTAACGCTGTTGGCCTTCTGCTGGTTCGCGTTTGGGCACCACTGGCCGTAAGGCGGCACTCTCGATAGGGTCCGCCCCATGACGGCCGCTGCCTCACAGCCCCATTCCCTCGACGGGCCGATCCGCGAGCACAACGCCCAGCTGGCTGCCAGCGGCGTGAGCTTGAGATTGGAGCGCCGTGGGCAGCGCCTCGCCCTGCGGGGTCCACTGCCCTGCCGCCAGGGGAGCTCCCAGTTGCGGGTGCAGCGCATCAGCCTGGGCCTGCCCGCCGATCAGGAGGGGCTTGAGCAGGCCCGCCAGGCGCTGCGGCGGGTGGTGCAGCAGCTACAGCAGCAGAACTTCAGCTGGAGCCAGTGGGGTGTTGCCCCTGCCGCCTCGGCGCGCTCGAGCGCAGCCCAAGGGCTGCCAGCGGCCATGGGTCTAGATGCCGCCGCTGCCGTGGAGCGCTTTGAGCAGCAGTTCTTCAGCGATCCGCGCCGGCGCCGCAATCCCGCCGGCAGCCGCACCACCTGGACCAGCGCCTATCTGCCCTATCTGCGCAGGCTGCGGCTGCAGGCCGCCAACCGTGAGCTACCCCTGGGGGAAGACCTGCTCGTGGCGGTGCTCGAGAGCTACCCGTTGGCCAGTCGGGGCCGCCAGCAGTGCGGCACTGCCCTGGCGGCTTTGGCTCGCTCGGAGCAGATACTGCTGCCGCCGGATTGGGCAGATCGCGCTGGGGGGTACGGCCTGCACGCGGCCCAGTTCCGCCAACTACCGAGCGATCGTCAAATTCTGGAGTGGATCGAGAAGATCCCGAATCCCGGCTGGCGGCTTGCTTATGGATTGATGGCCACCTATGGCTTGCGCAACCACGAGGTGTTTTTCACCGACCTCTCCGCCTTGGCTCCTGGGGGCGATCGCGTGATCCGGGTGCTGCCCACCAGCAAAACCGGCGAGCACCAGGTTTGGCCGTTCCAGCCCGAATGGGTGGAGCGCTTTGAGCTGTCGCGCCTCGGTGAAGCCCGCAGTCTGTTGCCGCCAGTGTGCACCGACCTCCGTCGCACCACGCTTCAGCAGGTGGGTCGCCGCGTGGCCGAACAGTTCCGCCGCTACGACCTCCCGCTCACCCCCTACGACCTCCGCCACGCCTGGGCGGTGCGCACCATTCACATCGGCCTCCCCGACACCGTGGCGGCCCGGATGATGGGCCACTCCGTGGCGATTCACACCCGCACATATCACCACTGGATCACCCGCCGCGATCAACAGCAGGCAGTGGATACGGCTCTAGCCCGGGCACGGGCCGCCTGAACCCGCTCCGGGTTGCCAGAGTGCTGCAGGCCATCCGCTGCAGCACCGTGCACCCTGAGCAGCCCATTCATGCCCCAGAGGCCACGCTGGATCAGGCAGCGGCTGAACTGGGAATGGGCGGTGATCTGGCGCCAGAAGCCAGCGCCGATGCCTACCGGCGCCGCATGGCCCGCCGCAAAGAGGTGCAGCAGCAGCGCGTGGGGGAGCGCAACCTCGAGAAGGGGCTGGTGCTGGTTTTTACCGGCGATGGCAAAGGCAAAACCACAGCAGCTCTTGGGCTCGTGCTGCGCACCCTGGGCCATGGCGAGCAGGTGGCGGTGGTGCAATTCATCAAAGGCGGCTGGCAGCCGGGTGAGGCCAAGGCGCTGGAGCTGTTCGGCGAGGCGCTGCACTGGCATGCCCTCGGTGAGGGCTTCACCTGGGAAACCCAAGACCGTGAGCGCGACCGCCAGCTGGTGCAGCAGGCCTGGCAGCGCTCCCTCACCTACCTCGCTGCAGCCGATCGCAAGCTCGTGGTGCTCGATGAAGTGAATGTGGCGCTCAAGCTCGGCTATCTCCACCTCGATCAGGTGCTGGAGGGGCTGGCCCTGCGGCCGCCGCTCACCCATGTGGCGCTCACCGGCCGCGGTGCCCCCGCTGCTCTGCTGGAGCATGCTGATCTGGTGACGGAGATGAAGCTGCTTCGCCATCCCTTCCGTGAGCAGGGGGTGAAGGCCCAGGCCGGTATCGAGTTCTGAAGGCCTGGGGATGCAGAAGCAACACCTCTTGAGATCGTTGGCTTCTCCAGCCACCGTGCTCAGCTGAGGTGACGGCCGCCTGGCGGACTCGCCCAGACCACTGTCCGCAATTCGGTACGAGCTGCACAAGAGTTGAACGATCGTCGGGATGATCTATCGGCGTGATGTCCGGGTGCCCCGTTTGTCGCGGCCAGCTGCAGCCGGCCTGGGCCGCCAGCGATCAAGCGCCGTGCTGCTCCTCAAGCAGCGCCAGGCTGCTGAGCAAGACCGACAACCCACTCACCAATAAGGCCCGGTGCACCATCGGCTCACGCCAGCCGCCGGGTTCTGCCACCAGCTGCTCCACCGCCGAAAGGGTGAGGCGTGCCATGACGCCGGAGTTGCGCGGTGGCTGGCCCTCGGGCTGGGAATGGGGATGTGAAGCGCCTGCCATCACCACTGAGCCGTTAGCCCATCGAAGCGCTAGCGGCCTGGCTCGGCAAGGGATCTCACGCTTGCTACTGTTCGGCCAACTGACGTGCAAGCGCGAACGGATGGCCTACCAGCGCGTGTTGCTCAAGCTCAGCGGTGAGGCCCTAATGGGCGAACAGGGCTACGGCATCGATCCGGCCATCGTCAATGCCATCGCCAAGGATGTGGCGGCGGTTGTTGCCGATGGCACCCAGCTGGCGATTGTGGTGGGCGGCGGCAACATCTTCCGCGGCCTCAAGGGCTCGGCTGCCGGCATGGACCGGGCCACGGCCGACTATGTCGGCATGCTCGCCACGGTGATGAATGCCATCACCCTTCAAGACGGCCTTGAGCGCGCCGGCATCCCCACCCGCGTGCAGAGCGCCATCTCGATGCAAGAGGTGGCGGAGCCCTACATCCGTCGCCGTGCGATTCGCCACATGGAGAAGGGCCGCGTGGTGATCTTCGCCGCCGGCACTGGGAATCCTTTCTTCACCACCGACACCACGGCTGCCCTGCGGGCCGCCGAGATCGGCGCCGATGTGGTGTTCAAGGCCACCAAGGTGGATGGGGTATACGACAAAGACCCCAACAAACACGCCGATGCGGTGCGTTACGAGAGCCTGTCGTTTCTCGATGTGCTCAGCGGCGAACTGGAGGTGATGGACAGCACCGCCATCGCCCTCTGCAAGGACAACGCCATCCCCATCGTGGTGTTTGATCTGTTCGGCGCCGGCAACATCGGCCGGGCGGTGCGCGGTGAATCCATCGGCACCAGCATCCTGCCTTCGGCCTGAGTCCCCTCCTTTTCGTCAGCACCCATGGATCTCGAAGCCAGTATGCGCAAGTCGGTGGACTCCACCCAGCGCACCTTCAACACCATCCGCACCGGCCGGGCCAACGCCTCGCTGCTCGACAAGATCCAGGTGGAGTACTACGGCGCTGATACGCCGTTGAAGTCGCTGGCTACGATCACCACCCCGGATTCCTCCACGATCCAGCTGCAGCCGTTTGACGGCGGATCGCTCGGCTTGATCGAGAAGGCGATCTCGATGAGTGATCTAGGCCTCACCTGCAACAACGACGGTAAGGTGATTCGCATCAACATTCCGCCCCTTACGGAAGATCGCCGCAAAGATCTCTGCAAGCTGGCCGCGAAATACGCCGAGGAAGGCAAGGTGGCGCTGCGCAACATCCGACGCGATGCCATCGACAAGGTGAAGAAACAGGAGAAAGAAGGCGAGTTTTCGGAGGATCAGAGCCGCGACGAACAGGAGAAGGTGCAAAAGCTCACCGATAAGTTCATCGCTGAGATCGAGAAGCTGCTGGCTGAGAAGGAAGCCGACATCCTCAAAGTGTGAGCTCCGCTCACATGCATGACGTGATTGTGGTCGGTGCCGGCGCTGCCGGTGCCGCTTGCGCCTATCACCTCGCTGCCCGGGGCCATCGGGTGTTGCTCCTTGAGGCCCGGAGCCTGCCCCGTCGCAAACCCTGCGGCGGCGGCATGGCTGCTTCCGTGCAGCGTTGGTTTCCTTTCGATCTCACCCCGGCGGTGGATCAGGTGATTGAGCAGGTGCGTTTCACCTGGTGCCTCGACGATCCGATCACCGCCGTTCTGCCTGGGGATTCACCCTTCTGGATCGTGCAGCGCTCTCGCCTGGATCAGTTCATCGGCCAACAGGCGGTGGCCGCTGGCGCCCAGCTGATCGATGCCGCTGCTGTGGAGACGATCGAGCGGGACGCCGAGGGTTGGACGGTGCTGGCCGGCGGCAATCGCTACACCAGTCGAGCGGTGGTGGTGGCCGATGGCTCCAACTCTCGCTTTGCCGCTCAGTTATCTCTGGGCAATCCCAAACCCCGTTTCGCCAGTGCTGTTGCGCTGGAAGTGGAGGCCGCCGTGTCTCAACCCAACACGGCCCGTTTTGAATTCGGCTTGGTGAAACACGGCTTCTGCTGGGCCTTTCCCCGCCGGGGTGGTTACAGCATTGGCGTGGGCAGCTTCATCGGCAACACGGAAGTGGATGCCGATGCCGTGCTCGCCCAGCTGTTACCCAGCCTGGGCCTGGCCACCGATGCCGGCGAACGGATTCAATCGCCGCTGCGGGTGTGGGATGGCCACCACCCCCTGCACAACGCGGCCGGTGCCGTGGCCGTGGGTGATGCCGCTTCCCTTTGCGATCCCTTCCTGGCGGAGGGTCTGCGGCCTGCTCTGCTGAGCGGTGTACGCAGTGCCGAAGCCCTCGATCGTTACTTCAAAGCCGATGACGGGCGCCAGGCAGGGGAGGCCCTGGCGGGCTACAGCCAGATGATGCGGCAGCAATGGGGAGAGTCGATGGCCTGGGGACGGCGCATCGCACAGGTGTTCTACCGTGTGCCCAAGGTGGGCTATCAGATCGGGATCAAGCGCCCTACAGCTCCCCAGCGCATCGCCCAGATCCTCTCCGGTGAGATGGGGTATGGCGATATTGCCCAGCGCGTGATCAAGCGGCTCATGTTCCAGCGCGGCTAGCTGTACAGCCTCAGCTGAATTTGGTGCAGTCTTTGAGCTGCCGCAGCCGCTTGTCGATCGAGCCGAGCAGTTCGATGGCGAACATCGGCGATTCCTGAACGGCGAACAGAAACTTTTCGCGGTTCATCACCAGCACCTTGCAATCGCTGAGGGCCTTGGCGTTGCCATAGCGCCGGTGCTCCGGTGTCACCAAGGCGCCGGCTCCAAACACATCACCGGCCTGGATGATCTCCTGGCCGCCCTCATCATTCCAGCTGAGTTCAACACTGCCCTCAAGCACGCCGAACATGCAGTCGCCGGTTTCTCCTGAGCTGAAGATCGGCTCACCGGCCGGAACATCCAGGACCTCGCCCTGGCTCGCCAGGGCGCGCATGGTGTCGAGAGCGTTCAACGCAGGCAACCAAACAGTGCCCCCAGTGTGGGGCAATGAGGTTAAGAACCGCTGATGGCCAGGGCTGCTCCCAGGCCGCCGCGCACATCGGCAGGCATCAAGCGGCCGTCGTGATCGGTGTCGAGTGCATCAAACACCGCATCGCTGCCCAACCACTCCTCACGGGTGATGCAGCCGTCGCCATCGAGATCGTTCAGTAGGAAGATCTCCTGAGCGGCGTGCTGGAAAGCGCTGGCCCCTTCCAGTTCGCCGAGGCGATGGGCCAGCTGGGCCTCGAGGGTTTCGATGGCCCGCGTAAAGCCGGTGATGCCTTCCTGCAGTTTCTCGGTGGCCATTGGATCCTTGTGCATCATCGCCTCGAAGCCCTGGCGATCGAGATGCAACTGTTCCTCGGTGGGGGCCGGATTGAAGGCGTTGAGCTTGCGGGTTAGCTCGCCATCGGTGTTGCGCAACTGATCAAGCAGCTTCGGTGAAATGGTGAGCAGATCGCAGCCGGCAAGCTCGATGATCTCGTCGATGTTGCGGAAGCTGGCCCCCATTACCTCGGTTTTGTAGCCGTAGGTCTTGAAGTAGTTGAAGATCTGGCTCACCGATACCACGCCGGGATCCTCGGGCCCTGGATAGCTCTCGCGGCCGGTGCTCTTCTTGTACCAGTCGAGGATTCGCCCCACGAAGGGGGAGATCAGCGTGACGCCGGCTTCAGCAGCGGCCACCGCCTGGGCAAAGCTGAACAGCAGGGTGAGGTTGCAGTGGATGCCTTCCTTCTCCAGGACCTCAGCAGCCTTGATCCCCTCCCAGGTGGAGGCGATCTTGATCAGCACGCGCTCGCGGCCAATGCCGGCCTGGCGATAGAGGCCGATCAACTTGCGCGCCTTGGTGATGGTGGCTTCGGTGTTGAAGCTCAGGCGTGCATCCACCTCGGTGGACACCCGGCCGGGCACGATCTTGAGGATCTCGGTGCCGAAGGTCACGCAGATTTCGTCGAGGGCTTCGCGCACCACCTCTTCGGCTGGAGCCGCCTTGCCGCACACCTCGCGGGATTGTTGCAGGGATCGGTCAATCAGGTTCTGATAAGTGGGGATCTGCGCCGCCGCGAGGATCAACGAGGGATTCGTGGTGGCGTCCCTTGGCGTGAACTGGCGGATGGCGTCGATGTCACCGGTGTCGGCAACCACAACGGTCATGGCAGCCAGTTGATCGAGCAGGTTGGCCATGCAGGGCCCCGGGAGATGCGCTCAAACTAGCCAGCGAATTGGCGAAGAACCGCCTCTGTCACCAAGCGGTTACCCGCTCGCCTGCCCCTCAGCCGGCCACCGGCTTGCTCGGCGGGATCTTCTCAATCACCAGCAGTGATTCGATGATCTGGCGCGCCACAGGAACCGCCACGGTGGATCCGTAGGCGTTGCCGCCCTTGGGCTCGTCGACCACCACCAGCACGACGTAGCGCGGATCATTGATGGGCAGGTGTGCCACAAAACTGGTGATGCGTGCCCCAGGGATGTAGACGCCGTTTTCGGCTTTCTGGGCCGTGCCCGTTTTGCCACCGATGCGGTGGCCGGGGATGTAAGTGCCCTTGCCGCTGCCCTTCTCCACGACGGTTTCCATCCAGTTGAGAACCGTTTGGGCGATCTCCGGCCGGATCAGTTGCAGACCCGTGGAGGGTGGTGCGGGGGCGAGGTCGTCGCCCGAGCGCAGGCCTCGTGTGATGTGGGGGCTCACCAGCTTGCCGCCGTTGGAAAGCATGGCGTGGAGCTGCAGCAGCTTCAGCGGCGTGAGATTGAAGCCCTGGCCAAAGGCAGCTGTGGCGGGCTCGATCGGCTGGGTGCGGAACGTCTCCAGACTTTTGAGCTGGCCGGCCACGGCGCCGGGCAGATCGGTGTCGGGTTTGGTATCGATGCCGAGGGCATGCAGCCAATTCCAGAACTTGGCGGGCTTGACCCGCTGCATCGCCTTCACCATCGCCACGTTGCTCGACACCTGCAGCACCGTGGGGAAATCGATCACCCCGTTGCCCTTGCGGTCGTGGTTGAAGATCGGCCAGCCACCGATGGTGAGCTGACCGTTGTCATTCACTTTGCCGGCTGGGTCGATGGCGTTTTCCTGCAGGGCAATAGCGAGGTTGATCGGCTTAAACGTTGATCCCGGTTCATAGAGATCCTGTACCGACCACTCGCGGAACAGCCCGGGCTTGTATTTCCAGAATTGATTGGGGTCGTAGGTGGGCGTCGAGGCAAGGGCGAGCAGTTCGCCGTTGCGCACATCCATCACCAGCGCCACGCCGCGCTTGGCATTCCATTGCTTCACCTGTTTGCTGAGCGCCATTTGCGCCACCTGCTGCAGGCGTGCATCGAGGGTGAGCTGCAGCCGTAGATCGTCTCCATAGAGCACCCCGGCCTTGAGCCCATCGGGCAGTGGCGTGCCATCGGCTCCGCGGCGCAGTTGGCGGGTGGCCTCGTGGCGGCGCAGATCACTGTTGCGGCTCTGTTCCAAACCCGCCTGGGGTACGCGCTCCAGATTGAGAAAGCCCACCACGTTGGCGAACAGGTTGCCCTGGGGGTACACCCGCTGGGGATAGGGCTCTAGATCGATGCCGCTGATCCCCAGTTCGCGAACTCGTTGGGCGGTTTCCGGGTCAAGATCGTTGGTGAGTTTCACCCCCGATTTACGGCCTTCCATGGCGCGCACGAGATCAGCCATCGGCAGGGCCAGCACGCTTGAGAGCTTGCGGGCCACATCCAGCGGGCTGCGCAGCTTGCCGATGTCGTCGCCGGGGAAGGCGAAATAGCGGGGATGGGCCCAGAGTGTGAAACGCTCCTCGTCGAGGGCTACCAGGCTGCCCTGGCGGTCAACGATCGTGCGGCGCCGGCCCAGGGGGGTGATGGTTTGGGTCTGCACAGCCCGGGCGCGATCGAGCAGCTCTGGGCCCTGCACCACCTGCACCCAGGCCAACCTCAGGGCCAGTCCACCCAGGCCGGCCGCCATCAGCAAGTACACCGACCAGAGGCGCCCTGTGGGCACAGGGCTGAGGGTCAACACCCGGCGTTGGCGACCGCCGCCGCTGCTGCGGGGCGCTGGCCTCCTGCTTTCCAGGCGGTGAACCGCCATCAGTATCCCGGCAGGATCTGACGGGGATTCACCTGGGCCAGCAGGGCGCGCAGGCGGGGCTGTGGACCTGTGGTCGGGGGATCCAGATACACGAGTTTCTGGCTGGAAGTGGGCTCAAGCAGGGCCGGTTTGCGCGTCATGCCCAGATGATGCTGCTCGAGCACAGCGGCAGATTCCTGCAGCCGATGCTCCAGTCTTTGAGCATCTTCCAGCCTCTGGAAGTTCTGGGTCCACTGACCTTGCCAGTGGAGGGTGAGGCCGCTCAGGCCGAGCACGGCCACGCCCAGGCCGAGCAGGCTGCCATCGGCAATCCGGTGCAGGTTACCGAGCAGGGGCGA
>NZ_JBIPMN010000225.1:0-3353 GCF_044369115.1 Vulcanococcus sp. | reverse complement strand
CAAGGAGCCCCTGGATGCCGATTCAGCCCTCCGCAGCGTCAGCGAGCGGCTGATCCTCACGCCGCACCTGGGTGCCTCCACGGAAGAGGCCCAGGAAAACGTGGCCATCGACGTGGCCGAGCAGATCCGCGATGTGCTGCTGGGTCTGCCCGCCCGCAGCGCCGTGAACATCCCCGGCCTCAACGCCGAGGTGATGGAGCAGCTCAAGCCCCACCTGCAGCTGGCCGAAACCCTGGGCCAGCTCCTCAGCCAGCTGGCCGGCGGCCAGATCAGTGAGCTCGAGGTGCGCCTCCAGGGTGAATTCGCCAGCCATCCGGCCCAACCCCTGGTGATTGCAGCCCTGAAGGGTCTGCTCTCCACCGCCCTGGGCGATTCGATCAACTACGTTAACGCCGGCCTGGAGGCCAAAGAGCGCGGCATCCACGTGCTCGAGGTGAAGGATGATGCCGCCCGCGACTTCGCCGGTGGTTCTCTGCAGCTGAGCTCCAAGGGCGCCAATGGCAATCACACCGTGACCGGTGCTGTGTTCGCTGACGGCGAATTGCGCATCACCACCATCGATGAGTTCCCGGTGAATGTGGCCCCCAGCCGCCACATGCTGTTCACCCGTCACCGCGATATGCCTGGCATCATCGGCAACCTCGGTTCGGTGCTGGGTGAGCACAACGTGAACATTGCTTCGATGCAGGTGGGCCGCCGCATCGTGCGTGGTGACGCTGTGATGGTGCTCAGCCTCGACGATCCCCTGCCCGCCAGCCTCCTGGCCACCATCCACGCGATCGAGGGCATCCAGGAAGCCCATCCGGTGACCCTCTGAAGCCGGAGGCCCTTCACACTGATGACGCTTTCCTGGTGGCGGCTGGAGCTTGCTTCGCTGCCTGAGCTCGAGGAATCCCTGATCTGGAAGCTGAACACCCTCGGAATCCCGAGGGTGGCCATGCGCCATCGACCGGAAGCTCCGAATCAGCGCCAGCTCGTGGCTTGGCTGCCGGAAGCCGACTGGCCCGAGTCCGAGCGGCTCCAGCTCGAGCAGGCACTCGCTCCGTTGGCCGATACCTTCGGCCTCACTCTGCCCCCTATCAGCTGGGAGCAGCAAGACGACGAGGATTGGAGCCTCAGCTGGAAACAGCATTGGCAGGCCGACCCGGTTGGGGCGCGGCTGCTGATCCTGCCGGCCTGGCTGGAGCTGCCGCAGGAGCATGCCGATCGCCTGGTCATCCGCATGGATCCCGGTAGTGCCTTCGGCACGGGTAGCCACCCCACCACACGCCTCTGTCTCGAAGCGATCGAACGCCTCGCTGAGCAGCGGGGCAGCGCTGAACGCCCTGACCTCGGTCCGATCCGTGTGGCAGATCTCGGCTGCGGCAGCGGCATTCTCGGGATCGCTGCCCTGCTTCAGGGCGCAACCCGCGTGGCGGCAGCGGATACCGATTCCCTGGCCGTGCGCGCCACGCGCGACAACGCTGTGGTGAGTGGCTTCGCTGATCGCCTCGCCGTGGAGCTGGGCTCGGTGGAGCAGCTTGCGGAGCTCCTGGAGGGCCGGCCGGCTGATCTGTTGCTCTGCAACATCCTGGCGCCGGTGATCGAGGCGCTCTGTCCGGCCTTCCATTCGGTGCTGGCACCCGACGGGCTAGGGCTGCTCAGTGGCCTCCTGGTGGACCAGGCGCCGCGGCTGGAGCAGGCCCTGGCTGAGCAGGGGTGGCGTGCGGAGCTCACTGCCCAGCAGAGCCAGTGGGGGCTGATGACGATTCAGCGAGCCTGAGAGGCCACCCGACGCGTCTGAAAATCAGCGCGCCGGATCTGCTGATGTTGCATAAGGCACGCTGATCTGTGCCCCGCGTTCTGATTGGGCTTCACGGCCAGATGCCCTCAGAACCCCAGAACCATGCCCCGGCGGATGTAGGAAGGGTCCGTCCTACGGGCCCGGGAACTTTCCCAGGAGCCTGTGAGCCCCAATCCCTTCCATGGCTTCCTACAAGGTCACCCTCATCAGCGAGGCAGAGGGCCTCAACAAGACCATCGAGGTTCCCGACGACCAGTACATCCTCGACGCCGCTGAAGAGCAGGGCATCGACCTCCCCTACTCCTGCCGTGCTGGTGCTTGCAGCACCTGCGCCGGCAAGATCACCGCTGGCACCGTGGACCAGTCGGACCAGAGCTTCCTCGACGACGACCAGATCGAAGCTGGCTTCGTTCTGACCTGCGTGGCCTACCCCACCAGCGACTGCACCATCAAGACCCACGCTGAAGAAGAGCTCTATTGAGCTCCTGTTCGGGTCGTGCCTGTTCACGCCCCGGCAGCTTGATTTCCCCAACCACCCTTCGGGGTGGTTTTTTTGTCTGCATCCACTTGTCCCCACACCGCTGTCGCCGTGCCCGCCGCCTCCGCCTCGGCATCCACGCCTCCTCAGGTGGCCGAGCTCTACGCCTATGGCAGCGAACACACCAGCCTTGGCGGCCAGTACAGCTTTCGGGTGCTGGGGCCTTGCTGCCGCCTGTTCGATCGCGAGGAGCTGCCCTGGCCCTGCTGCCGCATCGCCTGGCGCAGCAAAGAACCCAGCTGGCGGCGGGTGGGCCGCCGCTTTGTGGCTGATCTGGCGGCCCGGCGCTGCCCCTCCTATGCCGTGGAGCTGCTGCAGCCCGGCTCCCGCCCCACAGTGACGGTGCTCACACTCTTCTCCTTGAGGCTTTGTGCGCCCCTGCAGGAGTGGTGGTACAGCAAGCAGCCGGCGTCGCTGGAGGCGGAGAACGTCGCCCCCCCACTGCCCCGCGAGGCCCTGCCACCGCTTTGAGGATTAGCGAGGGCTAGAGGGCCGTCTCCCTTGGGGGCGTTGTCCTCGCTCGGTGGCATCCGCTCTGGTGCGTTCGTGCGGTTCGGTGCAGTGCGGGGGGGGGGGGCCGGGCCAGTGCAGTGCGGTTCAATGCAAAGTCCTCCGCCGGATATCCATGGATATCCGCCCTTGGAGACACCGCAAGACACAAAAAAGCCCCCGCCGCTTGGGCAGGGGCTGAATATGAGTGTGCGGTTGACCCTGGGATCAGAAGTAGATCTTGCCGCCGCCCCAGGCAGAACCCTGAACCTTGGGTGCCACCAGGATGAAGCCGGCCATCAGGCGCAGATCTTCGTCGTTGAGATCGCGCATCTTCACGAACACGTCGCTGCTGCGGATGCTCGGGTGCACGTCGGCGATGCTGTACTCGCCGTCGTAGCTGGTGGGATCTTTCATGTAGTCCACCAGTGCGTCCACGTTGTCGCGGGCGGGGGTGGCCAGGGCCAGGGTCTCAGGGTCGAGGCCCACGTTGTGATTTGTCTTGGTGATGCCGCCGGCGTGGCACTCACCGCAGCTGCTGTT
>NZ_JBIPMN010000224.1:0-3384 GCF_044369115.1 Vulcanococcus sp. | reverse complement strand
GGTGTGGGAGGCGCCCCAGGGGCAGGGTCGGGGCCTCCCGCTGCGGGAGTTGTGCTGGAACCACACCACCTTGCACGCCCGCACCCACGACCCCGGCTTCACCTACCTGCAGCTGCTGCTGCCCCAGCCGGAGCAGGCGGCCCTCGATGCCCTCCGTCAGCGCTGGGGCGATGCGGTGCTCTGGCACCTGGAGGCTGTGCGGGCCCAGGGGCAGCAGCGACTGGCCTGCCTACCGCTGGTGCGCTGGCGCGGCCGCGAGGCCTTGGAGGAGCTGATCCGCCATGCCTGCGATCTGGGCTGCCTGTTGTTCAACCCCCACGCGATCACGGTGGAAGATGGCGGCCTGGGCGGGGTGGATGCCGAGCAGGTGGCGGCAAAGGCCAACTACGACCCCGCTGGTCTGCTCAATCCCGGCAAGCTGCGCGGCTGGCTTGAGCGTTCTGGGTCGGGGGGCGATTAACAGCCGAGGCTGGCTCGGGTGTCGGCGCCGGTGCGGGGGTTGGTGCCGCTGGCCTTGGCGCAGAGCTGCCGTTGATCGGCGCGATCGATCAGGGCGTCGCTGAAGTCGGCGCCGGTCACATCGGCGCCATTGAATGTGGCGCCTGCAGCGATCACACCCACCAGCAGGGCATCGCGCAGGTTGGTGTGGCTCATGTCGGTGCGATCCAGCAGCACATCGCTGAGGTCAGCTCCGCTGAAATCGGCTTCAGGGAAAGCCCCCTGGGTGAAGATCGCGCCGTGCAGATCGGCGCCCGCAAAGTTGGTGCCTTTGCCCACCGCGCCAGCGAAGGAAGTGTTGGCCAGGTGCTGGCCGGAGAAGTCGTTGCCGCTCTGGTTGGTGAGCGTGTAGTCCACGGTGTCCTGGAACAGGGCCCGATCCTGCAGGCCAACACCGGCGCTCGTGTCGAGAGCCACAGCGGGTAGCGCGGCCACCAGCAGCCAGAGGCTGGCCATCAGGGCCATGAAGCGGCGAATCGGCATGGCGGCGCAGGCGTCTGCGTTCAGTCTGTCGTCTGGAGCAGGGGCAGCAGCTCCGCCACCAGATAGAGCGAACCGCAGGCCACCGGCAGGGCGGGCGAGTCCACCAGCCACGCCAGGTTGCTGGTGAGATCAGGGGCTCCTCCCTCCAGCTCAAACCCTGTGGCGGCCTGGAGAGCGCTGGCAGTCCAGCTGCTGTGCTCCTGCGGCAGGGCCACCACCCGCACCGCGTCGCCTTCGCGCAGCAGGGTGCGCAGCAGCGATGGCGCATCCTTGTGGCGCTGGATGCCGATCAGCCAGCGCCGCGGCAGCTGGTGTTCGTGGGTGCGTTGATCCAATTCGCGGCGCAGCGCCTCAGCGGCAGGGGGGTTGTGGGCGCCATCCACCAGCAGCGGCTGGCCCTGGAAGCGGCGCTGCTCCAGTCGGCCAGGCCAGCGGGCCTGGCGCAGCCCCGCGGCGATCGCAGCGGGGGTGATCGGCCAGCCGCGCTTCGCCAGCGTCTCGGCTGCTGCGCTGGCCACGGCGGCGTTGCTGCGCTGGAGATCACCCCCCAGACCCAGCTCAGGCCCGCCCTGCGCCTCTGGCGCCAACGGCTGCACCCAGCGCAGCTGGCAGCCCGCCAGGGCTGACAGCTGCCGCAGCACCTGGGCGGCCTCCTCGGTTTGCGGGCCGCTCACGGCCGAGGCCCCAGGGTGCAGCACGCCGGCTTTCTCAGCGGCGATGGCCGCGATCGTGGGGCCCAGGTGTTCGGTGTGATCGAGGCCGATGCTGGCGAACGCCAGCACCTGGCGATCTGGATGCACCGTGGTGGCATCGAGGCGGCCCCCGAGGCCCACCTCCAGCACTGCGAGCTCCACACCAGCCTCAGCGAAGGCCTGCATGGCTGCTGCCGTCACCAGCTCGAAGGGGGTGAGGTCGTGGCGGAGGGCCAGTGGTTGCAGCTCCTGCAGCAGCCGTTGCAGAGCGGCTTCGCTGATCAGGCCATCCGGCAGACGGATTCGCTCGCACCAGCTGAGCAGATGGGGTGAGGTGTAGAGGCCGCAGCGGATTCCGGCGGCGCTTGCAATCGCGTGCAGCATCGTGCTGATCGAGCCCTTGCCGTTGGTGCCGGCCACTTGCACAGCCGCAAAGCAGCGCTCCGGATGGCCAAGCTCTGCGAGTGCCGCCTGCAGCCGCTCCAGGCCGAGGTCAACGCCCCGGCGACTGAATGGGGCGATCAGGTCGCTGAAGGGGTCTGGGCCTGGCACGTAATCAGAGCGCGTTCCAGACGCTTCACCGCTTCGCGAATGTGGCGGGGTTGGATGGTGAGGGGCGGTACGAAGCGCACCACGTTGGTGCCGGCGGGCACCAGCAGTAGGCCTTCGGCCATGGCTGCCTTCACCACATCGATGGCGGCGGGGCCATCGGGCCTGAGCACCAGCCCCTGCAGCAGGCCCCAGCCGCGGCAGCCCTCCGCCAGGGTGGGGTGGCGCGCCACCAAGCCCGCGAGCTGCTGCTGCAGCAATTGGCCCATCGCTTCGGCATGGGCGGGCAAATTGCGCCGCACCAGCTCCTCAGCCACGGTGAGGCCGGCGCGGCAGGCCATCGGATTGCCGCCGAAGGTGCTGGCGTGCTCACCCGGCCTGAGGTGATCGGCAGCGGCCTTCACGCACAACGCACCGATGGGGAAGCCACCGCCCAGCCCTTTCGCCAGGGTGAAGGCATCGGGTTCCACGCCCAGCTTCTGGTAACCCCAGAGGCGGCCGGTGCGGCCGACGCCCACCTGCACTTCATCGAAGATCAGCAGGATGTTGTGCTGATCGCAGAGCTCCCGCACCCGGCGGAAGAAGCTCTGGTTGCCCGGGTTCACACCGCCTTCACCCTGCAGCGGCTCCAGCATCACAGCGGCCACGCGCGGACCATCCTTCTCGCACTCAGCCAACAGCGCCTCAAAGGCGGCCGTGTCGTTGTAAGGGCAATAGCGGAACCCCTGCACCATCGGCTCAAAGCCCTGGTGGTACTTGGGCTGACCGGTGGCTGTCACCGCTGCCAGGGTGCGGCCGTGGAAGCTGGCCTGGGCGGTGAGAATCAGCGGCCCCGGGCCGTCGGAGTTGATACCGCGAGCCTGGTGGCCGTGTTTGCGGGCCAGCTTGATCGCGCCTTCGTTGGCTTCGGCGCCGGAGTTGCAGAAGAACACCGCATCGGCGCAGCTGTTGGCGGTGATCCAGGCCGCCAGCTGTTCCTGCTCGGGGATCCGATACAGGTTGGACACATGCTGCAGCTTGCGCAGCTGCCGGCCCAGGGCCCGGCGCATCACCGGGTTGCTGTGGCCGAGGGTGCACACCGCAATGCCGGCCACCCCATCGAGATAGCGCCGGCCATTGCTGTCCCACACCCACACGCCCCGGCCGCGCACCAGTTCGAGGG
>NZ_JBIPMN010000223.1:0-3401 GCF_044369115.1 Vulcanococcus sp. | reverse complement strand
GACGAACAAATACAGGATTGGATTACAGAAGCCAAGAGGCATGGAGCAGGTTCGTAACGCGTAGTGAAATTCTTGCTATAATGAAACCGCAATATGAAATGAGAAAAGAATAGCGAGATATAAGCCCCTAATGGGTCTGCATAACGCCAGCGATCACCTGACCGCAGGGGCTTTGGCTGGGATTTATTCATTTGGTGCATAGATCAGTGGGAGTCGGGCCCCCGGGTCAGGTGTATTGCGTCGTTAGGCAGGCCAAACCTGTCGCCTCACTTTGTGCGTTAAGTCTCTTGACGCAGACAAGTTAGTGCTGCTAAGACAGGCTTGGGATATTTACTTCTATCTCATGCCCTCCGTTACCCACGAAGTTGACCAAGTTCTCGAGGTCGACCTCTCTCAGTTAAGCGAAGAGGATAGAAACGCGGTGATCGAATGCCACAAGAAGCCAGATGCCTATAAGTCTGATGACTCATTTCCAGGCGAGATGACTTGCAGGATAGATGATTGCATTGTTGAAGAAAGCTCCGAATCGCCAGGTTCATTTACACTGAAGAGAACGCTCTATTTTGATTTCACATGGGACGACGAAGACGAAATGTCTGAATGGGAGGAAGATAATGCCACAACTGATGATGCAACGCTACCAAGCTATGTTGCTGGAGATTACGAAGGAATCTTCATAGGAGATGATATGCACGATTACGAGACGGACTATCGTGGAGTTACCGCCTAACGCCAATTAGAAAGTCCTCGTAGGGCACTTTAAAACTCTTCTGGATCCATATAGCTTCGTCCTTGCCCTCCGCTGACTCAGTCAGCGGAGGGCTTTTCGCTTGTAGGCCGGATGTTCTGCGGACCCGCAGAACATATCTTAGAGCAGATCCGCGGGGCTGGTCACGCCAGCTGGGCCTCGGTTGAGCACGTGTGTGTAGATCATCGTGGTCTTCACGTCGCTGTGACCCAGCAGCTCTTGGATCGTACGGATGTCGGAGCCTCGTTCAAGCAGGTGCGTGGCAAAGCAATGGCGAAAGGTATGGCAGCTTGCTGGCTTGCTGATCCCTGCAGCGCGTACAGCGGCATGCACCGATCGCTGGATGACCGATGGATCCAGATGGTGACGCCCCTGCTCATTGGTGTCGCGATTGCGCCAGCGGGTGACCTGTGGGAACACCCACTGCCAGATCCACTCACGCGAGGCTGAGGTGTATTTCCTCTCCAGTGCGCCCGGCAGGGGCACCTGTCCCCAGCCCGCGGCCAGATCGATCCGATGCAGTCGCCGCACCCCCTGCAGATGGTTCTGGAGCGGCTCCATCAGGTTCTGGGGGAACACCGTGACGCGGTCCTTGTTGCCCTTGCCCCCGCGGATGATCAGCTGATGCCCCGCGAAGTCCAGATCCTGTACGCGCAGGCGCAGGGCTTCCATCAGCCGTAGGCCTCCGCCATACAGCAGGCCACACACAAGAGCGGATGGCCCCTCCAGCTGCTGCAGCACCGCTCGCACCTCCATCACACTCAGCACCACCGGCAGCCGCTTGGGACGACGTGCCCGCACGACCCCATCAAGCTCGCCGGGGTCGATCTCCAAAACACGCTTGTAGAGGAACAGCAAGGCTGCCAGGGCCTGGTTCTGGGTCGAGGCACTCACGTGCTCCTCAACGGCTAGGTGCGTCAGGAAGGCATTGATCTCTTGGCTGCCCATCTCCCGCGGGTGCCGCATCTGGTGAAAGCGCAGGAAGCGCCGCAACCAGCGTTCGTAGGTCCCGATGGTCCGCCGGGCGTAGTGACGCGATGCCAGGGCTTCCCGGTAGACCGAGATCAGTGAACGGGGTTGTGTCTCCATAAAGGACGCCGTGCTGTGGGCAGCATTCCCACCAATGCCCCCGTCCGTCCTTCGCAGGAGATTGGGGCTGGATGGCGTTAACAATTGTCAGCGTGAGCTGGTCTCACTTCTATGGCCCATCGGCCTGCTCCTATGAACCTCAGGACCATGCTCCCCGCCGCAGCGGCTGGACTGCTGATCGGCCTTGTGGCCGTTCCTCTCGCCAGCCGCGCCAATGGCAACAGCGACATCGCTCGTCGCAGCTGGATCAACACCCTCAACAGCGAACTCAAGGCCGGCATCGACTACGACGCGGTCAAGGCCAATCCGCTCACCTTGGCCCTGTTCGGTGTGGCAGACGCCGCCTGCCTCAACCAGGCGGCAGCGCTCGGGCTGGCCAGATCGGTGATGGCACCGGCCCAGGCTCGCTATGCCGTGCAGCGCTTTGATGAGCGCTACTGCGTCGTCAAGCACCAGAGCAGCTGATGAAGATCTGGCAGAAGCTGGTCGTTGCCCTGGCCGCGTCGGCCGGCTTCTCCCTCCTGGCCGGGATGGTCTGGTTCATCTGGCTGGCCCGCGTCCCCGGGAGTGGTGTAATTCCCCGGGGACCTCAACCCCGGCGTAGCCGGGGTTGAGTGCGCAGCTCAGGCACCCAGCTCAGCGGCTGGCGTTGCAGGGGGTGGGCAGGCCCGTGACCCTGGTTTGAGCACTACCTCAACCAGACGAACCATGCCCAAGATGGATTGTGGCGCCTCTGCACTGGCGCCGCTACTCGATGGCAGCACAGCTGGGGAGCTGATCCCCGAGCTGGTGCGCCATGGCCTGCAGCAGCTGATTGAGCTGGAGGTCGCTGCCGTGCTCGGTGCCGAGCGCTACGAGCGCAGCGAGGATCGGCTTGGCCATCGCAACGGCTACCGGCCCAGGCTGCTCACCACCCAGGTGGGCGACATCGATCTCCAAATCCCGAAACTCCGCTCAGGCAGCTTTCTGCCCTCGATCCTCGAACCCCGCCGGCGGGTGGATCAGGCCCTCTACGCCGTCGTGATGGAGGCCTATGTCGCCGGCGTCTCCACCCGCAAGGTCGATGCGCTGGTAGCGGCTCTGGGCAGCCAGAGCGGGATCTCGAAGTCCCAGGTGAGCCGCATCTGCGCTGAGATCGACCTGCAGGTGCAGGCGTTCTTGAACCGGCCGCTGGAGGGCCAGGGTTACGCCTACCTCTATCTCGACGCCACCTATCTCCATGGCCGCCTGGGCCGAGCCATGCAGGTCTGCTCCAGGGCTGTTGTAGTCGCCATGGGCGTCAATGCCGATGGCCGCCGGGAGCTGCTCGGCCTCAAGGTCGGCGACAGCGAGAGCGAGGGCTTCTGGAGCCAGTTCATTGGTTCCCTCAAGGAACGCGGCCTCACTGGGGTCAAGCTCGTGATCAGCGATGCCCACAGCGGTCTGATCAACGCGATTCGGCGGATGCTGCAGGGCAGCTGCTGGCAGCGCTGCCGTGTCCATTTCGCCAGAAACCTGCTCCAGACCGTGCCCAAAGCTCACCAGGAGATGGTGGCCGCTGCCCTGCGCTCGGTATTCGCGCAGC
>NZ_JBIPMN010000087.1:0-10657 GCF_044369115.1 Vulcanococcus sp. | reverse complement strand
GCCTCCATGCCCAGCAACAGCCGCTCCCTGGCGCTGTTGCTGGGTTTGTTGCTGTTGGGGCTCAGTGCCCTGTGCGACTGGTTCAGCCAGGCACCCCAGCTGGCCACGCCCCTGCTGATCAGCGCCGTGGTGAGCGCCGTGATCTGCGCCTGGGGGGTGCCGCAGCTGCGGCGACTGAAGCTGGGACAGGTGATCCGCGAAGAGGGCCCCCAGGCTCACCAGAGCAAGGCGGGCACCCCCACCATGGGCGGCCTGCTGGTGGTACCGGTGGGCGTGATCGCCGGAGGCCTTGTGGCGCCAGCTGATCACCGCTTGATGGCAGTGGCCGCCATCACGCTGGCCACCATGGCGATCGGTGCGGTGGACGACTGGCGCAGCCTCACCAAACGCCACAACACTGGCCTCAGCCCCCGCGGCAAGTTGCTGCTGCAGGGTCTCAGCGCGATCGCCTTTCTGGCCTGGGCCCACTGGGATCAGCAGCTCGCTCCTTTCATTGCCCTGCCGCTGGGCTGGGTGCTGCCTTTGGGCCTGCTGATCCTTCCCCTGGGCCTGTTTGTGTTTTTAGCCGAGAGCAACGCCACCAACCTCACCGATGGCCTCGATGGCCTGGCGGCGGGCTGCGGAGCGATCGTGTTCAGCGGCCTGGGGATCCAGCTGATGCTGCGAGGCCACGAGGGTGATCCAGCGATGGCGGGCTTCTGCGCCGCGATGGCCGGCTGCTGGCTGGGTTTTCTGCTGTTCAACCGCCACCCGGCGCGGGTGTTCATGGGCGACACCGGGTCACTGGCCATGGGTTCGGCCCTGGCGGCGGTGGCACTGCTGAGCAACAGCCTCTGGCCGCTGCTGCTGATGGGCGGGGTGTTTCTGGCGGAATCGCTATCGGTGATCGTGCAGGTGTGGGTGTTCAAGGCCACCAAGAACCCCGCCACGGGCCAGGGCAAACGCGTGTTCCGCATGGCGCCGCTGCATCACCACTTCGAACTGGGCGGTGCCAGCGAGCAGCAGGTGGTGGTGGGCTTCTGGCTGATCAGCCTGATACTGGTGGTGATGGGACTGGTGCTGCTCCCCTGATGGCGTACTTCACCTGGAAGGAAGCGGGCCTCACCGCCGATTGCGCCAGCCTTGAGGCAATGGCGGCACGGTTTGAAGAAGCGGCCGCCTTGATGCGCCGGATGGCCCATGAAGGTTTTGTGCTGGAGCGCCACAGCGACGGGCAGCACATCACCCACAGCGATGAATCGGTGTTTGCCGCCTATGGGTTCATCGATGAGCAATCGCCGGTGCGGCAGCTGGATCTGATCGACCCGGCATGAGCAATCCGGCCTAACCAGCCGCGCTTCAGCCCGGACGGCGCAGGTAGCCCACCAGCCAGACCACGATGAAGGCCAGGGCTGAGATCCCCAGATACACCAGAGTCCAACGCTGCAGGCTCTCAATGCTCAAACCATTGAGCAGGCCATCGGCCGCATCGCCGGCGGTGGCGTAGCCCAATAACAGCCAAGCCAACGGAAGGAACTGCAGCACAGGGGGGCGCCGGGGCAGGATCGGGGCAGTCTCTCGCCTCAGCCGCGGCCATGGCCAGCCCCACCTTTCCGCGCACGCTGATGCTGCTGGGCAGCGGAGAGCTGGGCAAGGAGGTGGCCATCGCTGGCCAGCGCCTTGGCTGCCGGGTGATCGCCGTGGATCGCTACGCCGGCGCACCGGCGATGCAGGTGGCCGATCAGGCCGAAGTGGTCGCCATGACCGACCCTGAAGCCCTCAAGGCCGTGGTGCGCCGCCACCAGCCGGATGTGGTGATCCCCGAGATCGAAGCGCTGGCCGTGGATGCCCTGGCGGAGCTCGAGGCCGGTGGCATCACCGTGATTCCCACCGCCCGGGCCACAGCGGTGACGATGAATCGCGATCGGATTCGTGATCTGGCCGCCAGCGAGCTGGGGCTGCGCACCGCCCGCTTCGCCTACGCCGAAAGCGCCGAGGAGCTGGCCACCGCCGCCGCCCCCCTGGGCTGGCCGGTGGTGGTGAAGCCGGTGATGAGCTCCTCCGGCAAAGGCCAAAGCGTGGTGGATGGTCCGGATGGGATCGCCGCGGCCTGGGATGCGGCGATGGCCGGCGCCCGCGGCAGCGGCGCGCGGGTGATTGTGGAGGAGTTTCTGCGCTTCGAGCAGGAGATCACCCTGCTCACGGTGAAGCAGTGGAACGGGCCCACCCTGTTCTGCCCGCCGATCGGCCACATCCAGGAGCGGGGCGATTACCAGTGCAGCTGGCAGCCAGCCCACCTCGACTGGGATCAACTGGCCGCCGCCCAGACCATGGCGCGCCAGGTGACCGACAACCTCGGTGGTGCCGGCATCTTCGGGGTGGAGTTCTTCGTCTGCCGGGGGGCAGACGGCGGCAGTGAAGTGGTGTTCTCCGAGCTCTCCCCCCGCCCGCATGACACCGGCCTAGTGACCCTCGCCGGCCAGAACTTGAGCGAGTTCGAGCTGCATCTGCGGGCGGTGCTGGGCCTACCGATCCCTGAGATCCGCTCCACGGGGCCGGCCGCCAGCCGCGTGATTCTTGCTGAACAGGCCAGCGAAGCCGTGCGCTTCAGCGGCCTTGAGCAAGCCCTGGCGGAGGTGGATGTGCAGGTGCTGCTATTCGGCAAGCCCGATGCCCGCCCGCACCGGCGCATGGGCGTGGCCCTGGCCAGCGGAGCCAATCTTGAAGAAGCCCGAGCGCGCGCCGATCAGGCGGCGGCAGCGATCACGGTGTTGCCGGGCCGCTGATCCAGCTGGGCGAGAGGCCCAGATGCCCCTGGCCACAAGGGAAGACGCGCGATACGGTGCGCCCACGCACACCGTCCATGTCGCAGGCCCAGCCCAATCCCGCACCGCGCCACCGCCAATCCCGCGGCCGCCTGAAGCCTGTTGACAAGCAGGAGCGGCAGGGTCGTCGTGGCGCCGCAACGACCCGCCAGGCCGCGGTGACGCCGATGGAGCCGCGGCGGCGCACCAAAATCGCCAAACGCGGTGTGCCGCGCCTACCCCTGTTCCTCGCCGGGATCGGCCTGGGCTACGGCCTCAATGGCCCGCTCCCCCACCTCGCCACGGCCCTGCTGGCTGGGCTGCACCACCCCAGCCATGTGCTCGGTTCCCTGGTGACACCGGCTGGCATGGGCGACCGGCGCATCGTGGTGATGGGCACCGACCACGTGAGCACCAACACCGATGTGATGTTCACGGTGCAGCTGCGCGATGGCCGCACCGAGCTCACCCAGGTGCCGCGCGACACCTTCATCGAATCGGATCGCCACGGCGTGATGAAGGCCAACGCCCTCTACAGCAGCGGCGGGCCGGAGATGGTGAAACAGGAGCTGAGCAAGCTGCTCTCCGCCAAGGTGGATCGCTACCTGGTGCTCAACCTCAACGCCGTGCAGCGCCTGGCTGATGCCATCGGCGGCGTGGAGGTGGATGTGCCGAAGCGCATGGTCTACGTGGACAACAGCCAAGGGCTGTACATCGATCTCTATCCCGGCCGGCAGCTGCTCAAAGGCGAAGCCCTGGAGGGCTTCCTGCGCTTCCGCCACGACGAGCTCGGCGACATCGGCCGGATGGAGCGCCAGAAGCTGGTGCTGAAAGAGGTGTTCAAAAAACTGGCGAATCCCGCCATGGCCACCCGCCTGCCGGAACTGATGAACATCGCGGGCAAAGACGTGCTCACCGACCTCTCCCCAGTGGACATGGGCGCCCTGGTGAGCGCGATGGCCACCACCAAGCTCAGCTCCAGCCGCTTGGAGGGAACCCCCTACTGGCATGAAGACATCAGCTATTGGCTGCCGGATGCCAACCCCCACCGCGACCTGTATCGCAGCCAGGAGCAACCGCCCCTCTAAGCCCGGGCAGCACTTCAGCGCCGCAGAAAGCGGTAGTGATCCAGACCCTCCAGCACGCCCCAGGCCTGGCGGCGGGAGGCGAAGAACACCTTGGAGCGGCGGCGCAGATCATCGAGGGAACGGTCGTGATCACCCACCACCACCCCAAGGGCGCGGCCGTTGAGAAGTTCGCCATCACCCTGCTGCGACGCCACCACCAGCACCTGCTCCAGCGGCAGGCCCCAACACAGGCTCAGATGGCGGATCGCCTCCGCCTTGGAGGCCCGTAGCGGCAGCACATCCAGGAACCAGTGGTGGAACAGGTGGGCGCGAGCCTCCAACTGTCCTTGGCGCAGGCGCTGACGCACCATCTCAAGCACACCAGCCGTTGGCGCTTGGAGGGTGTAGCTCAGCTTGAACGGGCCCTGCTGGGCTGGAGGTTGCAGCACCAGGCGTGGGGCCAGATCGGCGAGACCCTGCTCCACTGCCTTGCGCTGCCAGCCCTGGGCGATGTGATCACGCCAGGCCAGATCCGGCACACCTTCTGGGCCATACAGGATCTCGGCTCCGGCCTCCAGGATCCACACCTGCGGCGGTGGCAAATGCAACTCGTGGTAGCGCAGGCTGGCTGAGGCAAAGCTGCGGCCACTGAGCATGCCGATGCCGCAGCCGGCATCCGCAGCCAAACGGCGCCGCAACTCCTGCAACCCCGCAGGATCCGGCGCATCCAGGCACACATCGAGATCCAGCAGCAACAGCCGCTGCACCGGTGCCGCCGCCGAGGCCGGCAAGACGGGCTGCGGGCGCTGGTCCATCAGCTCCTGGCAGCGGCGCTGGGCCTGGCCGAGATAAGCGCAGACATGGGCGTCCCAACTGAAGTTGCGGCTCACGGCCTCAATGCCGTTGTCGCGCCAGCGGCGCCAGCGGGCTGGATCGGCAGCCGCGGATTCCAGGGCCTGCTGCAGATCGTCGAGGTCGGTCACATCCACGAGCTGGCCATTGGCGCAGCGCTGCAAGATGTCGCGCGGCCCGCCGTCATCGGTGGCCACCAGGGGGAGCCCGCAGGCGGCGGCTTCCAGCAGGGTGAGCCCGAAGGGCTCGGTGAGCGCCGGGTTCACGAAGACCCCGCCATGGCGCGCCGCCCAGCGGTAGATCGCGGGAATGTCGTCGCCGCGGTGCTGCTTCGGATAGGCCACCCGCCCGTAGAGATCAAAACGATCCACCAGCTCAAAGATCTGCTGGAACTGATCGCGCTGCTGTTTCTCCATGGAGCGGGGATCCTCGCGGCAGCCCAGCACCAGCACCAGATTGTGACGCTCCTGCAGCAGAGCCGAGCGGCCAAAGGCCTCCACCAGGGCCGGTACGTTCTTGCTGCGCACGGCGCGGCAGATGCAGAGCAGCGGCGGTTTGGCCGGATCACGCAGGAACGGCCGCATCAACTCCGCCACCGCCTGCTCCTCGCCGGGCAGCTGCTGGGGGTGGAAGCGGCGGGCATCCACCCCAGGCGGCACCACCACCGCCCGGCTGGCGATGAAGTGGTCGTAGCGGCTGTATTGCTGCTCCGCCTCCTGCTGGGTGCTCGTGATCACGAGGGCGGTCTGCGCCAGAGTGCGCTCCTCGGCGTCAATGCGGCGGCCGATGCCATAGGTGTGCTCGATCTGATCGTGAGCCATCCCCCCGGCCAACAGACGGCGCTGCTTTTCACGCCCCAGGGAATGCCCCGTGAACACCAGGGGAATCCCCAGCCGCTGCGACACGAGCGCTCCCACATAACCGGCATCGGCGTAGTGGGCATGAATCCAATCCGGCCGTCGCTCCTGTGCGGCGATGTGGGCCACCACCCCATCGGCCAGCTCATCGAGGTGGGGCCAGAGCAGCTCCTTGCGCAGATAGCGGCGCGGCCCGCAGGGCAGGCGCACGATGGAGGCTCCACCGCCCAGGTCTTCCTGCGGCTCGGCGTAATCCGGGGAGACGCGCTTGTCGTGAATCAGCCGGGTGAGCGCCTCCACCCGATCCACCTCCGGGCGCGCCGCCAGAGCCCGCATCAGCTCAAGCACATAAGTGGTCTGCCCACCGGTATCCGCATCACGCCCTAGTTCGAGGTCATGACCTCGAAAGAGCCCGTGCACATGAAGATGAAGCAGATAAAAACCCACCCAGATCTCCGGCGCTTAACTCAGCTTTAACCGAAATTTCAAGGGCGGGCCGCACAGCATTCAGGAAAAATCCCGAAATGACGCACAAATGCTGACGCAAATATCCTAGAGAAAATCAGGCTTTGCCCACCAGTTTCTGGCGCAAACCCTTGATGCGATCGCGCAAGTTGGCGGCTTCCTCGAACTCCAGATTCTTGGCGGCATTCTTCATCTTCTCTTCCAACTGCTGAATCAATTCCGGCAGAGCATCGAGCGGCACCTCGTTGTGCTCCGCCTGTTCGGTGGCCTGCTCGAGCTGCTCGTCGTTGAGCCGGCGCGACACCTCCAGAAACGCCAGGATCGAATTGCCGGCCCGCTTGCCTGCAGGCGAGGGCGTGATCCCGTGCTTCTCGTTGTAGGCCTGCTGGATGGCACGGCGGCGCTCCGTTTCCGTGATCGCCTTGTCCATGCTGTCGGTGAGGTTGTCGGCATAGAGCAGGGCCACGCCTTCCACGTGCCGCGCCGCCCGGCCGATGGTTTGGATCAGCGAGCGCTCCGCTCGCAGGAAGCCTTCCTTGTCGGCATCGAGGATCGCCACCAGCGACACCTCCGGCAGGTCGAGGCCCTCCCGCAGCAGGTTCACCCCCACGAGCACGTCGTATTCGCCGTTGCGGAGGTCTTGGATGATTTCGATCCGCTCGATCGAGTGGATCTCGGAGTGGAGATAACGCACCCGCACACCGTTCTCGGCCAGGTAATCGGTGAGATCTTCCGCCATGCGCTTGGTGAGGGTGGTCACGAGCACCCGCTCCTGCTTGTCGGCGCGGATACGGATCTCACCCAGCAGATCATCCACCTGGCCATCGGTGGGGCGCACCTCCACGATCGGATCGAGCACACCGGTGGGGCGGATCACCTGCTCCACCACCTGGCCAGCGCTCTGGCGCATCTCCCAGTCGCCCGGGGTGGCGCTCACAAAAATCGTCTGGCGCGCCTTGTGCCAAAACTCCTCGCCTTTGAGGGGGCGGTTATCCGCGGCGGACGGCAAACGGAAGCCGTGCTCAATCAGCACCTGCTTGCGTGATTGATCGCCGTTGTACATCGCCTGCAGCTGACTGCAGGTGACGTGGCTTTCATCCACCACCAGCAGCCAGTCCTCGGGGAAGTAATCGATCAGGCATTCCGGTGGCGTACCGGCGGGGCGTCCGGCCAGATGACGGGCATAGTTCTCCACACCATTGCAGTAGCCCACCTGCTCCAGCATCTCCAGGTCGTAGGTGGTGCGCTGCTCCAAGCGCTGGGCTTCCAGCAGCCGGCCCTGTTCGTTGAGCACATCGAGCCGCTCGCGCAGCTCAGTGCGAATCTCCTTGATGGCACCCTCCAGCCGCTCCTTCGGGGTCACGAAGTGCTTGGCCGGGTAGATGTTGATGCTCTCGAGGCTCTGCAGGATCTCGCCGGTGGTGGGATCCACATAGCGGATCGCCTCCACCTCATCGCCAAACAGCTCAATCCGCACCAGCCGGTCTTCATAGGCCGGGCCGATCTCCAGCACATCGCCGCGCACGCGGAAGCGGCCGCGGGAAATTTCCAGGTCGTTGCGGGAGTACTGGTTGTTCACCAGATCCCGCAATGAACCACGCAGATTGAGGGTCTCACCCACCTCAAACTTCACCGCCGCCTTGAGATATTCACTGGGAATACCCAGGCCGTAGATGCAGCTGATCGACGCCACCACGATCACATCGCGGCGCTCAAACAGTGAGCGCGTAGCCGAGTGCCGCAGCATGTCGATCTCTTCGTTGATCGATGCTGTTTTGGCGATGTAGGTATCGGAGACGGGCACATACGCCTCCGGCTGGTAGTAGTCGTAGTAAGAGATGAAGTATTCAACGGCGTTGTTGGGAAAAAATTCCCGTAGTTCATTGCACAGCTGCGCCGCCAGCGTTTTGTTGTGCGCCAACACCAGCGCCGGCCGCCCAGTCTGAGCGATCACGTTGGCGATCGTGAAGGTTTTGCCCGTCCCCGTGGCTCCCAGCAGCGTCTGATAGCGCTCACCGCCTTCCACGCCGGCCACCAGACCAGCGATCGCATTGGGCTGATCACCCTTGGGGCTGTAGGGAGCGTGAAGCTGAAACGGAGTGGCCATCAGGCCATTCTCGGGCAGTTAGCCCAGGGGCGTGGTGCTCATCAGCAACGAAGCGCGGGTTGCCGAAACCTCAAGCCCGAGCATGCCCAGGATCAGCGCGGAAAGAACGGCGTACACCACCGCACCGAGCACAGCACTCACCACTCCATTGCGCAGCCGGAAACCCTGAATCAACCAAGCCGCCAGCGCAAACAGAATCACCGTGATCAACCAGTTGTAGAGCCAACTGACAGGAGCGATCAGCCCACCCAGGCTGGTGATCGCCCAGGGCAGGGCCAGCACGGCCTTGAGCGGCAGCACCAATAGGGTGCCCAGCAAACCAATCACCACCGCCGAGAGCAGGGCGACGCCAAAACTGTCGACCTCAACCCCAAGGGGCAGGGCCGCCACGATCAGCAGCACCAGGGCCCGCACGGGCCACTGCAACAACCAGAGCAAGGAAAAACCCACAACCACGGGCGGAGCTCACCGCAACGTAGTCATGGGTTTCGAGGCTGACCGCAGCAGCGGTTCAGGTTGGATTCCGAGCGTTGAGCGAGGCTCTCGCGATCAAACAGCGGCGCTGACTGCGCTGCCGAGGGCTTCGCGCAGACCACGCACCACAGCCACCATCGCCAGCTGGTCGTTCAGCTTGTTCACAGCCGAACCCACACCCACGCCAGCGGCACCGGCGGCGATTGCCATCGGCACGGTGACCGACGACAGACCGGAGGCACAGAGCACGGGCACGCTCACAGCGCGGCTGATGCTGTGGGCAGCGGCCAAGGTGGGAGCCGCCTTCTCGATCAGGCCGAGGCTACCGGCGCTGAAGGGCTTGGCGCTGGTACCACCTTCGGTTTGGATGATGTCGGCGCCGGCAGCCACCAGATCAGCAGCCAGCTGCTCCTGCTGATCGAGGGGCAGCACGTGGGGCACGGTGACGCTCAGCACCACCTCAGGCAGCAGCTCACGGGTGCGGCGGGTGATCGCCAGCACTTCCTCGGCATCGAAGATGCGGCCGAGGGGATAAAAGGCGTCGTAGTTGCCGATCTCCACCATGGCGGCACCGGCGGCAACTGCAGCGGGGAACAGCTCTGGATCCACGGCGCTCACGCAGATCGGCAGACCGCTCACCGCGGCAGCCAGCTGCACCAGAGCCGGATCGCAGGCCACATCGATCACGTCGGCGCCGCCCATGCCAGCCGCAACGCTGATGCGCTCCACACTGGCGGCATCGAAGTTGGTGAGACCGGCGATCACCTTGAGGGCGCGGCGCTCCTCCAGAGCCAGACGAAGCGAAGCGGGCAGCTGGGCGAGACGCGACATACCAGTGCAGACAAAGTAGAGCGATTCTCCCACGCAGCATTTGGCGCCACGCTGGAGCCGCCACCACCTGCGCCTGCACCGTTGGCTGCTGCAGCGGCCAGCGCTGCTGCCCGATGGCGCCAGCCTGCTGATTGCCGTGTCGGGCGGCCAGGATTCGATGACGCTGGTCGGCCTGCTCCAGGATTTGCAGCGCCTGCATCACTGGCGGCTGCAGCTGTGGCATGGCAACCATCGGCTGCGCGCCAATGCCGGCGAGCAGGCCGGCGAACTGGCGAACTGGGCGGCCCAGGAGGGCCTCCCAGTGCAGATCGAGGTGTGGCAAGAGCCCGAACCCGCTGAGGCGGCCGCCCGCGCCTGGCGCTACACCGCCCTGGCGGCCGCCGCCAACCGCTGCGGCGCCAGCCATGTGGTGACCGGCCATACCGCCAGCGACCGCGCCGAAACGCTGCTGTTGCAGCTGGCCCGCGGCAGCCACCGCCGCGGCCTGGCCAGCCTGCGGCCGCAGCGACCGCTCACGGCGGAGCTCACCCTGGTACGGCCGCTGTTGCTGTTCACCCGGGCTGAAACCTGCCAGATCCACAGGCAGCTGGGCCTACCCCTCTGGCTGGATGCCAGCAACGACGACCCCCGCTACAGCCGCAACCGCCTGCGCCAGGAGGTGCTGCCGGTGCTCGAGCAGCTGCACCCAGGCGCCAGCCGACGCATCAGCGGCGTGGCCGAACGGCTGGCCCAGGAGCAAGACAGCCAGCAGGAGCTGGTGGAGCTGGCCATGAAAGGACTGCTGGCCAGCCCACCCGCGCCCCACTTAACCCTGCAGCGGCGCGCTCTGATGGCCCTGCAACCCGCCAACCAGCGGCATCTGCTGCAGCACTGGCTCAAGCGCCAGGGGGTGAGCAGCCTCCCAGCCCCACAGCTCGAGCTGCTCCTCGCCCGCCTGGCCCATGGCCGCGGGCCGGGCAGCACCGATCTGCGCGCAGGGGTCCGGTTGCAGTGGGACCGGCAGCACCTCTGGTTGCAGCAAGCCAGCGCTGGCTCACCGCAGAAGGCAGAGCCGACCGAGTCGCCCTAAACAAGGAGACAAGCAGCAGCCCCCGCATGCCGCCAGTGCCCATGCCCAGCCCGGAGGAGCAGGCCTACAGCGCCGTGGAGCGGGCCTATGGCCAGGGTGACTTCGCAGGTGCACTGAATCAGGCCGAGGCGCTGCAGCCGCAGCTCCAGCCC
>NZ_JBIPMN010000285.1:0-3401 GCF_044369115.1 Vulcanococcus sp. | reverse complement strand
GTGCTCGATCTGCGCAACAACTCCGGCGGACTGGTGAGTGCGGGGCTGGCCGTGGCCGATCAATTGCTGGATGGCGCCCCGATCGTGGAAACCCGCAACCGCGAAGGATTCAGCGATCCCCAGCAAGCCAACCGCGGCCGGCTCTACGGCGGCCCCATGCTCACCTTGGTGAATGGCGGCACCGCCAGCGCCAGCGAAATCCTGGCGGGAGCCCTGCAAGACGATGAACGCTCACAGCTGTTGGGCAGCCGCACCTTCGGCAAGGGCTTGATCCAAACGCTGATCGGGTTGGGCGGCGACGGCAGTGGACTCGCGGTGACCGTGGCCCGCTACGTGACCCCCAGCGGCCGCGACATCCAAAACCTGGGCATCGAGCCGGATCAGCCGCTGCCCCAGCCGGAGCCCCTCGATCCCGGTGGCCCGGGCGACCCCTGGCTGAGCCAGGCGCTCGATCAACTGCAACAGCAGCTGGAGCAGCCGATCTGATGGGATCGCGCACTTATCACGATCCACTGCATGGGGCGATCCGCCTCGATCGCGAGCAGCCGGCCGAAGCCCTGGCCATTGCCCTGATCGACACCGCCCCATTTCAGCGCCTGCGCCGGATCCGGCAGCTGGGCCCGGCCTACCTCACCTTTCATGGCGCCGAATCCAGTCGTTTCACCCATTCCCTGGGGGTGCTGGATCTAGCCCGCCGCGCCCTGCGAGAGCTGTGCCGTTTGCAACCGGAGCTCGAACAACACAGTGGGCTGCTCTACGCCGCAGCCCTGCTGCACGACGTGGGCCACGCCCCGCTCAGCCATTCCGGTGAGGAGATGTATGGACTGCACCACGAAGCGTGGTCGGCCCGGTTGATCCGCGAACACCCGAGCCTGCGCGAACCGCTGGAGACCTTCGCGGCCGGCACCGCCGCTGCGGTGGCCGATCTGCTTGAGCACGGCCGGGCGCCCAGCTCGGCGATCAAAGCCTTGGTGAGCAGCCAGCTCGATTGTGACCGCCTCGACTACCTCCTTCGCGATAGCTACAGCACCGGCACCCGCTACGGCCAGCTGGATCTCGAGCGGATCCTCTCCAGCCTCACCCTGGCGCCAGACGGCAGCCTGGCGCTGCACCCCAAGGGGCTGATGGCGGTGGAGCACTACCTCGTGGTGCGCAATCTGATGTACCGCAGCGTGTACAACCACCGGCTCAATGTGGTGTGCAACTGGCTGCTGAGCCGCTGCATCGCCGTCGCCCGCCAGCTGGGCCCGGCGCGGGTGTGGGCTGATGCGGTGATGCAGCAGTGGCTGTGGCACCCCAACGAACTCAGCCTCGAGAGCTTTCTCGGCAACGACGACCACCGCACCGGCTATCACCTGCAGCGCTGGAAGGAGGAGGGGCCCGATGCATTGCAGGAGCTCTGCACCCGCGTGCTTGATCGGCGCCTGCTCAAGGCCAGTGATGTGAGCCGATTGTGCCGCGAGCGGCGGCTGGAGTTACTGGCTCTGGCGCAGCGGCTGAGCGAACGCGCTGGGCTGAGATCGGATCTCTGCTGCGGTCTTCAAAGCCAGCAGAACCGGGGCTACCACCCCTACCGGGGCGGGCTGAGGCTGTGGGATGGCCAGCAGCTCACAGCCCTGGAGCAGCGCTCGCCCCTGGTGAGCAGCCTGAGCACGCCCACCGAAAGCGCCTGGCTGATTCATCCGGCGGACGTGGCCAAGCCCCTGCGGGAACAACTGGCGCTGGAAGCTGGCGGCGAAGGCCCGTAAGTTGCAGGCCATGCAAGCCGTTCCCCAGCATCTGCGGCTCACAGCCCAGGCCCGCAGCAGCGCCTCGGCGCTGGAGGAGGTGGCCGCCTGGTTGAACAGCGCTTCAGAGCCAGGAAGCCTGTGGCTCCACTGCAGCGATCGTGTGCTGACCCTGCCGGAGCGGCGAGCCATTCAGGACTTGCTGGGCGGGGCGGGCCTCCTGGTGGAGCGGGTGCAGGCCGAAACAGCCCTGGGCCTGGTGGCCGCCGCTGCCCTGGGGCTGGAAACAAGCCTGAGCCAACCAGACGCCACCCCTGAACTGGCGCGAGCCGAGCCGCAGCGCCTCACCATCCATCGCGGCACGCTCCGCTCCGGCGACCATCTCGAGGTGGACGGATCGGTGCTGGTACTCGGGGATGTGAATCCAGGAGCCCGGGTGAGCGCCGCGGGGGATGTGCGCATCTGGGGGCGTCTGCGGGGCGTGGCCCACGCCGGCAGCGGCGGCAATCAGCAAGCCCGCATCGTGGCGCTGCAGCTGCGGCCGCTCCAGCTGCGCATCGCCGGCGCCGTGGCGCGGGGCCCTGACGATCAGCCCCCAACAGGCTTCTGCGAGCAGGCGGTGCTGCGCGGTGGGGCGATCGCGATCGAACCAGCAGAACCGCAATGGCCGCTTGAGACAGGCAGCGTTAGCGGTTAACCAAACCCAGGGCACCCATCAGCCCCGCCACCGCCATGAACCAGAGCGGTGAGATTTTGGTGCGCAGCATCAACACGCACACCACCAGCGACACGGCATAGGCCGGGGTGTCGTGGTCGGAAATGCGCAGGATCTTGAGGCCCACGGCAAAAAGGATGCCGAGGGTGATCGGGCCGAGGCCCCGCTCAAAGGCGATGCGCCAGGGGCTGTGGCGCAGGCGATTCCAGCTCACGGCCGCCGCCACCATCAGCAAGGTGGAGGGCAAAAGGATGGCGATCTCGGCCGTCAGGCCGCTGAGCACTCCCCAGAGGGGGCCTTCCTTCACCGCGGCACCCATGCCCAGCAGCCCCACGATCATCGAGCTGGGCCCTGGCGCTGCTTCAGCGATGGCATAGATGTCGGCGAACTGGCGCGAGGTGAGCCAGCAGTACTGATCCACTGCCATGTGGTGGTACTCGTTCAGCAGGGTGTTGCCGCCTCCGAGCGAGAACAGCGAAAGGCTGAGGAAATCCCAGATCACGGCCAGCAGCTGGCGCCAATCACCCAGCTGAACGGCTTGGCAAGCGGTGGAGGCGGCGCTCATGGCTTCGGCTGCCGGGGCCAGTACCAAGCCATGGCCAGGGGGCCGGCTAGCAACACCAACGGCACCAGGCGCACATGAAACACGCTCATGGCGAGAAAGCTGGCGCCAGCGAGCAGTAAGGCCACCGGATCGCGGCTGTAGGCGCCGGCGATCTTGAAGCCCATCGAGAGGGCCATGCCGGCTGAGGCCGTGATCACCCCGGACAACACCCGATCCACCGCCAGGGTTTCGTGGAGGTAGTAGTAGCCCAGGCCCAGCAGCATCAACAGGCTGAAGGGCAGCAGCAGGATGCCGAGCAGAGCGGCGATGGCACCGGTGAGCCCGCGGAAGTGGCTACCGATGTACACCGCCATGTTGATCTGATTCGGCCCAGGGAATAAGCGGGCCACGGTGA
>NZ_JBIPMN010000222.1:0-3402 GCF_044369115.1 Vulcanococcus sp. | reverse complement strand
GCCGCCGTTGAGCGCGATCACCAGACGCAGGATGAAGATGAACAGATTGATGTAGGTGAGATACATCCCCAGGGCGCCGGCCAGGTATTGGTCGTCGCTGTAGGTGCGGGGCATCGTGTAGAAGTCCACGAAGGCCGCGCCCACGAAGATCACTGTGCCGAAGCCGGCGATCAGCAGCTCCATGCCGCCTATGCCGAAGCCGGGCACAAAGATGCCGCCCACGATCTGCACGAGCATGGCGATCACCAGGCCGATGATGCCGAGGCCCACCACGCCGCTCAGCGCTTGACCGACGCTGTCGCTCATGCGACGCCCCATCACCGAGGCGGCCACGAAGGTGATGCCGGTGGCGAGGGCGGCGGTGCCGATGGCTCCGATGCCGGCAGTGCCGATGGCCATCGCCACCAGCCCGCTCAGGGTGTAGCCGGTGATCAGGCTGTAGGCAGCCAACAGCGGCAGGGCCGTGCTGTTGTTGCCCTTCATGGCCACGTTCTGGGCCGCGAAGAAGAGGATGAAGTTGCCGATCAGGGCCACCCAGAACAGGGGCATGAACAGCGCGGGGTTGCTGGCCATCAGGGCCAGACCGCCCATCACGCCACCGGCTGTGAGCACCATGCCACCGCCCACGTAGGGCAGGGCCTTGTTGACCACATTGGGGCCAACCAGCGCGCTCGATTGAGCCTCGCGGATGGCCTCCTGGAAATTGCTGCTGGCCGGCATGGCTCAGAGAGAAGACTCACCACATCCTGCCAGCGTTGTCCAGGTTGCGTTGGGGTTCTGGGTGTGGATCCCCCTATCGCAGAGCATTGCCGCGCAGCTCGCGCCTCTGGGGCCATAGCAGCACCACCAACACCGCCACGGCAGTGCCGATGCAGGATTCAGCAAAACGCAGCAGGGCGTTGAGCCCAGGGTTGAGGGCTGGACTCAGGCTCGCCGTCACCATCACCACTACCGCGGAGATGGCCGACCAGAGGGCGCCGATCTTGGCCAGATAGCCGGGAAACAGGCTGGTGAAGCCGAAGCCGATCATGTAGGCCAGCAGTGCGGCTAAAGCGATCTGGGCTGGGATCAGCAGCCGTTCAGAAGCCGTTCAGAGCGCGATGCGGATTTGGTCATGAATGACGGCGGCGCTCGGTGTCGCGGTTGGCGTAGGCCGTGACGAGCCGCTGCACCAGGGGATGGCGCACCACATCGGCGGCGGTGAGCCGGCAGATGGCCACCCCTTCCACGCCTTCGAGCACCTGGGCGGCTTCGATCAGGCCGCTGAGCTGGCCGTTGGGCAGATCGACCTGGGTGGGATCGCCGGTCACCACCATGCGGGAGCCTTCGCCGAGGCGGGTGAGCACCATGCGCATCTGGGCGGTGGTGGTGTTCTGGGCCTCGTCGAGAATCACGAAGGCATCGGCCAGGGTGCGGCCGCGCATGTAGGCCAGCGGCGCCACCTCGATCACATTCTTTTCGATCAGGGCAGCGGTGCGTTCCTGGCCCAGCAGGGTGTGGAGCGCGTCGTAGAGGGGGCGCAGATAGGGATCTACTTTTTGCTGCAGATCGCCTGGCAGAAAGCCGAGCCGCTCGCCGGCTTCCACAGCGGGGCGGGTGAGGATCAGCCGCTCAACGCGCCGTTCCTGCAGGGCGCGCACGGCCTGCACCGCCGCCAGGAAGGTTTTCCCGGTGCCGGCGGGACCCAGGGCCAGGGTGAGGTCGTGACGCTCGATCGCCTCCACATACGCCTTCTGTTTCAGCGTGCGCGGCCGCAGCAATTTGCCGCTCTGGCTGCGAGCTAGCACCTGCTTGCCGAGTTGCTGGTGCTCTTCCCCGCGCCCCGTATCCAGGGCGGTGAGCGCGGTTTGCACATCCACCTGGGTGATGGCTTGCCCTTCCTGCCAGAGGGGGCGCAGCAGCTCCACCAGGCCAGCAGCCCGCTCGAGTTGGTTGGGGCGGCCGCGCAGGTGCAATGACAAACCCCGCAACACCAAGGAAGCACCAGTCAGGGCTTCGAGGCGATGCAGGGTCGTTTCAGCCTCCCCAGCCAGAGCCATGGCGGCGTCCTGGTCGGGAAGGTCGATCGTGAAGGTGGTGAGGGTGTCAGCCCCGGACATGGGGGCTCAGCCTCAGGCTTCCGCTGCGTCTTCGGCGGGAGCTTCTGCGGCAGCGGCAGCAGCCTCAGCGGCGGCGGCAGCTTCAGCAGCCTTCGCTTCGGCCGCTTCCTTCGCGGCCTTCTTGGCAGCAGCTTCGCGGGCGGCGGCTTGCTTCTTCTGGCCGATCACCACGGAAGGACGCACCTTCTTCTCCACCAGACCGCCGCGCTCCAGCAGGGTGAGAACGCTGTCGGTGGGTTGAGCGCCCTGAGCCAGGCGAGCCCGGATGGCCTCGGTGTCGAGACGGGTCTCCTTGGTGCGGGGGTTGTAGAAGCCCAGCTCCTCGAGGGGGCGACCGTCGCGGCGGGAGGTGCTGTTGCAGGCCACGAGGCGGAAGCTCGCTTCCCGCTTCTTACCGAACCGCTTCAGGCGGAGCTTGATCATCGTGGCCTTGCCTTGCTGACTGGATAAGGGGTGCGTGATCCGTTGAAGGCGGAATCGCGCGCCAAACGACCACAATACTCTTCGGGGTGAACCCCCTCAGAGCTCCCCGAAGCCTTTGCGCTTCTTGGCCGGCTTGGGCGCCTTGGGCATGCCACCGCCGCCGCGAGCAGGGCCGCCCATTCCTGGAATCCCACCACCCATTCCGGGCATCCCCATGCCTGGGAAGCCGCCCATGCCAGGCATGCCACCGCCGCGGGTCATCTGCTGCATGAACCCGCGCATCTGCTGGAAGTTCTGCAGCACCTTGTCCACATCCGCCGAGGTGTGACCGCTGCCGCTGGCGATGCGGCGCCGGCGGGAGGGATTGGCGGCCAGCAGATCCGGGTCGCGCCGCTCGGCCTCGGTCATCGAGCTGATCATCGCCTCAATCTTCTTGAGCTGCTCTTCGCCCTGCTTGAGCATGCCGTCGTCGATCTTGTTCATGCCCGGGATCAGCTTCATCAGGCCGCCCAGGGAGCCCATGCGCTTGATCAGGCGCATCTGCTGCACGAAGTCCGAGAAGTCGAAGGTGGCTTCCTGGAGCTTCTGCTGCATCTTGGCCACATCGGCCAGCTCCACCTCCTTCTGGGCCTTCTCCACCAGGGTGAGCACATCGCCCATGCCCAGGATGCGGCTGGCCATCCGCTCGGGGTGGAAGGGCTGCAGCGCCTCCACCTTTTCGCCGGTGCCGATGAACTTGATCGGCGCGCCGCTCACCTTGCGGATCGAGAGGGCGGCGCCACCGCGGGAGTCGCCGTCGAGCTTGGTGAGCACGGCGCCGGTGATGCCCACCTGCTCGTGGAAGGCGCGGGTGAGTTCGGCGGCCTCCTGGCCGATCATC
>NZ_JBIPMN010000078.1:0-12087 GCF_044369115.1 Vulcanococcus sp. | reverse complement strand
CAGTCGCCAGTGGTATCTGGTGGATGCTGAGAACCAGACCCTCGGCCGTCTCGCCAGCGAAGTGGCATCGGTGCTCCGGGGCAAGAACAACCCCAACTTCGCCCCTCACCTTGACGCCGGCGATTTTGTCGTGGTGATCAATGCCGAGAAGGTGAAGGTCAGCGGCAACAAGTTCACCGAGAAGGTCTACCGCCGTCACTCGGGTCGTCCCGGTGGCATGAAGACCGAATCCTTCGCTGCTCTGCAGGCCCGCATCCCAGAGCGGATCATCGAGAAGGCTGTCAAGGGGATGCTCCCCCACAACGCCCTCGGTCGCCAGCTGTTCCGCAAGCTGAAGGTGTACAAGGGTGCTGAACACCCCCATGCCGCCCAGCAGCCCCAGGCCCTCGCCCTCGATCCCGCCGCTTCTGCCCAATGAGCAACAACACCGTCGTCTACTGGGGAACCGGCCGCCGCAAGACTGCAGTCGCTCGCGTGCGCGTGGTTCCCGGCACCGGCACCGTGACCATCAATGGTCGCCCCGGTGACAACTACCTCAACTACAACCCCGTTTATCTGGCTGCCGTTACCGCTCCCCTTCAGACCCTCGGTCTGGCCAGCGACTACGACATCCTCGTGAACGTGCGCGGCGGTGGCCTCACCGGCCAAGCCGATGCGATCAAGCAGGGCGCAGCCCGCGCGCTGTGCGAGCTCTCCCCCGAGAACCGCAAGCCCCTCAAGACCGAAGGCCACCTCAGCCGCGACCCCCGCGCCAAGGAGCGTCGTAAGTACGGCCTGAAGAAAGCCCGTAAGGCACCTCAGTTCTCCAAGCGCTGATTCCGCTTCAGCTCCTCAGCTTCGTATTCGTCATGCCGAAGGCCGAAATCCATCCCACCTGGTATCCCGATGCCAAGGTGATCTGCAACGGAGAGGTGGTGATGACCACCGGCTCCACGTCGCCCGAACTCCACGTGGATGTGTGGAGTGGCAACCACCCCTTCTATACCGGCACCCAGAAGATCCTCGACACCGAGGGTCGTGTGGATCGCTTCATGCGTAAGTACGGCATGGGTGGTGCCGCCGCTGCCGATGCCAAGGACGGCGAGAAGGCCGCTGCGGCTAAGGCCTGAGCGCTGTTGTCCCGATTGCTTCAGCCTTGATGCTGTGGCGTTGAGCATGAGCCGGGTGCTTCAGGGCATCCGGCTTTTTGCTGTTCACTGCCCGATCGCCTGTTTGTTCCGCGCCCGTTTTCCTCCTGCATGGACGCCTCCTTTCTGAGTGAGCGCCTCGACGCGGCGCGCATCACCTTCGACACGCTCGAGCGGCAGCTGGCAGACCCGGATGTGGCCGCCAACCCAGCTCAGCTCGAGCCGATCGCCCGCGAGCGCGCCCGGCTGGAGCCGCTGGTGATGGGCTACGCCGAGCTGCAGACTCTCCAAGGCCAGGAGCATCAGGCGCGTGAATTGCTGCGCGAGAGCCGCGGCGATCTCGACCTCGAGGCCCTGGCCCAGGAAGAATTGGCCGACCTCGCAACACGCATCAGCGCCCTCGAGGAGCAGCTCACCCTCGCGCTGCTGCCGCGTGATCCTCGCGATGAACGCAGCGTGATGCTGGAGATCCGCGCTGGCGCCGGCGGCGATGAGGCCGCTCTCTGGGCTGGTGATCTCGCCCGGATGTATGAGCGCTATGCCCAGAGCGTGGGCTGGAAGGTGCAGCCGGTGAGTGCCTCTGAGGCCGAGCTTGGTGGTTACAAGGAATTGATCCTTGCGATCAAGGGCGATGGCGTGTTCAGCCTCCTGAAGTTCGAGGCTGGTGTGCACCGCGTGCAGCGGGTGCCGGCCACGGAATCCCAGGGCCGGGTGCACACCTCCACCGCCACGGTGGCGGTGATGCCGGAGGCCGATCCGGTGGAGGTGCAGATTGATCCCGGCGATCTGGAGATCAGCACGGCCCGCTCCGGCGGGGCCGGCGGCCAGAACGTGAACAAGGTGGAAACCGCGGTGGATCTGCTGCACAAGCCCACCGGCATCCGCGTGTTCTGTACCCAGGAGCGCTCGCAGCTGCAAAACCGTGAGCGGGCCCTGGAGATCCTGCGGGCCAAGCTCTACGAGCGGGAGCTTGCGGCGGCCAACGCCGAGGAGCGCTCTGCCCGCCTGGCGCAGGTGGGCACGGGCGACCGGAGCGAAAAAATCCGCACCTACAACTACAAAGACAACCGCACCACCGATCACCGTCTCGGTCGCAATTTCTCGCTCGAGCCGGTGTTGCAAGGTCAGCTGGCGGAGCTGATCGGTGCCTGCGTGTCGGCGGATCAGCGCCGGCAGCTGGAGGCGCTGGCTGAGCAAGCCGGGGGCTGAAGCGGCCTGCTCTCAGGCGGCGAGCTCCTGGCCGCTGTCGTCCCAGCCCTGCACGTACTTGGCCCATTCACGGTGCTGGCCGCGGGCCATCTGACGCTGCGCTTCAAACAGGGGGCCGCTCAAGGGCCGGCGCGGCGGCTGCAGCAGCACCATGCCGGCTTCGCGGGGGGTGCGGTTGCCCTTGTGCACGTTGCAGCGCAGGCAGGCGGTGGTCACGTTGTCCCAGCTGTGGCTGCCGCCGCGGCTGCGGGGCATCACATGATCAATGGAGAGCCGTTCGCTCTCGCTGCCGCAGTACTGGCAGCGGTGGCCGTCGCGCTGGAACAGGTTGCGGCGGGTGAGTGGCAGCGCCCGGAACGGCACCCGCACGAATTGGCGCAGCCGGATCACCGTGGGCCGATGCAGGCCCGGGCGAAGCTGCAGATCGGGAGCGTGCTCGAGCCCTTCCGCCTTCCCTTTCAGCACCATCACGGTGGCACGCCGCCAGCTTGTGATGTTGAGCGGTTCGTAGGAGGCGTTGAGAACCAGCACGTGGCCCATGGGAGTGGCCCCCTGGCAGCCCTGGAATTGCCCGTCATGCTAAGGGCCTTCATCCGGAACGTGATGCATCCCCGCTTACGCTTTCCGCGACGCCCCGCCGGATGACAGAAGCCTCCCCGGCCATCAGCCCCTCCGGGCAACCCTGGCCCCACCCGCGCCAGCGGGCCTGGGTGGAGGTGTGCGAGGCGGCAGTGCAGGCCAACGCCCGCAGCCTGCGCCGCTCCCTGGCACCCGGCTGCAACTTGATGGCCGTTGTGAAAGCCGATGGCTACGGCCATGGAGCTGTGCCGGTGGCGCGGGCCGCAGCCGCGGGTGGGGCCAGCAGCTTTGGCGTGGCCACCCTGCAGGAGGGGGTGGAGCTGCGCCAGGCGGGTTTGCGCCAGCCGGTGCTGGTGCTTGGCAATCTCACGCAGCCGGAGGAGTTGCGCGCCTGCCTGCATTGGCAGCTGATGCCCACCCTCAGCGGCATGCGCGAAGCCCTGCTCTGCCAGAACCTGGCGGCGGGCAGCGGCCGGCCCATGGCGGTGCAGCTCAAGTTGGATACGGGCATGGCTCGTCTCGGTGCCCCCTGGCAAGACGGGCGCCGGATCGTGGAAGCGATCTCCGCCCTGGAGGCGGTGGAGCTGGCTGGGCTCTATTCCCATCTGGCGGATGCCGATGCACCCGGCACGGGCCTTGATCCGCTGACGCGTCAGCAGCAGGAGCGCTTTGAGCAGGTGCTCATGGCGGTGCAGCAGGCCGGTTTGGGCTGCGGCAGCCGCCATCTGGCTAATTCCGCCGGCACTTTGCGCACCGCTCAGCTCCACTACGACATGGTGCGGGTGGGGTTGGCGCTCTATGGCCAGCGGCCGGCCCCCCACCTGGGAAGCAATCTGGTGCTGCAGTCCGCTATGCAGGTGCGGGCCCGGGTGAGCCTGATCCGGGAGGTGCCGGCCGGCACCGGGGTGAGCTACGGCCACCGCTTCACCACCCAGCGCCCCAGCCGCCTGGCGGTGGTGAGCATCGGCTACGCCGATGGCGTGCCGCGCCTGCTCTCCAACCGCCTGCAGGTGTTGCATCAGGGCCGGCGGATTCCCCAGGTGGGTGCGATCACGATGGATCAGCTGGTGCTCGATGCCACCGACGCCCCGGAGCTTGATCAGGGCAGCGTGGTGACACTGCTCGGCAGCGACGGAGGGGAGCGCATCGATCCGCTGGCCTGGAGTGATCCCTGCGGCACGATCCCCTGGGAAATCCTCTGCGGCTTCAAGCATCGGCTGCCGCGGCTGCCCGCCGCTGGGCCTGGCGGCTGATAAGCTCAGCGGGCCGCTGGAGAGGTGGCTGAGTGGTTGAAAGCGGCTCCCTGCTAAGGAGTTACAGGAGGCAACTTCTGTCGAGGGTTCGAATCCCTCCCTCTCCGTTCCAGGTTTGAAGCCTGATCAAAAAGCCCCCTCGAGCAGGGGGCTTTTTGCTGCCTCGGCACCACGTGTTCCCACGTCGCCGCTATTACGTCGCCAGGAGCTGCCGACAGAGCTCGGGCAGGAGCTGCGCATCGCCTGCCCGGGCCTTGCCTTCGCTGAACACCACCAGCAGCATCGGCGCCAGCCCTTCCGCTTCCACGTAGGCCGCATCGTGGCGGGCCTGGCTCATCCAGCCGGCCTTGCTCCACAGCCGCGCGCCCTCCGGCAGCCCTTCGCCCAGGAAGCCATCCACCTGGTTCTCCGGGTCGGCGCGGCGCTCGCTGGGATCGAGGCTGCGGGCCAATCGATCGCGCATCCGCTTGCAGGCAGCCGGTGACACCAAGGCGCCGGCCATCACCCCATGCAGCAGCCGCGCGCAGACATCGCTGCTGAGGCGGTTGCGGTTCTCCAGAGCCGGCCCATAGAACTGGCGCTCACGGCCGTAAGGCCCATCACCCCAGGTTTTCTGGCAGGCATTGCAGCCCTGCCACTCCGGCCAATTCAGCTGCTCGCACCATTGATTCACCAGCTGGCGTTGCAGGCTCCAGCGCTGGAAGGCCGCTTCGGGCAGCTCCGGCCCGCTGGTGGTGCCGGTGAGCAGATCCAGCACCAAGCCAGTGGCGTCGTTGCTGGAGTGGCGGATCATGTCCGCCAGGGCGCGGCGCAGTTCTGGCGTGTCGTCGATCAGCTGGCGCTGCAGCCAGGCTTCGGCGGCCACCAGGTAGAGCAGCTTCACCACGCTGGCCGGATAGCGGGCCTGATCTCCCCGCCAACTGGCTCCGGCCGGCCGATCAGCCCAGAACTCAGCCAGATCACTGCGGGGTGAGGCGCTGTCGATCAAGGAGCTGCGGTAGCGCACCCAGCTGATCGATACCTGCTCGCGCAACTCCGGGCGGCCTTCGGCTTCGAGGGCCGCCAGGCTGGCCTCAAGCTGTTGGGCCATCGCCCCATCCGGGCAGTAGAACGCCATCGCGGCCAAAGGGGGCAATGGCGAGATTAGGGAGGTTGGCCGAAGGCACACCGGTGGCCCTGGAGCTGTTGCAGCCCGGCAGCAGCTGGCAGCTCACGGCGCCGGTGGATCTCACCAGCCATTGGCAGGGGCCTGGCCTGGCCACCCAGGCCGCAGCAGGCCGCGTGTTCAGCGTGGTGGAGCCGCTGCAGCCCGGGCGCCAGCGCCTGCGGGTGCGCCTGCGGGAAGACGGCTATCCCGGCTGGCTGGATCCAAGGCAGGCGCTGGGCCATGCCCGCGCCAGCCGGCCGCCGCAGCCGCGGCTGTTCGACTCCCGCCAGATCACAGCGGCGTTGCCGGTGGTGCTGGCCTTTGCGGAGCGGGCGCGCCAGCAGCCGAATCGCTATCTATGGGGCGGCACCCTCGGGCCGGATTTCGATTGCTCCGGTTTGATTCAGGCCGCCTTCGCCCAGACGGGCATCTGGTTGCCGCGGGATGCCTATCAGCAGGAGCGTTTCTGCCAGCCCGTGGCCGTGGCGCCGGGTTGCTACAGCCTGCTGCGCCCCGGCGATCTGATCTTTTTTGGGCGGCCCCAGCGCTGCACCCACGTGGGGCTCTATGTGGGGGGCGGCCGCTACCTGCACAGCTCCGGCCGTGAGCATGGCCGCAACGGCATCGGCATCGACGGCCTCGATCCGCAGCTGCGGGATCCCGTGAGCGTGCACTACCGCCTGGAACTGCGCGGCGCCGGCCGCGTGATCCGCTGCCACGACGGCAGCATCTTGCCCTGATGGCGATGCTCGTCTCACTGCTTCTGATCCTGCTGATCACGGCCCTGGGCTGGTGGTTGGCGGAGCGCACCGCCTGGGGGCGTCAGCTGGGCACAACGATGCTTGTGCTGCTGCTGGGGCTGCTGGTGAGCAATCTCAGCGGGCTGAAACCCCAAGCTGAGGCGGCGGCCTGGATCAATGGCCCGCTCACCTCGCTGGCCATCGCGCTGCTGCTGCTGGCGGTGGATCTGCGCCGGGTCTGGCCGGATGCCCGCCGGCTGCTGGTGCCCTTTCTGATGGCCGTGGTGTGCACGGTGCTGGCCGTGTTGATCGGCGGTTGGTTGTTGCAGCCGTTGCTTGGGCCCGGACGCAGTGTCTTGGCGGGGATGTTCGCGGCCACGTTCACAGGCGGGAGCCTCAATTTCGTGTCGGTGGCGCGGGCGTTGCAGCCACCGGAGGCGCTGCTGGCGGTGGCCACCACGGCGGATTACGTGGTGTTTGCGGCCTGGTTTGCCGTGAGCCTGGCGCTGGCGCGTCGCCAGGGGGTGCGATCGGCAGGCGTGCCCGCGTCAGAGACGGCCGCCCCGGCGGAGCGCTGGTTGACCCCGGATGGTGGTTGGTGGCAGGCCCTGCTCTGGGGTCTGGCGGTGCTGTTGCTCTCGAACGCGCTCACGGCAGCGCTGCAGCGCTTTTGGCCGGTGCTGCCCTCGATCCTGGTGCTCACCACCCTCACACTGCTGGCGGCGCAGCTGCCCGCTGCCTCGAGCCGGCGTGGTTGCTACGGCCTCGGTTTGCTGCTGATCCAGCCCTTCTTCACGGTGATGGGCCTCAGCTCCCCGGTGGGTGCGCTGCTGGGGGAGGGCTTGCCAGTGCTGTTCTATGCCGCGCTGATCGTGGCGTTGCAGGGGCTGGGGCTGCTGTTGCTCCGCCGCTGGCGCGGCTGGGGCCTGGGCGAAACCCTGGTGGCGTCGCAGGCCTCGATCGGCGGGCCGAGCACGGCGCTGGCTCTGGCCACAGCCATCGGCCGCGCTGAGCTGGCCCTGCCGGCGGTGGCGATTGGTTTGCTGGGATACCTGCTCGGCACCTATCTGGGCCTGCTCGCTGCTGCACTGTTGGCTTAGGTTCCAGCCAGCCTCAGCTGCCGGATGAACGCCACCATCGAGCACGGATCAGCGTTGGCGGTGCAGCCTGAGCTCTCGATCGTGGTGCCCCTCTTCAATGAAGAGGAGAGCCTGCCGCTCTTGGTGGCTCGGCTGCTCGAAGCGCTGCGGCCGCTGGGGCGCAGCTTTGAGCTGGTGCTGGTTGACGACGGCTCGAGCGATGGCACCGCAGCGGTGCTGCGCGAGTTGGCGGCGACCACTCCGGAGCTTGTGGCGGTGCTGCTGCGCCGCAACTACGGCCAGACCCCAGCGATGTCGGCCGGGTTTGATGTGAGCCGCGGCCGGGTGATCATCACGCTCGATGGCGATCTGCAGAACGATCCGGCCGATATTCCGATGCTGCTGGAGCAGCTCGAGCAGGGGTTTGATCTGGTGAGCGGTTGGCGTCACCAGCGCCAGGACAACGCCGTGAGCCGTCTGTTGCCCAGCAAGATCGCCAATCGCCTGATCGCCCGGGTGACGGGCGTGAAGCTGCACGACTACGGCTGCTCGCTCAAGGCCTACCGCCGTGAGTTGGTGGAAGACATGAACCTCTACGGCGAGCTGCACCGCTTTCTGCCTGCGCTGGCCTTCATCGAGGGAGCCCGCATCAGCGAAGTGAAGGTGAATCACAATGCCCGTCAGTTCGGGCAGAGCAAATACGGCATCGATCGCACCTTCCGGGTGCTGATGGATCTGCTCACCGTGTGGTTCATGAAGCGCTTTCTCACCCGGCCGATGTATGTGTTCGGCTTCGGTGGGCTGGTGGGGATCGCCATCGGCTCAGTGCTCAGCGCCTACCTGCTGGTGGAGAAGCTGATGGGCGCTGAGATCGGCGACCGTCCGCTGCTGCTGGTGGCGGTGCTGGCGCTGATTGCCGGCGTGCAGCTGTTCTGCTTTGGCCTGCTTGCGGAGCTGCAGATGCGCACTTATCACGAAAGCCAGGGCCGGCCGATTTACCGGGTGCGCGAAACGTTGCGGGGTGGTTTGGCTGCGGCGAGCTGAGGGGCCATCGGCAGCGTGGCCGAACTGCGCCCGCGGAAGTGGGCCATGGCTTCGGCGGCCAAAGCCGCAACCTGCTGATCGCTGTCGCGCAGGCCGCGGCGGATCAGAGGCAGGGCATCGCGGTGCTGCCAGGCGCTGCACACCGCCAGGGCCTGGCGACGCTGCACACCGCCCTGTTGGAACTGTCGCTCCAGGTGGGCGAGCAGCTGCCGGCGGCCGCGCCGGTCGGCGGCGCTGGGCAGGGCCACGGAGCTGGTGCTCTCGCTGGCGGTTTCGGCATTGATGGCGTCTTCGCTTGGCCGCGGCAGCACCAGTTCCATCTGGCTGCGGTTGAGGGCTGCCACCGCGGAGGCATCGGTGGAGCGCAGGATCTTCGGCCGCGGCCGCCCAAGCAGCCAGCAGGCCGCAATCACGGCGGCGATCGCTGCTCCGGAGAGGGCCTGGGTCATCGGTCTGAACTTTTATGTCGCCCCTTCCGCCGCCCGAGAGCAGGTTTGGAAGAGCTCCTTACAGTGCCGAACGGTAGCTGTATTGGCCCACGCTGATGACCGGAGACTTCGTCGCCGCCTGGATGCCCTCGGTGTTCGTGCCCCTTGTCGGGATCCTGGCTCCTGCGGTGGCCATGGCCCTGCTGTTCAACGTGATCGAAGCCCGCGACTGAGCCGTCGCCGCTTCATCGCCGCCAACCACCTCCCTTCCACCGATGACCGTGACCCCCGTCGCCGACCCCTGCGTCGGCAATCTGGCCACTCCTGTCAACAGCAGCTACTTCAGTCGCGCCTTCCTGAATGCGCTGCCGGCCTATCGCCCTTCCCTCTCCCCCAACCGCCGCGGTTTGGAAGTGGGTATGGCCCATGGCTTCTTCCTCTACGGCCCCTTCGCCATCACCGGCCCGCTGCGCGCCACTGAATACGCCAGCACCGCCGGTCTGCTGGCGGCTGTGGGTCTGGTGTCGATCCTCACCGTGTGCCTCTCGATCTACGGCACCGCTGGCCGCGGCCCCAACGTGCAGCCCGCTGACGCCACCATCGACAACCCCCCCGCCGATCTGTTCACCAAGGCCGGCTGGGCTGAGTTCGCCAGCGGCTTCTGGCTCGGCGGTTGCGGCGGTGCCGCCTTCGCCTGGTTCCTCGCAGGCACCACCATCGTGTCGCCGCTGGTGAAGATCGCCGGTGGCGTGTGGAGCGTGGGCTGAGCACAGCTCTCATCCCTCACGCACTGAATCCTCGAAAGCCCCGCTCATGCGGGGCTTTTCGTTAAAGTTCGTGAGTTCCGTCAGCAGTGGTGTGGCGATTGAGCGGCGCTTGCGCCTCCCGGTTGCCGAATGCATCGCCGGTTGACATCAATCCCCCAAGGAGGAGGTGCCCGTGAGTCACAGTTGTTCCATGCAGGGTCTGCTGATCGCGGAGAACGCCGGCTGATTACGGCGCCTGATTCCTAGATCATTCGGTTCCGCGCCAGAGCGGACCCGGCGAGAGCCCCCGGAGAGCCAGCGTCAGCTGCGCCCTTCGGGGGCATCGTTTTGCTGAGTGAACCTGCCTGCGGCTCAGCGCTGCGCTGTGGCGCTTGGCAAAGCTCGAGCCCGTTCGCCCAGCGGCGGCAACGCCAGCCAGCGGCTTTGGCTTCGCGCAGCAGTTGCTGCTGGCGCTGGCGTGAGGAACCCCAGCCAGGATCGCGTGGGTTGAGCAGCAGTGCATCAAGCTCCGCCAGCTGGATTTTGTCGCGGCGGGCACGGGGGACGCTCACCTGCTGGCGCTGGCTCAGCTGTGGCACCAGATAACTGGTGGTGCTCAGCCGCGCCTCGGCTGGAACGGCGGCGATCGCTTCGCGGGCTGCCGGCAGTTGATCCACCCGCTCGAGGTAGGGGCCGGTAAAGAACCAGGGTTTGGCTAGGGCGGCCCAGCACACCACGCTCCAACCAAACCGCCGCCAGGGCACCGGCTGCCGCGGCTGCAGGGCCAGGCCATCGATCGCAGCCACGACGGCGATGACCGCCACCGGCAGGCTGTAGTGGTGCACCAGGGTGCGCTGGGGTGCCTCCTCGGAGAGCACATTCACCAGCACCAGCGGGATGGCGCTGGTCAGCACCGGCAGCGACACCTTCCGCCAGAACGGGGCCACCGCCACGCTGATCAGCAGCAGATACACCAGGCCGCCGGCCCAGTCCACATGCTTGAGCAGCAGATCGGGCCGGGTGAGCATGTTGAGCAGCACCTGATCAAGGCTGTCGCCCAGATAGGAGAAGAGCTTGCCCGCCGCCTTGGGCCCGGCATCACTCCCCTTGAGCAGCGGGTAGAGCCAGCGGTTGAGCAGTGCCAGCCAGCCAAGGGCCAGGCCGATGGCGGCGCCGGCCCAGATCCAGCGGCGCCGCAGCGCTTGCTCAATTCCCAGGCCTGCCACCACCAGCACCAGCCCGTCGCGGCAGCCGAGCAGCAGAAGCAGTAGAGCAAACCACAGCCACGGCCGCTCGGCGCGGCTGGCCCAAAAGCAGCCAGCCAGAGCGGGCATCACCCACACCTCGGGGTGGAAGTCGAACAGGTTGGCGTTGAACACCACCGGCTGCAGCCACCACAGCCCGCAGGCCAGCCAGCAGAGTTTTGGGCTCAAGCCCGCCTGGCGGCCCAACCACCAGAGCGGCAGGGCCGTGAAGCTGAGCGCGGCTGCCTGGCTGGCCAGCAGCCACTGCACGCTGCCCATCACGCGGTAAGGCACTGCTGCCCCGTAGAGGGCCCAGGCGCCGTGGTCCGCCAACATATGTACCCCCTCCATCGAGGAGATTGGCGGCAGGCCGCGGCTTACCAGCCAGATCCACTGATCGAACAGGCCCAGGTCGTAGGCGTTGCTCTGGAGCAGGGCATGACGGGCTGCGGCACAGATCCAGAACAACAACGCAATCGCCCCACTGGTGATCAGGAGATTGCGGGGGGGCAGGCTTCGGGTTTCGGGCATGGCAGACGCTCAGGCGCCGAGCTTCCCATAGGCTGCCGGCCCTGGCCATGGATAGCGGTGGGCTTGCGGGCGAAGCTGGCGGAGCTGATGCGCTTCGGCGGCGTGGGGGTGTTGGCCGCGGTGATCCATGCGTTGGTGCTGCTGGGCGGCGAACGGCTGGGGGCGCCGCTGCCCTTGGCCAACCTGCTTGGATTTCTGCTGGCTTCGGTGTGGGGCTATCTGGCCCATGCTCTGTTCACCTTCCGGGAACACACCGGAGGCAGCACCTTCCCGCGGCGCTGGCTGCTGATCCAAACGAGCCTCAATGTGCTGGTGAGCCTGGTGTTGCCCGGGTGGCTGGGCGGCTGGGCCCGCAGCGCCGGCGGCACGCTGGTGATGGTGTTCACCCCAACGGCCATCAACTATGGGCTGTGGTCGATGGCGGCGCGGCACAGCAGCGCCAGGCGGGCACGCCTCGCCGCCGCGGGGTCGATTCGATTTCACGCCGATGATCTCGGCCTGCATCCGGCGGTGAACGCCACGATCATGGAGCTCTGCGATGCAGGCGCCCTCGATTCGGCCAGCGTGCTGGTAGCTGCCCCGGCGGCATTGGCGGCGGCCGAGGCCTGCGCCCAGCGGCCGGATTTTGAGCTCGCGCTTCATCTCTGCCTGAGCGAGGGGCCGCCTGCGGCGGATCCGGCTCTGATTCCAGAGCTCCTCGATAATCAGGGGCTCCTGGCCCTGGGCTTCGGGCGCTTGCTGCTGCTGGGCTGTCTGCCGCCCTGGTGGGCGCCCCGGCGGCGGATCGAAGCCCAGCTGGCCCTGGAGATTGAAGCTCAGATCTGGCGTTTTCAAGCGCTCTTCCCCATGCGGCCGCTGCGGCTGGATGGCCACCAGCACGTGCACCTCACGCCGCTGGTATGGCGGCAGTTGCGCCAGTTACCGGCTGCGTTGCAGCCGAGTTGGATCCGCAGCCTGCGC
>NZ_JBIPMN010000070.1:0-12452 GCF_044369115.1 Vulcanococcus sp. | reverse complement strand
CCGATGGCGGCTGAGACCTCGGCCTCCAGAAGATCCTGGAAGCCGCGCCGCACGATCTCTGGGATCAAGGCGCCAGCGGTGGTGCCCTCCATGAGCTGACCCAGCTCGGAGGCGCCACTATGGGTAAGGGTCATGGTCTGTGTTCGGTTTGGTGGTAGTGCTCCGAACAGGGTCACAGACCGGCCCACCCATTGCCACAGCTGAACGGTGAGGGAGGCGAGCCGTCAGCCCCGGCTACGCCGGGGCTGATCCCCCCGAGTTACACCACTTGCTGGGACGCCGCTGATCCGATCCTCCCCATGTTCATCTGTCAGGGCCAGGTGCCGGTGCAAGCGCTTGGGTTGGCTCGCAGGGACACAGCGGGGCTCAACCGCTGAGCAGCCAAAACCATCTGCAGCACCGGCAGGGGGGAGGTTGTTGGCCACCAGGGCCGGCGCACACCCACCGCATCCCTCGGCCAGTCCTCACGCCGCGTCAAGGATCAGGCCATGCGCCCTCCGGTGTCGGGCGTCCTTGCCTCGGCGCTGCGGCCGGCCGGTGGGGGTGGGGTTCTTCGCCGTCCTGTCGATGGCTTCCCCCGCTTCCTCCCTCAGCCGCTCTGCCCTGCGGGCCCGCGATGTCCTGGTGCTGGAGCACCTTCCGCTGGCTGATGCCATCGCTTCCGCTGCTGCCCGGCGCCTGTTCCCGCTGGTGGAGCGGGAGGATCTGATCCAGGTGGCCCGCGAGGCTCTGGTTCGCTCCGCTCCCCGCTGCAGAGCCGGCGAGCCCGCTGGGCCCTATCTGCGCCGCTGCATCACCGGTGCCCTGCAGCACCACCTGCGCGATCGGGTGCGGCTGGTGCGGGTGCCACGCCGGCTGCACGAGCAGGGCCAATGCCCGCTGCGGCACCTCAGCCTTGATGCCAGCGTTGATGGCGAGCCCTGCCTGCTCGATCAGCTGGCCGCTCCTGAGCCCAAGCCGTCCATCAGCGAGGCCATCCATGGCCTGGCGCTGGAGCAGCTGGTCGATCAGCTGCCCGCCGCCCAGGCCACAGCCCTGAGGCTCACAGTCCTGGAGGGCCTGTCGCTGCGGGCCGCGGCGGAGCGGCTGGAGATCAGCGCCATGTCGGTGATGCGGGCCCAGAAGAAAGCCCTGGCCGCCCTGCGCCAGCAGCTCTCTGGTGGGGGCTGAGGCCCCTTCTCAGCTCTGCCCTTGGCCTACCTGGCAAAGGCCTATGGAGGGCTGACCGCAGCCGTAGGCGGTGCCCCACTGATGCCGATGGCACCACCGCAGCTGAGCAGCAACACCGCCCCGATCCTGGCTTTGGTCGGCGCTGAGATCTTTTCGCTGATGGCCTTTGTGGGGGTGTGCGAGGCCCGCGCCACCGACATCGCCCTGTGCGAGAGCCGTTGGTCGCTGGCCCTGCCCGCCATTGCCCTGGCCGGCCAGTCGGCCGCCACTTACTTCATGGACTCCGGCCGCCCGGGGGGCAGAGGCCCCATGGCCCCAGGGCCTGGTGGTGGCGGCCCCGATGGCGGCATGCCGGCGCCTGTGGTGCGGCACCTGCCGCCGCGGAACCGGCTTGGTCAGTTCCGCTCCAACAACGACGAGGACGGGGACGATGCGCTGGCTGCTTGATCTGGCCCTCGCCTTCCTCGCCCTGGGCGTCATCGAGGCCTTGGTGAAGCCGGTGGCCCGGCGGTTTGTGCAGCGACGCATCCTGGCCGTAGCACCGCTGCTGTTCCGCCAGCTCGATCCGCTGCTGCCGGCACTGCTGCAGCGCTGTTCCGGCGCTGAGCTTGAGCTGGTGGTGCGCCAGAAGCTGGAGGCACTCACCGGCGAGAGCTGGGCCACGGGCGACCTGGGGCCGCTATTTGCCCTGTTTGACCCGAGGGCGGCAGCTGATCACGCCCTGGGCCAGATGAGTGATGACGCCTTCTCCCGCTGGCTGGAGGGCACGACGCCGGAGGAGCTGGAGCGGTGGAGCCATAGGGGGAGACCGCGACCAAAGGCTCAGCAGCGTTCAGGTTGGTTGAACAGCGGTCTCTGGGAAGAGCTGCAGCAACTTGCGGTCATAGGTCAGCAGCCGGCAACCCAGTTGCTCTGCCAGCACCACGAACTCGGCGTAATAGCTGGAGCAGCCTGAACGGATGGCCAGCTCAAGAACTCTCTGGCCATCAACCTGTTCGGCCTGCAGGCCAAAACGATCAACGGCTTTCTGCCATAGGGCTTGAGCTTGCGCGGCCTCGATCAGTCCCGAGCGCATGTATTTGAGCAGGACGTGGCGAAATTCCGATTGCCACAGCGGCGGCATGCGCCAATCGGGATCGAGACGAAACAGAGATGCAACAGCCTTGTTTTCAGCGGTGGGCAGCATCAGAGCTGCCAGCACATTGGTGTCTGCTACGGCAGTCAATGGCTCTCGCGCTCGGTGGCGGCCACCAACTCCTGAACGGGAATCGGCCCACCAAGAACCTGCGCACGGAGGGTTTCGACATCGCGGAGCCAGGAATCAGCATCAGCCGCTCCGGTCGCCTGACGTGTGAGGCAATCCACGGCTTCGCTGTTCAGGCTGCGACCGTGAGCCTGGGCGCGTTGCTCCAGCCGGCTAAGCACCTCGTCTGGAACGTCGTGCAGGGTGATGGTGGCCATGGCGCCCGGCAGACAGCGACAGGGTGTTGACAGTTTGGCAGTGATTGCGGACTTGGGGGGCCTCCAGCGGATCGGTGGCAAGAGCAGTACGAGGCCGGCCCACCGCCCCGTCAGATCCCGGTCCAGCGCCAGCCATGAGGAAGACCGCCAAGCCCAGCAAGCCGCTGGTGCCCACCAGCAACTACGTCAGCCACTACGCCCCCGCCAAAAGCCACCACCGCGCCTGGCTGCAGGCGGTGCTCGATCGGCTGGTGGCCATTGATCCGGCTGCCCTGTCGGAAGGCAGTGAACTGCGAGACCTGTGGAAGGCAGCGGTCGAAACCAAGGCGCCAAAGGCGCAAGTACCACAGCCGTGGACGGAACAACCGGCCACGGCTGTCACAGGACTCCCGCCAGCGGTTGCCGTCGCCCTCCCCCTGGTCAAGGAGTTCGAAGGCTGCCGGCTCACCGCCTACCCCGATCCCGAAACCGGCGCTGAGCCCTGGACGATCGGCTGGGGATCGACGGCCTATGCCGATGGCCGCCCGGTTCGCCAGGGCGAACGGATCAGCCAGCAGCAGGCCGACGCGTTGCTGCACACCCAGCTGATGCACGACGCCACAGAGCTGGCTGCGGCGTTGCCGCCGGAGAGCTGGCAGGCGCTGAACGTCAACCAGCGGGCTGCCCTGATCTCCTTCTCCTACAACTGCGGGCCCTACTGGTTTGGCAGCCCGGGCTACACAACGCTCACACGGCACATCCGCACCCAGGCGTGGGAGCAGGTGCCGGCGGCCCTGATGCTCTACGTGAACCCCGGCGGCCCCAGCGAGGCCGGTCTCAGGCGGCGGCGCAAGGCAGAAGCTGCGCTCTGGAATGCCAAGCCTGCGGGAGCGGGCGCGATGCCATCTGCACCGGCGGTGCTCCGCCACCCCAACCCGTTGGTGGGAGTGCCCCGGTTCAATCAGCGCGATTCGGCCCAGCTGGCCCAGCGCGATCGCACCTGTTTTTCGTCGAGCTGCGCCATGCTCCTGGAAGCCCTCAAGCCCGGCACGCTCAAGGGCGCCAATGGCGACGATCAGTACCTGGCGGTGGTGCAGCGCTTTGGTGACACCACCGACGCCACCGCCCAGCTCCAGGCCCTGGCCTATTTCGGCGTCACTGCCCGCCTGGTGCAGACCGCCGACTTCCAGCTGATCGAGCAGCAGATCGCCCGCGGCATCCCCGTGCCCTGCGGTTACCTCCACCGCGGGCCGGTGGAGCGACCCACGGGCTCGGGCCACTGGTTGATCGTCTTCGGCCACACCCCCACCCATGTGGTGGTGAACGATCCGTGGGGCGAGCCTGACCTGATCCACGGCACCACCCTCAATGCCAAGGGCATGGGGTTGCGGTTCAGCCGGCTGAACTTTGGGCGGCGCTGGATGGTGGAGCCGATCGGTGGCGGCGCCTACCGCTATGCCCCGGGCAAGGGCTGGGCGGTGGTGGTGGACAGCGTCCGTTGATGAGTTGCGCTGCAGCACTCAGCTGGATCGTGGTAGTCGGGGTGGCGGCGGATCGTCGCTGGGGCTGCTGGGCGGTGGCAGATCAATGCCGTAGCGCTCGGCCACGGAGCTGAGGAAGCCCGAGATGCGATCGAGCTCCGCCTCATAGGCGATGGCCTTGCTGGACATGCCCTTGAGGTGCGCCATGTTGGCGGCGTGGCGGCGGCGCACCAGGGCGATCGCCCACTTGAACTGGCCTTCGGCGCGGGCCTGCTCGATCGCTGCATCCCAGCAGCGCAGCGCTTCCTGCACAAACTCCTGCTGCAGCCGCAGGCGGGCTTCCACGTCCAGCAGCGAGATGCTGCGGCGCTCAGCGGCCGGGGCGGCCTCGATGTGGTGGTGGCAGAGGTCGAGCTGCTGCTCCTGCAGGGCCAGGTCGCAGGCCATCAGCCGCGCCCAGCTCCAGTCGGGGCAGCGGCGGCAGAGCTGATCCCAGAGCTGCAGAGCCAGGGCCCGGTCGGCCTGCACCATCCCCTCCCCGAAGACCTCCTGCAGGTCGTTGCGCAGGCGGGCCATGGCGTCGCCTTCGCTGCGGCTGAGCAGCAGGCCCAGGCGCAGCAGGGCCTCAGGGGTCAGGGCGGCCTGCCAGCCAGCGGTGCAGGTGGTCTTCCAGCTGCTGTAGAGGCTCAGCAGGTCAATGGTGCTGAGGGCATCCAGCTCAGCTCGGTGAACGGCGCTGAGCTGGTCGCTGCAGGCAAGGCGTGCGGCCAGCTGGGGGTGGCCGGTCTGCAGGCAGAGCAGGGCCAGCTGCAGCAGGGCAGCGGAAGGGCTGGCGGCATCGGCCAGCAGGTCGCGCACCTGCTCAGCCAGCTGGTGGGGGTCCGCGTCAAGCTGCATGGGCCAACGCTACGTAGGCAGAGAGGGTCTGGCCAAGGCCGGCGGCCGTGACCAGAACCCAGCAGGCATGCGGTTTCTGCATAAGAGCCGCCTGATACACAGCACTGGGGCCATCTCGGTAGAAACTGGGATTGACGGCGGGTCGGCCCTCCAAAAATGCACCAGCGACCAGCGACCAGCGACCAGGGACCAGGGACCAGCGACCAGGGGTAGCTCATGAAGAGCCAGGCCCTCAAGCAGTTCCTGCAGGCCGTGGCCGCAGACCCAGTGCTGCAGGCCCGGTGCAGCTCTGTGCGGGACCTGGCTCAGCTGGTGCAGCTGGCCCAGGAGGCCGGCTTTGCCATCACCACCAGGGAGCTGCAACTCTGGGCTCATGACGAGGCCTTTGCAGCGCCGTGGTGGCCGTGGGCCAGTGGCGGCAGGGCCCAGCGCACCGCCTTCTTCCGAACCCTGCCGTGAACCCCATGCATCTGCGATGTCGTGCAGGGAGGACGACCTGCTGGATGGGCCGCAACTCGGGTACGGGATGCGCTGCTGCTGCCGAGTTGAAACGGAACTTGACAAGGGTGGACAGGATCCACGCGAGTGGGCATTGGCAGCCACGACCTGCCATGCCTAGGCTCGCTTAGCCATGGCGAGGAGCTCGTTCGTGCAAGCGCCGACTCGACCGCGGTCGATGCCGAGTGAAGCAGTCCTGACCTTGCATGACCAGCACAAGGTCTACTTCGACTTTGCCGAGTTCAAGCCTGAGATTCCCTCTCTGCTGCACCAAGGGTCGCTCGGAGAGGATTGCCTGGCTGTGATCCAACGGCTCGGAATGATTGAGCCGCTCACAGGCGCTTATGTACCCCCTGCAGCGATTGACCCGACGGCAACAAATTTGCGGGAATGCGTTGTTGCCAATGGCCTGCTGAGCCGGAACCGGGCTGTTCTTAAAATCCTGGAGCGCACTTACGGCTCGGTGAGCGCCTTGGCGCAACAGCACATTTACTTGGTAGAAGCGATCAGCGGCTTTGCCAGCTGGATGCGGCGGCGCGTAGGAGATCAAAATCTGATCTGCAGCGAGTTTTTAGAAGAATCTGAAATCCCTGTGAGCGACATCCCTCATCAGGATCTGTGTGAACTTTCCTTCTCGGATCAGTCCTTTGATCTGGTTCTCTGCAATGAACTCTTTGAGCACGTCAGAGACCTTGATCAAGCATTCTCCGAGATCCATCGTGTACTGCGTCCCGATGGGCGGCTGGTAGCCACGTGTCCATTGGCATTTGGGCAGAAGGAATCCATTCTCAAAGCTCGATTGAATCAGCAGACCGGGGAACCCGAAACGATTGGTGAGCCTGAGCACCATGGCGATCCCGTCCGCCCAGGGCACGGTTCTCTTGTTTATCGCATTCCAGGCTGGGAGATCTTGGAACAACTTCAACAAGCTGGCTTCAAGATGACAGCTATTCACCACATCTGCAGCTGGAAGCACGGAGTTTTGGGCTCCGATCTGCCTGGCGTTCTCATCATTGAAGCCCAGCGTTAAGGAGTTTATTCCATGCCAACGATCCAAGAGCGACTTCTTGAAGATCCGTGGGATCCCAATCTTTGGGATCAGCTCGATCAGGAGCGGGCCTCGGCACCACCCGATGCACAGTGGCGCAATGTGCTGCATGCGGCTGGCGAAAAAGCAACGGAGATTCGAGTCTTCATGGATCTTCTGCTGGATGATCAGCAGCAGTTGGCACAAGAAAAGCTCGATGGGCTGGTGACTGGAGGTTTCATCAACATTGCCGAGTGGCAGCTGCTGCAAATTGCCGGTCACCTCTGGCATGGACGGGTTGAGGCGGCGAACCAATTAAGTGCCGACTTTCTTGCAGCCCAACCTGCGGGCTCATCACTGGCCTCTGCCTGCCATCTGCTCCGCAAGGCGACGGTTCAAGGGCGCCTTGGTTCCGCACCCCTGGTCAATGTCCTCAGTGGAGTCTTTGGCTTTGACACAGATCAGCAACAAAGCGAAGACAGTGCTCCAACAAACTGGGGTGCTCCCAATAACAGACCCATTTTGGTTCCAGTGCGGGAACGCCCGGGCTGGAAGGCTGTCCTTGAATGCACAGAGAATGATCCTGAGGCTCGCTTCCTGCTGGAGTACTACCTCTCAGCAATTGATGGCGTGGTGGCCATTCCACGTCCGCTGCTGTGCACAGCTAACCCAGTGGTTTCGGTTGTCATTCCGGTTTACAACCTCTGGCCTTTGCTGCAGAACTGCCTGAAGAGCATCGCTGGTGCGTCCAATAGCGTGCCCTTTGAGGTGATAGTCGCCGATGATTGTTCTACCGATGAGACCAGTGAGCTCCTAAGGCTCAATCCTTGGGTTCGGCACGTGCGAATGGAAGCCAATGGTCGGTTCATTCGCAATTGCAACAATGCCGCCAAGTATGCCCGCGGCCAATATATCTACTTCCTGAATAACGACACTGTCGTTCTCGATCACTGGCTGGATCAGATTCTGACCACCTTCCAGTTGCGCCCCGAGGCAGGCATCGTAGGCAGCCAGGTGCTCTTTCACAATTCAGAGATTCAGGAATCGGGCGGGATCATCTGGCCCGATGGTGAGGCCTGGAACTTTGGCCGCAACTTTGAAAAAGAGCGCGTCTATCAGGTCAATTACGCCAGAGAAGTTGACTATGTCTCGGGCTGCGCGCTGGCCGTACGGCGAGATCTCTGGGAAGAGGTGAATGGGTTTGGAGAAGAATTTGTCCCTGCCTACTGTGAAGATTCCGACCTCTGCTTCAAGATCCGAGCTCTTGGCTTGCAGGTGTGGGTGCAGCCGCAGTCTCGCATTATTCACTTTGAGGGCTTGAGCAATTCCAAGGATGTCGAAAAGGGCCTCAAAGCTTATCAGAAAATCAATCTGCAGAAGCTCAACCAAAAGTGGAAGCTGCCGATTCTCACGCGAGGCCTCAGCAGCACAGCTGACATCCTGCACGCGAGCAATCACCGCTTGCGTACGCACCGCACGGTCTTGGTGGTTGACCACTACGTTCCGCAGCCGGATAAGGATGCTGGTAGCCGCACGGTGCAGGCCTTTTGTGAAGCCTTGATCCAACTGGGCTACAACGTCATTTTTCTACCTGAAAACTACACTGCACACCAGCCCTACACCTCCGATCTTGAGGCGCTGGGTGTGATGGTGCTTCATGGCAACACCGTTGCCAATCATCTCGAGCAGATCCTGCGTGAGCAGCTGCGTCATGTGGACTGCATCCTTTTCAATCGCCCCCATATCACCAAGCGCTATATCGACCTATTGACTGAGGTGTTTCCTGATGCCAAGACTCTGTACTACATGCATGATATGCATGGCCTGCGGGAGCACCTCGCAAAAGCCTCTGCAGGGGCCGGCTGGGGAACTCCCATCAGCCATGAGGGTGCTCAGTTGTTGACGCCCGATGAAGAGAGGATTATCCGCAAGGTGAATTTGGCGTTAACGTGCTCTCCAAAAGAGAAAGCGATGTTGTCTGCCAGCCATGGCAATCTAGGAACGATATGTCCCTATGCGATTCAGATCGTGGCTGAATCGGCAGTGAGGGCACCAGCGGAGAGCACAGCTGAAAGCCAGAAAGATCTTTTGTTCGTCGGTGGCTTTGGGCATACGCCCAATCGCATTGGGATTGAATGGCTTGTGGATCATGTACTTCCGCTGCTTCAGCAAGATTTCCGGGTGCACGTGGTTGGGAGCCGCTGCCCCGACGATCTCAAGGCCAAGCTGGAAGCCCATCCGCTGGTTGTGTTCCATGGGTTTACATCCGACGCCAAGCTCGAGGAACTGCTGAGGCAGACAGTCGTGTCGCTGGCGCCCTTGCCCTATGGCGCTGGCATCAAAGGCAAGGTGGTGGAGGCCTTTGCTGCGGGACACACCGTGATTGGATCGGAGTATGGAATTGAGGGCATGGAGGATGCACCAACGGGGATTTACTTCACATGCACCACGGCCCAGGATTTTGTTGATGCGATCGAGCAGGTCTTCCGGCGCGACCGTGCTGACTGGGCTGACGCGAGCCAGCGTGCTCGCAGCTATGTTGCCGACCGCTTTAACCTCAAACGCATTCAGGCAGTCTTCAGCGAAGCCATTGGCCCAGCCAGACGGGAGGCTGACGTGGCTCGGAGTTTGCTGCAGAAGCAGACTGCGTCGAAAATGGGCGGTTGCACGTTGATGCCATCCAGCTATGGGATTGAGCACGACGGCTGGCTGGTTCGCAATAACCAGCTGGTGCTATCAATTCAGAATGATGCCAGGCAGCTTGCTGTATCGGGCTACTTGCCCGAGGGCGACATGGCGAACTATCACGACTCCATGGAGGTGCATGTGGATGTTTTGTATGACGGTAACGAGAGGCTCTCTTTTGTGCAGCCCGTGAAGCCTGGAATGAATGAGTTCGCCATTCATTTCCCGGCCGGAAAAGATTTATCGGTTGCCGCTATCGAGTTGAACCCTGCTTACCAGATTGAGTTGGTTAATTCGGCGGATCGGCGCGAGCTCAGCATGCTCGTTGTGCGCATCGAAGCCCGATGAGCAGGCGGCCTCTGCTTCGGCGTCATCTGGTGTTCTTTGTATCACGGCAATGGGTCTTGCCCCTGCTGGCTATGTACAATGAACCAAGCAGGAGTAAGCTATATTCATGACCACTTCCGTCCTGCCAAAGCTGGTCCGCGCCCGTGCCCCCCTGCGGGTGGGTTTAGCGGGTGGTGGCACAGACATCAAAGATTTTTACAGTGTTCATGGTGGTGCTGTGCTCAATACCACCATCAACCGCTACGCCTATGCCGAGCTGTCGCGTAGCGAACAGGGCTTTGAGGCTGAGGCCCTAGATGCAGGGATCCATCAACGGATTGCAGACGAACAGCATGCGGCAGAATTGCCGAAACAATTGCTCCTGCATCGAGCTGTATATACCAGGGTGGTGCGCGATTTCAATGGCGGCACACCCCTGGCTTGCCGCCTGAGCACCTACTGTGATGCCCCGATCGGCTCGGGTTTGGGGAGCTCGTCCACGTTGGTGGTGGCGATGCTCAAGGCCTTTGTGGAAGCCCTCAATCTAGGCATCGACGACTATGAGATCGCCGAGCTGGCCTACACGATTGAGCGCGAAGATTGCGGCCTGGCGGGCGGCCGGCAGGATCAGTATTCCGCCACCTTTGGCGGTTTCAACTTCATCGAGTTTGAGCACGACCGCACCATCGTGAACCCGCTGCGCGTCAAGAACTGGTTCCGCTGCGAGCTGGAGTCGTCGCTGCTGTTGCACTTCACCGGCGTGTCACGCCAATCGGCTGAGGTGATTGAAGACCAGACCAAAGCTGCTCACGATCCGCAGGATGATCGCCTGGCCTTCCTCCACAACCTCAAGCAGGAAGCCCGGGCAATGAAGGAAGCGGTGTTGAAGTGTGATCGCGATGGGATTGTGGCTTCGCTGAACCGCAGCTGGCAGAACAAAGCGCGCACCTCCACCAAGGTGAGCAGCCCCGTGATTGAAGAGCGCATTGCCCTGGCCCACGAGCATGGAGCGGAAGCCGCCAAGGTGTCGGGTGCTGGTGGCGGCGGCTTCATCCTGTTCATGACGCACCCCTCCAAGGCCATACAGCTCAGGCGTGCACTGCTGGAAGCAGGCGGGGAAACCAGCTTCTGCTGCCTGAGCGAGCACGGCGCCCAGGCCTGGAGGATCTAGCGATGCCAGCATCTGTTTCCCAGTCGTTCGAAGACGCAGCCCGCACCTATGCGGCTTTGGCTGCAGACAGCCACCTCCACACAACCCTGGAGGCGGTGGTAGAGCTGGTGGTGCGGGCCTTAGGGCAGGGCAACAAGCTGCTGTTTGCCGGCAATGGCGGCAGCGCCGCCGACTGCCAGCACATGGCGGGGGAGTTTGTGAGCCGCTTCATGTTTGATCGCAACCCGCTGCCGGCGGTGGCGCTCACCACCGATAGTTCGATCCTCACGGCCATCGGTAACGACTATGGCTATGAGCAGGTGTTCAGCCGGCAGGTCCGGGGCATAGCACGCGTAGGGGATGTGCTGTTTGCCTACTCCACCTCGGGCAATTCGCAAAATATCGTGGCGGCCCTGCAGGTGGCGCGGGAGTTGCAGGTGGCCACGGTGGGGCTCACGGGTGCCAGCGAAGGGCGCATGAACCCGCACTGTGACCATCTGCTTCAGGTTCCCAGCACCTGTGTGCCCCGCATCCAGGAGGGGCATCTGCTGATGGGCCACACCATCTGTGAGATGGTGGAGGAGCGGATCTTTTCGCCATGACGCAAGCCATGTCGACCCAGGTGTTGATTCTGGCGGGAGGGCTGGGCACTCGCCTGCGCAGTGTGGTGAGCGACCGCCCGAAGGTGTTGGCTGAGGTGGCGGGCCGGCCGTTCATCACCTATCTGCTGGATCAGCTAGGGCAGGCGGGCTTTCGCGCGGTGACCCTGCTCACGGGCTACAAGGGCGAGATGGTGGAACAGCAGTTGGGATTCACGTACCACGGCCTGCAGCTGGGCTACAGCATGGAGACCACGCCGCTGGGCACTGGTGGAGCGATCCGCGCTGCTGCGCGGGTGATCCCTTGTGATCAGCTGCTGGTGCTCAACGGCGACACCTACTTTGATGTGGACTACCGGGATCTGGTGGAGCAGGCAACGCCTGGATCGGATCTGATGGCCTGCCGGCAGGTCTTAGATGTGGGGCGCTATGGAGCGGTGCAGCTGGATGCCTATGGCTGTGTGACGGCATTGGAAGAGAAAGGAGCCGAGGGGCCCGGGCTGATCAATGGTGGGATCTATGTGCTTAATCGGGAAGCCATGGCTTCCTGGCCTGAGGAGGTGTTTTCGATAGAAGCCGAGTACTTTCCGAAGCGCGTAGCGGATGAGCGGCTGTCTGGCATGGCTCATGACTCCGCTTTTATCGATATTGGTGTGCCTGATGATTTGATGCGAGCTTCGGAGGTACTGCCATGAATCGGGCACTTTTTCTTGACCGAGATGGGGTGATTAATGAGGACTATGGTCATGTTCACAAGATTGAAGACTTCCATTTTAGGGAGGGAATATTTGATGTTTGCCTAGCCGCGCAAAAGGCCGGAATGACGATTGCCGTTGTGACGAACCAAGCTGGTATAGGCAGAGGTCTGTACACAAAAGAAGCTTTTCGAAATCTTACTCATTATATGGTTCGGGAATTTTCGATTAGGTCTATATTTATTTCTGGGGTATACTACTGCCCCTTTCATCCCGACCTTGGCTTAGGCCACTTCAAAAAGAACTCATTCTTTAGAAAGCCAAATCCAGGAATGTTTTTAAGCGCCTGCGCCGAAAACAACATCAACCCTAGACTGTCTCTGATGATTGGAGACCGAGATACAGACAGGCAAGCTGCAGCTTCCATCGGCATCCTCTCATATGTTGACGCATCAAGGCGTGACTGGATAAAGAGCGCACTTT
>NZ_JBIPMN010000069.1:0-12468 GCF_044369115.1 Vulcanococcus sp. | reverse complement strand
CTGCTGAACGCCGCACGATCGAAGCGATCCGCGATCACCTGGCCCACCACCCTCAGATCGATCTCGACACGCTCGCTCCGCTCAGCCCGGAAGCGTTGGCTGAGCAGCTGAGCGATCCGATCTGGCGAGCCCGCATCCTGCGCGGCATGACCGTGGTGGCCCTGATGGATGGCGCGCTCAACGACGAGCGCCTCGCCTACCTGCGCCGCGCCGCCAGAGCTCTGGGCGTGGGCGAGGAGGTGGTTAACACCTATGCCAACCTGGTGCATGAGCGCATGGGCCTGGTGCGGCTAGACATGGCGCGCCGTGGCTTCCTGGCCGGGGCGGTGCGTGACTTCCTGGGCCGCGGCCGGCTTGAGGCGGCCATGGAGCTTGCCCGCTATGCCCTCAAGCAGAGCGATCCTGCCCTGGCCGCCCGCTACCGCGCCCTCGGCGACCTGCCGGAGGGGACCCTGGGGCACGCCTACATCCAGTTCATCTCCAGCAATGGCTTTTCGGTGCCGGGGGAACCGGGTGGTCCGCCGCCGCCGATCGCCCGTCACGACTGCATGCATGTGCTGGGTGGCTACGGAACCACGCCCGCCGAAGAAGGCGGGGTGGCCGGCTTTCAGGCGGGCATGAGCCGCGACAGCGATCCCTTCTTCTCGATCCTGCTGGTGCTGGCGGAATTCCAGCTGGGCCGCTCGGTGGTGCCGATTGAAACCGGCGACCATCAGCACGACCTCGAACCCGAGGTGTTGTTCCAGGGGGTGGAGCGCGGTCTGCAGGTGAACCACAACCTGATCGGCGATTGGGACCTGTTCGCCGACGCTGCTGTGCCCGTGGAGGAGCTGCGCCAGCGCTACGGCATTCCGCCGCGCCAGTGCTGATCACTTCTGTCTTTTCGTTGATTTGTCGCCATGAACGAGCGCTTCGATCCAGGCTCGCCGTTGGGCAAGGCCATCTTCTGGCTCTGTCTGGTGGCCTACGGGCTCCACGTGATCGAGGAATACGACCTGGGCTGGAAGCCCTGGGCGGAGCAGGTGCTGGGCCTACCCGTGACCTGGGGCGACTTCTACATCACCAATGGCTTCGGGGTGATTCCGTTCGGTTTGCTGGCAGGTGGTGTGGGTTGGCAGGTGCCAGCGGCGGCTTTGCTACTGCCGGGCTTGATGTTGGTGAATGCCGTGGGATTTCACGTGCTGCCGGCCTTGCGCACCGGCCTGTATTCACCGGGTCTGATCACGGCGATTCTGTTGTTCTTTCCTTTGGCGGGGTGGTGTGTGATCACCGCCTATCGCCACCACCGCAAGGCGCTGTTCCTCGCCATGCCGCTCTCGGTGCTGTTCATGGCGTTCCCGGTGGTGATCCTGTTGCTCAAGCCGGTGCTTGGCTATAGCTGAGCGGCGGGGCTCACGTCTCCAGGCTGCAGCTCACCGCCAGCTCAAACGGCACGCAGCTGTTGGGCAGCTCCAGCAGCTGCGCGGTGAGCGCGGCGATGTCGCCCGGTTGGCTCATCGCCTCTTTTGGCATGGCATTCACGGCGGCGGCCATGTCGGTGTTCACCCAGCTGGGGCAGATCGCCGTCACGCGGATGCCCTGCTCCCAGCCCTCGTTGCGCATGGTCTGGCAGAGGCCCATCAGGGCGAACTTGCTGGCTGTGTAACCGGCCAGGCGGCCTTTGGAGCGCTTGCCGCTCATCGACACCAGCACCACGATCCGTCCGCAGCCGTGGGCGGCGAGTTGGGGCCAAGCGGCTCGGGTGAGCCACCACGGACCCATCACGTTCACATCCCAGAGCTGCTGGATTTCGTCTTCCTGTCCGTTTTCGAACAGCAGCGGCACGCGGGAGAACACGCCGGCGCTGTGGATGAGGGAGTCGATCGTGCCGAACTGGCGCGCGCTCGCCATCACCCAGGCTTCGGCCGAAGCGGGATCTTCGGCGTTGTAGGGGTGCAGAAGCACGTTGGGGTGATCCAGGGCAGTGCCCTGCAGTGCCGCCATGTTGCGCACGCCAAGGCTGAGGCGGTGACCATCGGCGAGCAGCCGCTCGGCGATGGCGCGGCCGATGCCGCGGCTGGCGCCGCTGATCAGGACGGTCCGGGGCGAGGAGACAGGCATCAGCGACGGCGCTGCTTCAGTTCGGCATGGTGACGAACTCTTCCGCCACGGTGGGATGCAGGGCCATGGTGCGGTCGAAGTCGGCCTTGCTGGCGCCCATGCCGATGGCGATCGCCGCCATCTGAATGATCTCGGCGGCGTGCTCGCCCACCATGTGGCAGCCCACCACCTTGCCGCTGGCCAGCTCCACCACCAGCTTCAGCAGCACCTTCGGGTCGCGTGCCGGTAGCGCCTGGCTCATCGGCCGGAAGCGGGCCCGGTGTACCTTCACGCCATCGGCCCCGTAGCGCTCGATCGCGGCTTCTTCGGTGAGACCCACACCGGAGAGTTCCGGCTGGGAGAACACGGCGCTGGCAATCAGTTCGTGATCCACCTGGCGGGGTTTGCGGCCCCAGATGGTGTCGGCCAGGGCACGGCCCTCATCCACGGCCACAGGCGTGAGGTTCACCCGATCGGTCACATCACCCACGGCGTAGATATGGGAGACATTGGTTGCCTGATCGGCGTTCACCGGGATGCGATGGCTTTCGATTGCCACGCCGGCGGCTTCCAGATTCAGCCCTTGTAGAAAGGGCCGGCGGCCGGTGGCTAGCAACACACCGTTGCAGGGCAGTCGTTCGCCGCTCTGGGTGATCACCGTGAGATCCCCCGGCGTGCCCTCGATTGAGGCAGGACTGTGGGTAAGGCGGATGTCGATCCCATCGGCTTCCATCGCCTCCTGCACAGTGCGGCTCGATTCGAGATCGAAACCGCGCAGCAGGTGATCGCCACGCACCAGCTGGGTCACCTGCACGCCAAGGCCATTGAGGATGCAGGCGAATTCGCAGGCGATGAAGCCGGCGCCCACCACCACCACCCGCTCGGGTAGCCGCTCGAGGTTGAACATGTCGTCGCTCACCCAGCCCAGCTCGGCACCGGGGATCTCGGGGCGATGGGGGCGGCCGCCCACGGCGATCAGGATCCGCTCGGCCCGCAGACGCTGCAGTTCGGATCCGCTTGGATCCACCACGCTCACCGTGTTCGCATCGGCGAAACGCCCCCAGCCCCGCACAAGTTGCACCCCGGCATTCTCGAGGAAGCCGATGTGCAGTTGGTTGAGCCGATCCACCTCGGCGCGCACCCGTTGCAGCAGCACGGCGCTGTTGTGGGAGATATCCCCCACGCTCCAGCCGTAGCTGACGGCATCGTGGAGGTGATGGCGCATGGCCGAGCCGTACACCATCAATTTTTTGGGCACGCAGCCGCGGATCACGCAGGTGCCGCCCACGCGATCCCCTTCCACGATCGCCACTCGAGCGCCATAGCTCGCGGCGCGCTTGGCGGCGGCCAGGCCGCCGGAGCCGGCGCCGATCACCACGAGGTCGAAATACTCACTCATGCCGGAGGGAGGCGGATGGCCAACAGCTACTGCTCAAGCGTAACAGTATGACGATTGACGCATAAGCTGGTTTTGTTTTTCTGGGTGGTGTGCCGTTGGTTTCACCCTCCGAGCGCCTCGGCCACGGCCGGTGGTTGGAGGGCGGCGATCGCCTTGGCGAGGTCCTGCTCGGAGGCGATGTTGTTCTTCCAGAACTGCCAATGCAGGCCGTGGTGGGCGTACACCGCGTCGAACATCCGATCGATCGGGTTTTCGGCCACGGGATGGCCGAGCATGCCGGTCGTCTGTTTGGGGAGGGATCACGGCAGCAGCACCGGTCTCTCCAGGCTGTTCAGGCCATCGGTAGCCGGCAACCATGCAGGCCTTTGCCGTTACTCGACGCGCCTTCAGGCGTGAGCCGACACTCAGAGAATGGCTGCCAGGGCGTCGAGTTGTTGGCGGCGTGAGGCGAGCATCAGTTTCTCGGCCTGGGCAACCACTTTGAACACGGCCTTGTCGTTTACCTCGTAAAACACCAGCGAGCCCTGGGGACGCCGTTGCACCACGCCGGCGATGGTGAGCAACTTCAGGTGCTTCGACACCAGTGCCTGGCTCAGGCCGGTTTTGTCGACCACGGCGGTGACATTGAGCGGCCCGTTGCGCAGGGCTTCCAGTACGGCCAAGCGATTCGGCTCTGAGAACACTTTGAAATACTCGGCGAGGTGCTCCATGGCCGGGTGATCAGCGCCTGATCAATGTAGCCATCCACTGTGTTCTCGAGATCTTGTGATTGAGGCAACTGCATCAGAACAATGCCGTTGCCTCAATCTCAGCAACTCAGCCCTCCCGCGGCGCACGGCTGGTCTGAGCGATGCTGGATCCATGCATCCACTCGCCCCATCGATAGCTATGGCTGCGCCCCTGAGCTGGCAGCAGCTCGAGGAGCAATGCGATCCCTGCAGTGAGGCTGAGCTGCAGCAGCGGCGGGTGGAAGGCCCCACGAATGCTCAGGCTCGCCTGCGCCTGTTTGGTCGGTCGGAATCCGAGGTGCGCGTCACCCTGTACCGCGACCACCACGCCTGGTGCCCCTACTGCCAGAAGGTGTGGCTGTGGTTGGAGGAGAAGCGGATCCCCTACCGGGTCCGGAAGGTGACCATGTTCTGCTACGGCGAGAAGGAACGCTGGTTTAAGCAGATCGTTCCCTCCGGGATGTTGCCTGCCCTCGAGCTCGATGGTCATCTGATCACCGAAAGCGACCTGATCCTGCAGGCACTTGAGGAGGCGTTCGGACCCCTTGGCGAGGGGATGCAGGATCCCGATGTGTTTGCGCTGCGCCAGCTGGAGCGGCGCCTCTTTCGCGCTTGGTGCCAGTGGCTTTGCTACAGCGAAGGCGAAGGGCCGCAGTCGGCGCCAGCGCAACAGCACTTCGCGCGCATGGCCTTCCTGGTGGAGGAGGCGCTTGAGGCCACTGCGGGCCCCTTTTTCCGGGAGCACTTCGGCACGGCCGATGTGATCTATGTGCCCTATCTCGAGCGGATGAATGCTTCGCTCAGTTACTACAAGGGATACGGCCTGCGCACGCAGCACCCGGCGATTGATCGCTGGTTTGCCGCCCTGGAGCAGCGCAGCACCTACTTGGGCACCCAGAGCGACATTCACACCCACGCCCACGACCTCCCTCCCCAGATGGGTTGCTGTCTGGCTAGCGGTAGTGCCGAGCAGCAGCGGGTGGCGCACCTGATCGATCAGGGCCCCTGGCCCATCGATGCCATCGCCCACCCGGCTGTGGTTGAGACCCGCCAGAGCCCCCCGGCCACGGCCGTTCATGACGCGCTTGCCCGCATGCTCCGCCACCGCCATCGATTGTTGGAGGTGAACCCGGAAGGTGCAGCCCGCAGTGCCGCCGCTGGCCTTGCCCTGGATCAGGCCCTGCGTTGCGCGCTCACCAATCTGTTGCGCGACCCTGATCTTCCCCTGCTAGCCCCGCCGCCGGGCACGGCGGCGGGGCTGCGCTACTGGCGCGATCGCATCAGCGTGCCGCGTGACATGAGCCTGCATGCCGCCCGGCGGATGCGCAGTGCCCTGGAGGCCACCGCTGCGCTGGCCGGTGATCAGCAGGGGCCTGAATTGCCTCGGCAACACCGCCGTGATCAAAACCCACAGCCGTTTTTGCAGGCGGCCTGAGGATCAGCGCAGGTTGTGGCCTTCGCGCTTCGCCATCAGATAGCGCACCAGCTCCTCTTGCAGGGTGAGCAGCTCCCGGGTGCAGCCGCGGAAGGCAGCGCGGTGGCGGATTTCGTCGTGGCGCGTATTGAGGTCGCGCAGCATCAGATCGATGGCGTCGAGTTCAGCTCGGTTCATCGATCCTGCAGACAAGCCTCCTGACACTATCAACGGCCTGAACCGCCGCTACGTTGCGCCCAGGCTGCTGTTGGTTGGATGGCAAACCTCTGGATCGTGCCCGCTCTGCTGGCTGCGCCCGTTGTGGCCGTGCAGTTGGTGGCTGCGCCCGCTCAAGCCCTCGAGCTCGATGGTCAGACCTGGTTTGCCAGGCCCCCCTGGAAGGTGGCCTTCACGAACTACTACACCTATGTGGGGCAGACGGCCGCCACCTACTACTTCACGATCACCCTGCCGGATCAGGCCGGAGCGGGGTTGGGCGGCCTGGTGATCCAGCAGACCCGCGGGGTAGACCGCACCTTCCAGTTCGCTCCGGCTCGCACCCAGGCGTTCGTGGGGTTGCCGCGCCGGGAGGGAGCGGCGGTTCCGGTGCAGGCTTCGTTTGATCCTCAGGCCCGCCGCGTCACAGTGCAGTTCCCTCAGCCTCCGCAGCCGGGGCAGACGATCACGGTGGCCCTCAAGCCCTGGAACAACCCTTTCCAGGCCGACACCTACATGTTCTCGGTGCAGGCCCTGCCGGCAGGGCCCAATCCAGTGCCAGCATCTCTGGGTTTTGCCACGATGCCGATCTTTGATGGCATCAGGCTTTGAACTTTAGCTGCTGGGTTGTGCTGGCTCTGGTCATTCATGCGGATTCGGTATAACGCGCAATCTTGTGTTGTTCTTAACCGCTTAGAGCCGCTCAACTGCGTAGGTTGCACCGGATAGCGAACTCCCCGCCGGCTGAATGGCTCCTCGCTCCCTCATGCTTGCGGCCTCCACGGAGGATGCAGGCGTGATGGCTGAGCTGGCGGCTTATGTGGCTGAGCACTACGCCAGTGCGCTGCGTATGGCGGATCTGGCTCGCCATTGCCACGTGAGTGTGCGCACCCTGCAGAACCTCTGCCATGCCCACTGCGGCGAAGCTCCCCTGAAGGCCTTGCGCCGCTTTCGCTTGCAGAAATTGCATGGCCAGATGCACAGCCGGCCGTGGACTCCGCTGCGCCAGCACTACCTCGATTGCGGTCTCACCGGATCGCTGGCTGATCGCGATCTCTTCCTGGAGATGTATGGCTGCACGGTACGTGAACACCAGGATGCTTGCCGCTACAAGAGCTCCAGCGAACCGCGCCCTGCCCAGCTCAGCCAGAGCGCCTAAGCGCCGGGCATCAGCGAGGAATGGTGGTGCTGAATCTGCCAGCGTCCCTCATTGAACACATACACAAACGTGTAGCGGGCTTGCACCTGATGAACATCGGCAAAGCGGAAGCTGTAGGTGCCGGCGGCCATGGCTTCGTTGCAGCTCAGTTGGATGCTGCGGCTGTCGATGTGCCCCTGGGGCTCACCGGCCAGGAAGCCCGTGAAGTAATCGCGGATTCCGGCGGGGCTGGTGCGGGGCTGGCTCGAGAGGGTGGGCAGCAGCAGGGCGTCGTCGCTGTAGAGCGACACCACCTGATCGGGATCGCCGCTGCGCAGGGCGCTGTTCCACTGATCAAACAGCTGCGCCACTCCCCGGGGATCCATCGGCGCGCAGGCCTCAGCGGCCCGAGCAGGAAGGGCCCAGCCCAGCCAGAGCAGCAGCACCAGGCAGCCACTGAGCCACAGCCTGGTAAATCGGCTTAAGGTCGACGCATGGCGTTGCGGTTGCCCCCTTTTCAACCGTTGCCGGCACCCACCGGCGATGAGCTGGATCTGCTGGAGGTGCCGTTGCAGGCGCTGCAGCCCACCCAGCTGTGTGTGGGCATGGCTGAGATCCGCAGCCGCCAGCTCGATTTCGCCGCCGACGATGCCAAAGAGCGGCGCCGCTATCTCAAGCGCAAGCCCACGCCGCTGGTGCGCAGTGCCTCCGGCGAGCTGTGGATGGTGGATCGCCATCACCGGCTGCGGGCCTTGCTCGAGCTCGACCCCAGTGCCACCGCCTTTGGTTATGTGGTGCTGCAGCTGGATGTGTCCGAGCGCCACGCGGTGCTCGAGCAGCTGCATCAACGCGGCTGGCTTTACCTCTATGACGGCCGCGGCCTCGGTCCGCTCCACCCCACTGCGCTGCCCTCGAGCCTCAGCGGTACCCAGGACGATCCCTACAGGAGTCTCGTGTGGAAGCTCAAGCGCGAGGGCCTGGTGGCCGCTGCTCCGCTGATCCCCTTCCATGAATTCCGCTGGGGCGCCTGGCTGCGCAGCCGCAATCTGCCGCCGTTCAGCTCCGATCGCCTGGATCCCGCCCTGCCGGCGGCGCGGGCGCTGGTGCGCTCCCAGGCGGCTTCCCATCTGGCGGGTTGGATCGCTGTTTAGTACCTAGCGTTTTGGTAGAGGTTGCGCTGGGGTTGCCATGGTTCGTCATCTGCTGGTGCCGATCGACGGCTCCGAGCTCTCCGATCAGGCCGTGCGTGCTGCGTTGGCGTTGGCCAAGCAGAGCGGCGCGCGGGTGACGTTCTTCCACGTGCAGCCGAGCTACTACGGCCGGGTGGATGTGGCGATCTACGGCGAGGGCTTGGTGCTGGATCCAGCCCTGAGCGAGCAGTTCAGGCAGGCAAATGCCAGCTTCGCGGCCACGATTCTCGAGAAGGCCCTCGATCAGGCCAGGGCCGCAGGGGTGGAGGCCAGCAGCGACACCTGCGTGAGCCCGCTGGTGCACGAGGCCATCCTCGAGGCCGCGGAACGCCTGGGTTGCGATCTGATCGCCATGGCCTCCCATGGCCGCCGCGGCCTGGCGGGATTGTTGATCGGCAGTGAAACCCAGCGGGTGCTCACCCAGGCGCGGCTGCCGGTGTTGGTCATTCCGGCTCAGAGCTGAGCCTGCAGCTGGCTGGCCCGGGTGATCAGTCCATCGGCCGTGGCGCGATACACCGCTTCGGCTTCCTCGGCGCTGCGGCCAAAGCAGGTCATGCCGAGCTTGCCGTATTCCGAGAGGCAGCCCAGCAGGTGAAACACGCTGCCCCGCAGCCGGGCTGGGTCGTAGTGCAGGTCGGCTTCGGCCACGATGTCGATCAGATCCGCTGGCAGCAAACCCCGCAGTTGCGGCGCGGTGAGGTTGTCGGTGGCGCTGTAGTACACCGCCTGGCCGGTGGGTGCCATGAACAGGCCGGTGGCTGGATCCAGCCGACCGGTGGTGATTGCCCGCAGGGCCATCGTGGGATGCGTGGTGCCTCCCTGGCGCAGGTTCACTTCGATCGCCTGCAGATCCCAGCTGGCATCGATGCGGCGAGCGATGAAATCCACGGCGTAGCGCTCCAGTGCCCCTTCGGCGGCCAGGGCCTCCCCCACTGCCTGGCCGTGGCGCATCAGCTCCAGCCGGTAGGGCTCCTCGGCGGGGAAGCGGCAGCCGAGGTATGTCTGCCCGCCAACGCCCCCCAGGATCTGCTCATGGGTGGAGAGCAGCTCCACCCGGCCACCGGGGTGGATGGTGCCTTGCACGCTGGGGGAACTGAGGGCCTCACCTCCCTCCAGCCAGGCTTCCACCAGGGCCCCTTGCTGCGCCAGCAGCTCCTGCCAGAGCGCCGCTGGCATCGGCACGTGCTCCAGCGCCGCTCGGATTCGCTGCCGCCGCTCGCGGCTACTGAGCTCGGCCAGCTGCAGCGGTGCCAGCTCCAGGCAGGCATTGCCTTCGCCGCTGATCCCTTCATTCAGCTTCACCACACAGCGGCGCAGCTCAGGGTGCGCTTCCCACAGCTCGGCCGTGGCTTCCGCCAGGTCTGGCAGGTTGAAGGCGAGGTCGCTGCCGGGGGGATGGGGTACGCCGCAGCGCGCGAACAGGGCGCGGCTGCCGGCTTTGCTCCCCCAATAGCCCAGGGCCGGATCGGTGCCGAGCAGCGGCACCTGCAACACCTCCGAGAGGCGTTTTTCCAGCTCGGTCACCACAAAACAGCTGATGAAGCTGCGGCCTGGGCGCAGCAGATCGCGGATGCGGCCGAGCAGCGCGGGGCGCTCCAGCAGCTTGGCGGTGAGGGGTCGGTTGGAGGCGTCGTCGGTGTCGAACAGGTGCAGGCGCCGGCGAGCGTGGGAGGTGGGTACGCCCGGCATCAGCTCGAGCACCGCATCCACCACCAACTCCGGCAGCAACTTGCTGGTCACGTAGATGGCGCGCACACCGGGATCGCGCAGCCGCATCAGCGAAAACAGCTGCCGTTCCTCGTAGTGATGCGCTCCGGTGACCAGGGCCATCAGAGCCTGTTCCATCGAGAGCGAGGGCACCACCAGCACATCGAACTGGCCGCCATCGCCGTTGTGCTCACAGCCCCAGTCGGGTTGCAGTTGCGCCTGAAGCTCCCGGAATGAAAGGCCCATGAAGAAGTCGGTGAGACGTTGGGAAGAGATCAGTGCGGATCCACCACCGCCTCAATCTGGCTGCTATCTGGTGACTAGGGAGCTTTGTGGCACGAGATGGCAAGCCTGGAGGCCTGTCTGGAAATCTGGCAGCCCTCTGCCCAGCGTCCGGATCCATTGGATCTGCTGGAGCAGCAAAACGCCAACCGTCTGCCCTGGTTGATCGCTGAGCGCCACCGGCGCATGGCCAAGAGCCCCTTCGCCTGGTTCCGGGGCACGGCCGCTGTGATGGCGCGCGACTTGGGCGCGATGCCCAACAGCGGCTTGAGCGTGCAGCTCTGCGGCGATGCCCATCTGCTCAATTTCGGCTTCTATGCCTCACCGGAGCGCACGTTGGTGTTCGACATCAACGACTTCGATGAGACGTTCCCGGGGCCCTGGGAATGGGATCTCAAACGCCTGCTGGTGAGCCTGGTGCTGGTGGCCCGGCCGTTGGGCCTCGACCTTGAGGACCAGGGAACACTGGTGCGCAAGGTGGCGTCGACCTACCGCAAGGCGATCGCCGGCTTTGCGGCGATGCCCACGCTGGAGCTGTGGAGCACCCTGCTGCACGTGGAGCAGTTTGTGGAGGAACAGTGCAGCGGTTCCTTTCGCCAACACCTGCGAACGGCAGCCGCCTCGGCGCGGCGGCGCAGCGGCAGCCAGGCGGTGGCGCGTTACGGCGAATGCAGGGCCGATGGCGGCTGGCAGCTGCGCCACGAGCCGCCGTTGCTCTGGCGCCACCGGCAGGTGGATCCGAGCTTCTTCGCCCAGCCCGATCACGATCATGCGCTGGAGGTGTTGCTGGAGGGATATCTGAGCAGCGTGCAGGCCCATCGGCGTCATTTGATCCGCGGCTTCCGCATCCTCGATACGGCTTACAAAGCCGTGGGCGTGGGATCGGTGGGCACCCGCTGCAGCATCGCTCTGCTGAAGGGTCCTCATCCCGACGATCTGCTGCTGCTGCAAAGCAAACAGGCTCTGGCCTCGGCCCTTGCGGAACCGCTTGGGCAACGGCAAGCCAGTGCCAAGCAGCACCAGGGCCAACGGGTGGTGGAGGGGCAACGGCTGCTCCAATGCGTGAGTGATCCCTTCCTCGGCTGGACCACCACGCCGGGCCACCACCACGTGTATTGGCGGCAGCTGCGGGACTGGAAGGCTTCGTTGGCGGTGGAGGTGATGAAGCCTGAGGCGCTCAAGGCCTATGGCCGCTTGTGCGCGTCGGTGCTGGCTCGGGCCCATGCCCGCTCCGGTGATCGTTTCCGCCTGGCCGCGGCGCTGGAGGGGCAGAAAGCGATCGATCGCGCCTTAAGCACCGATGCCCTCGCCTACGCCGATCAGGTGGAACACGACCATGGCCAGCTGCTGCAGGCGATGGCTTCCGGGCGCCTCAGCAGTTAAAAGATCAGCTGGATCTGCATCCCGGCCGCCAGGATCCCGGGCACGGGTTGCTCGGCGCCGCTGGGGTTGAAGATCCACTGCAGCGAGGGTTGCAGATTGAGGCTTTGGTTGATCTGAATGCGATAGCCCAGTTCGAGCATGCCTTCGTAGGCGCTGCTGCTGAGTTGGTTGCTCAGCCCGCCGCGGCCCAGGCCCAGGAGAGCGAGATCCAAGGGGCGCCCGGGCAGGGGCCCTTGCACCACCAGGCCGCCGCCCACAAAGGTGGGAGCGAGCACTTTGGACGCATCAGGTGCATAGGAGGCGCCGAGCCAGAGGCGATCGCTGAGCCCCAGGGGCAACCCGGCAGGCACGGTCACGCTTCCATACACCCCGTTGCCGTTCTCGCTGGTGAGAAAGCCACCGAGGCTGAGCAGGCCATTGGGGAGTTGGTTCTCCACGCTCACCGGCTCCGGGCAGGGGCCGCGCCGCTGGCTCCAGCGCACCACACCCCACGCGGTGCGGCAGGCCGGCAAGGGCTGGGCGTTCATCGCGCTGGGCTGGAGATCCACCTGTAGAAACTGCGCCACACCACTGTTGGGCCCGATGCCGCCATCGCTCAGGCCGAGCCAGCGGGAGAGGCTGTCTGTGCTGCTGAGATCAAACAGGCCGTAGCGCAGGCTCAGCTCCGGGCTGGCGTGGGCCGTCACCACACCGCCAAAGGCGGTGTAGGGGTTGATCGGCAGGCCGGCCACCGTGATGTTGAGGGTGTTGTTCAAGGCCGAGTGCACGTAGTTGCCGAGCACCGGCACTTCCACAAAATCGGGATTGATCGGCAGGATGCCGGCCTTCACATTCAGCCAGCCCTCACCGTGCTGCCGCTGGATGGCGATTTCAGAGAGGTAGAAGCCGGCCGGGTAGGCCACCTGCTGCATCGGGAACAGTGCGCCGATGGC
>NZ_JBIPMN010000220.1:0-3474 GCF_044369115.1 Vulcanococcus sp. | reverse complement strand
GCTTCCTGCTGCAGGAGCTGGACCAGAGCAGCGACACCAGCAGCTCAGGCGATGCCGTGCCCGAATCGCCCCGACTGAGCGGCTACCAGCGCTTCTACTACCAGGAAGCCTTCCGCAACCTGTTCACCAGCCTGCGCTTCCTCAATTCCGACCATGCGCTGCGCTCGGTGGCCCTCACCAGCTCCGTACCGGCCGAGGGCAAGACCCTCGTGAATGTGCTCCTGGCCAAAACGCTCTCCGAAATGGGGCAGCGGGTGCTGCTGATCGACGCCGACCTGCGCAAGCCGCAGATGCACCATCGCCTCGGCGTGAACAACATCCTCGGCCTCTCCAACCTGCTCACCGAGCCGGATCTGCATTGGCGCGATGCGATCCAACCCGTGGCCGGCTACGAGGGCTGGAGCGTGCTCACCGCCGGCCGCCGCCCGCCCGATCCCGCCCGCCTGCTCAGCTCCACGCGCATGCACGATCTGGTGCGCGAGCTAGCCGATTCAGGCTCCTTTGATCTGGTGATCTACGACACGCCACCGGTGCTCGGCCTCGCCGATGCCGCCCTGGTGGCCGAACATCTCGATGGCCTGCTGCTGCTGGTGAGCCTCAACCGCGTCGACCGCAACCTCCCCAGCGAAGCCGCCGCCCGCATCCGCAGCTCCGGCGCCACCCTGCTGGGCGTTGTCACCAATGCCGTGCGCGAGGAGGAGGAGCACAGCGGCGGTTATGGCTACGGCTACGGGCGCTACAGCTACAGCCGCTACGGCTATGGCTATGGCGCCGATGGTTATGGCGCCTACGACCCGCGCAGCACATACGCGTACTACAACAACGACGCCGGTGGCAGCAGCCCTGCCGAGGCTTCCGCGAACCAGGCCAGGCCCTGGCGGACCGTGCGCCAAACCTGGCAGCGCTTTCTGAGCTGGACAGACCGCTGAATGGGCGCGCGCGACCGGCTCCTGCGCACGGGGGCGCTGGCCTGGCTCGCCGGCGCCTCAGTCCCGGCCCTAGCGCAACCCACCTGGGAGCTGGTGCCGGACGACACATCCCGGACCAGCACCACCCTCAGCTGGGAACGGGTGCCGGAGGGCGAACAGATCAGCGCGGACGATCCCCCGACGCCGGCACCAGCGCCTGACACCACCACCACCGCCGCCGCCGCCCTCGGCCCTCCACTGCGCCTGGGCTGGGCTGTGCCCACCGCCAACCGGCTCGACGACGCCCAGCTGGAGGTGCAGTTCAACCAAACCTGGGCCGATGGCTCCGGCGAATCGGTGGGCAGCGGCAACCAGAACTACAGCATCCGCGCCGATTTCGGCCTCAGCCCGGCGCTGATGGTGTCTGGCTTCGTGAGCTACGCGGATGATCCGCTCTACGCCACCATCGCCAACAAACCCAACCCGCTCGATAACTACTGGCTGGTGATCGGTGGCGCCGCCCGGCTGCGCCTGGCCGGCGCCAACGCCGCGCCGTTTCAGGCTCCCCGCTGGGAGCTGGCCCTGGAGGGCTCGCTCGAGCAGTTCAGCGTGGGCAGCGGCTGCGGTGGCAGCAGCAACTGCGGCAGCCCCGACAGCGACACCGCCAACATCTTCAACCCGGCCAACCGCGTCGTGTTCACCCGCAACCTGGTGAGCGCGATCAACCTGCCGTTCAGCTGGCGGGCCTCCAGCAACCTGCAGCTCAGCTTCAGCCCGGGCATCAGCCTGCTGCCCGCCAGCCAGGGGGGCGACCAGGGCGGCTCAGGACCCTTCTACGGCACCAACGTCACGGTGGCCGCCGGGGCCAGCTGGCGGCCGATCCCCCAGCTCGAACTGCTCGGCTCAGGCCTGCTGCCGCTCGGCCCCGGCACCAACAGCTTCAACAGCAACCTGGCCTACAGCCGCGTGCCGATCTTCAGCCTCGGCGCCAACGTGATCTTCAACCCCCGCATCAGCCTGCAGGGGGCGCTCACCAACGGCTTCGGCACCACCCCAGCCACCGCCCTGCTGGCCCTCCCCTCCGACAACCGCCTGCTTTACAGCGCCAGCTTCCGCTGGAAGCCCGATCAGCCCGATACCCCGATGCCGCCGCTCAGTGCGCGGCAGCGCGCCCTCAGCCTCGGTGGCCTGAGCGTGAACACTGGCTGGGTGCCGCCCGCCGGCAGCTGGCAGGTGTCGGCCACCGCCGACAGCCGCGGCAACCTGTTCGGCTACCTGGGGTGGTCGGCCTCGAACATCTTCCAGTTCGACCTGTTCAACGGCGGCGTCTTCAACGACGTGGAGCCCGTGACCCCGCTGGTGCAGGCCTACGCCAACAACGGGGGCGTCAACACCCGCATCGGCGGCAAGCTGATGGCCTTCAACCAGCTGCGCGGCGCCCCTTTCACCGGCGCCGGCCGGATCTCCCTCGGCCGCAACAACGACGCCTCCTTCCAGGGGTATCTGTTCGGCGAGTGGATGGGCACATGGGAGGCCAACCACTGGCTGGCCTTCAACCTCGGCCCGAAGGTGGGCTGGAGCGGTGTGGCCTCGCCCTGGGGCCTGGGCATGGGCGCCAACATCCAGCTCGCCCGCCAGTGGCAGCTGATTCCGGAGTTCAACCTGGCCCTCTCAGACTCCGGCAGCAGTAACGGCAGCGTGGCCCTGCGCTGGTTGGCCAGCCAACAGGTTTCGCTAGACCTCTACGTCAGCAATGCCGCCGGTCTGTACGACATCGGCACCCTGCTGCGCAGTGAGCAGCTGCGCCTCGGCACCCGCCTCAGCCTGCTCTTCTGAGCAGCCGCACCTGAATGCCGTTGCGCGAGCGCCAGGTGAGACGCCCCACCAGCTCCGGGCGATGCTCCACCACCGGCGCGATCACGAACCGCTCCAGTAGCTCCGCCAGCACCAGCACCGCCTCCTGCTGCGCGAAGGCCGCACCGGGGCACTTGCGCGGCCCCAGGCCGTAGGGCAGGAAGGCATCGCGGGCCAGCTGTTGCTCGGCCGCACTGGCGGTGCGCAGAAAACGCTCCGGCCGGAAGCGATCCGGATCCGGCCAATGCCGGCGGTGGCGCTGGATCAACCAGGGCGACACGGTGAGCAGCGAGCCGATCGGGCAGCGCTCCCCAGCCAGCAACCACACGCCCGCAGGCGCCAGCTGCAGCCCCTGGGAATTGCCTGCACCACGAGTCAAGCAGGGGGTTGCCAAAGCGTTGTGCCGATGCTGCCGCAGGCCTGTGTCACGATCGCCGCCATTGGCCCAGGCGCCGCGCAATGACGCTCCAGCTCACCAACACGCTCAGTCGCCGTGTGGAGGAGTTCCAGCCGCGCGAGCCCGGCAAGGTGAGCATCTACTGCTGCGGCGTCACGGTCTACGACCTCTGCCACCTCGGCCACGCCCGCAGCTACATCGCCTGGGACGTGCTGCGCCGCTACCTGATCTGGAGCGGCTACGCGGTGACGTTCGTGCAGAACTACACCGACATCGACGACAAGATCCTCAATCGCGCCGCCGAGGAGGGCAGCT
>NZ_JBIPMN010000068.1:0-12537 GCF_044369115.1 Vulcanococcus sp. | reverse complement strand
GCCGTTCTCACCATCCGAGATCAGGTCGGACGGTCCAGTGGGGCAATCGAAGGCCAGGCAGGCCACACCGCTGGCCATCGCCTCCAGCAACACGTTAGGGAACCCCTCGTAGCGGGAACTGAGCACAAACAGCTCCGCCCGCCCATACCAATCGGCCACATTGCCGGCACGGCCGGGGAACAGGATGCGCGATCGAGCGGGATGCAGGGGCGACAAGCCGGCGAGCAAAGCTGCACACTGATCTGCACCGCGGTAGGGGTCGGGCGTGAGGCCAAGCACCACCAGCCGCCATTCTGGATGCCGCTCGGCCACGGCGGCGAAGGCCTGCACCAACCAATCAAAGCCCTTCTGATGGGCCTTGGTGCCCACCGCCAGCAGCAGCCGCTGTTGCGGCTCCAGCCAGGCAGCGGGCGACAGGTGCGGAGCGAAGGAAGGCAGCGGCCAACTCACGGCGTTGGCGAGCACGCTGGTGCGACGCGCCAGCCGCTGCTGCTCCAGCCAGCGGGCGATCTGCTCGGTTTGCACCAGATGCAAGACCGCTCGCGGATAAGTGAGCCGGCGCAACCAGCGCCAGGGCAAAGCCGGCGGCTTGGCCGGGGGGAAGTTGCGCTCCGACACCACCACCGGCAGCCCAAGACCAGCCGTGGCCAGCAGCATCTTCACCGCCGGCAGCGTGGTGAGCACCAACACCAGATCGGGCTGCTGCTGCTGCACCAGGCGGCGCAGGCGCAGCAAGCGCAGCGGGAAACCGAGCGAGCCCAGACGCCGCAACCAGAGGGGCTCTGCGGCCTCCACCTGACGATCCAGAGCGACTGACACCGGATAGAAATCGTCCCGGGCGGGGCGTCGTGTGAGCAACAGCGGCTGGTGTCCCGCCTCCTGCAGCCAGCTGGCGAACTGCAGGGCCACCCGCTCGGCCCCGCCGGCCTTGAGCGAATCGATGTAGATGAGCACCCGGCTCATGACAGCAGGGCCTCAAGCCGCCGCTCCAAGGCCGGCGTGGTCACGTTCAGAGCCCAGAGCCCCACAGCCAGGCCGGGATTCTCCTGCTGCAGGACTCCCCGCTCAGCAACAGGCTCCAGCAGCGCCGCCACCCGCCAGCGCATCTGGGCCACGTAGGCGCGGTGATTTTCCTGAGCAGCACTGTGGCGGTGCCGATCCGCCCAGGCCTCCCGTTGCAGGGCATCCAGCAGCAGCAGGATCGCCTGCAGACGGTCACGGTTCTGCAGGCGCCAGGCCAGCAGCGCCGCCATACCCAGACAGCGGCACGTATTGGTGAGCAGCCGAAAGGCCACATCGGCCGGCAGCCCCAGCCACGGATGCGGCTCAAGCAACGCCAGGAGCTGATCGGCACTGGCCTGCAAACCGCTCTGCTCCCCAACCAGCAGCTGCAGATGCATCAGAGCGGTGAGGCTGGACACCAACAACTTGAAGCGATTGCGACGGTTGGAGCGCTGGCAGCGCAGGCTGTCTGGATCGCTCAGCAGCGCCTGCACCTGGGCATTGAGCGCCGGGATCAAGGCCTGCGCCAGTGGCCGGTTGGTGTCCTTGAGGCTGCGGTAGGCAAGGCTGATCCGGGCATAGGCGCGCAGCACCTCAGGCACGGCGACATCAGCGGCCATGGCCTCAAACAACGCCACCTGATCGGCGGGGCGCCGCGGCCGATAACCCCGGCGAAACAGCAAGCGATGCAGCACCGCCTCGCTGCCGTGCTGGCGCAACAGCTGCTGCAGATCCGCCCAGATCAGCTCCACCGGTTGCCCCAGGCGCAAGGCTGCGTCCACACGGGCTTTCAGACCCAGCTCCTGCAGCCGGGCCGGCAACAGCCAGACCAGGGGTGCATCAAGTAGCCAGCGACAGCCCACAGCCAGCCCCTGCCGGAGCGAACGGCGCACACCCTGCCAGCTGCGCCGCAGGCCGCTGGCAGTGTTGCGGAAACAGGCCAGCAGGCAGAGCAACGGTGCCCAGCTGAGGCGTTGCCAGCCCCAGAGCAACCAGAGCCAAGGCCTGATTGCAAAGCCCTCGCCGGTTGCAACCGGCAGCAACCGCGGCGGCAGCTGCCGCACCAGCGGAGCGGGAACCCAGAGCAGCTCGCTCCAGAAGGTGTCGCGACGCAAGCGCAGCCATTCGCGGCGGACGGCATCCGGCAGCTGGGGAGCGCTGCCAGGCTCCAGCTGCCAGTGGCCTGTGGCGGCATCTTGGCGGTAACGGGAACGCGGCCGGCTGGCCGACCAGGGGCAGGCGGCCGCCACCAACCGATTGGCCAGGGAGCTGGTGCGCTTCAGCGCCTGGGCTCGCTGCACTGCCCCCACACCAGCAACAGCCTTGCCCGGTTCAGCCCGCAGGAGCACCGAATGGCGAAGCACCCCGAGCGCCTCCAGCGGCAGCGGCTGCGGCTGCACCTGCCCATGGGCGATCAGGCGGGCTTTCAGGTCCTTGTCATCAAAGCCATAGCCCTGCATCAACTCGTTGAACCCACCCACCCGCTCGAAGAGATCACGGTCGAGCACCCATTGGCCCAGCCGCCCATCCGGCCCGCTACCCATCTGACAAACCGGCCCGGCATGGAGCCACTGCAGCGGGTGAAGCTGAGGCTCGGGCCAGCAATCGGCATCGAGCTTGAACAGACAATCGCCCTGGGCCTGAGCGCAGGCGAAGTTGTAGGCCCGAGCCAGATTCCAGCCCCGCTCGCCCTCAACCCGTAGCAGACGCAGGCGGGAATCGGCAGGCAGATCGCGGCGATCGATCGGGATTGCACTGCTCCAATCCACGATCAGATGCTCCTGGTGATGCGGCCACGCCGCCACCTGCTGAGCGCTGTGCAGCAGGTGCTCGCGGCGGTTCATGCACACCGTCACGATGCTGAGCCTGCGGGTCATGGGGCTGCAGCCAGGTCGGCGAGCATCGCTTCGGTGCGGCGCCGGTAGGTGTGGGCCTCGGCACCGGCCAAGCGCTGCTCACGGCTGGGACCGCCACCGGCGAGGGCGATGGCGATGGCCTGCTCAAACGCCTCGGGCGTGGGCGACACCAACTGGGCCAGATCGCCATACGGCTGCAAGGCATCGATCGCTGAAGCCACCACAGGCACACCGGCAGCGAGATATTCGAAGAATTTCATCGGGAACATCGCCTGGGTGTAGGCGTTGAACCCCAGGGGCAATAGCCCCACCTGGAATCCCTTGAGGTAGGCCGGCAGGCTCGCGTAGGAGCGCTGGCCGAGCAGATGCACGTTCGCCATACCTTGTAACGCCGACACATCCGTGCTGGGGTCGCCCTCTCCCACGGGCCCCACCAACACCAGCGACCACTCGGGCCGGCGCCGGGCCAGATCAACCAGCAAAGGCAGATCCAGCTTGTAGCCGCTCACCGCACCCACGAAACCGAGGCGGGGCTCCGGAATCTCGAGCAGATCGGCGGCGATGGGCAAGCCCGGATCCATCGCCTGAGCGAAATGAGCGCCGTCGGCCACGTTGGGATAGAAGCGGGTGCGTCTGTTGAGCGGGCTGAGGCTGCGCAGTAACGCTGGGGAGGTCACAAAAACCTGATCAGCGCGGCGGCAGAGCAGCTGCTCCCAGTGGCTGATCGCTGCGGCCGGCATCTCGGGCTGGGCCTGGATCGCATCCACACAGTGGTACGCCACCTGGCCGTAATCCAGGTTGGGCAGCACCGCCATGGTCATCGGGCTGTAAGTCCACAAACAATCGCGGCGCCAGCCGATGCTGCGCTGGGCGCGGGTTAGGCCCCAGCGCAGCAGCCAGCGATTGAGCTGCAGCGCCAAGCCGCCTGCAGCTCCAGGCACCACCAAGGGCGACCACACCCAGAGATTGGGACGCACCTGCCGCGGCAGGCCCATGGCGCGGCGAAGCCGTCGCCACACACGCCGCCCATCGGCCTTGGCACCGGGGCGAACCGCACGCAGACCGCGCAACCCCAGGGATTCCACGTAAAGCACCCGCTGCCCCAAAGCCGCCAGCTCACAGGCCACGTGCTGCTTATTGGTCCACAACGGCTGGTCCCAATCCGCCGTGGAAAGCAACGTGATGTCAGCCATCCTGGAGGGCCACCAAACGACGGAACGTGTCGGAGCGCTCCTGCAACAACTGATAAGTTCCGGAAGCTTTCACACACCCCTTTTCAAACTCAAAGATGCGGTCGCAATAGCGAATCGTGGATAACCGATGAGCGATCACCACCGTGGTGCAGCGGCGACCCACCAGCTCTAAGGCTTCGAGCACATCGTTTTCGGTTTTGTTATCCAGCGCGCTGGTGGCCTCGTCGAGAATCAACACCTTGGCCCGCTTATAGAAAGCTCGCGCAAGTGCCAAACGCTGCCGCTGGCCACCGGACAGGCGCATACCGTCCTCTCCCACAACGGTGTAGAAGCCATAGGGGAGTTCAGCCACGAAATCATCCAGCTGCGCCATCTCCAAGGCCTCCCAAACGCGATCGTCTTCGATGCAATGGTCATCGATGCCAAAGGCCACATTGCTGCGGATACTGGCGTCAAGCAGTGCAATGTTCTGAGGAACGATGGCGCAGCAGGCTTGCCAGGCCGGCAACTCATCGGAGGTCACCGGGATGCCATCCAACATCAGGCTGCCCTGCTGAGGCTGCAGCAAACCCAGCAAGAGGTGGGCCGCAGTGGTTTTGCCACCACCAGTGGCTCCCACGAGGGCAACACGAGAACCAACAGGAACGGTCAAGCTCACGCCTCGCATCACCCAATCGTCTGACTGGGGATAGCGATACCAAACCTGATCGAGGCGAATGGTGGCGCGGGGCAGCACGCCACTGGGAGTGGGTGTTGCAGCATCACTCAGCAAACGGCGCCGGGGCTTGAGCTCGAGCAACATCAACGCATCGCTGATGTCGGGCAGACCGCCACGCAACTTGTTAACCGAGCGAAAAATGGCCTGAATCGGCGCTGACAACTTGAGCGCGGCGAACATGATCGCCGCCAGAGTGGGGAGCGCATCGCGCAGCACCTTGCCGGAGTCACCCTGCAGCAACGCCGGAAGCAGCCCCACCACAAACAACACGGTGATACCAGCCGGCTCGATCACATAGCGCGGGATCTCTGGCAAGAGCTTGGTGAGGCGGTCGTATTTCTTGCCACGCACACCAATCGCTTCAAAGCGCTCGAGGTAATAGGGCTCTGCCCCATAGAGCTGAACATCGCGAATGGAACGGGTTGACTCCATCAGCAAGGAATTCACCCGCAACGAGAAGTTGAGTTTTTGCTTTGCGGCAAAACGAAGCGGTGGCGCGATCAGCTGCGAGGAAAGGGTGTAGGCGCCAAACAGAAAGACAAAGATCAACAGCGCCGGCCAACCAAAACTAAATACAATACCCACAGTGAGCACGGACACAGACAGGGCATTGGAAACCACTGTGAGCAGCGGCAGAATCAGATCATCGGAAATGCGCCCGAGGATGCGATTCAGACGCGCCAACAGGTGAGCCGTGTTTTGCGTCTGAAAGTATTCATAGGGCTGCAGCAACACGTTGGCATAAATCCGATTGCCGTAATCAGCCCAGATCTGCGCACTTAAAAAGCTCTGAATCAAGGAAGCGCCATAGCGCAGCGCCATCGACAGCCACACCAGGGCGATCACCAAAACAGCAATCCAGATGCCCTGATCGGCCCTGTTACCACCGAACACCAGGATCTGCGGGATGCGATCGGCAAGGCGCGAGCCGCTCAAAGCGCCCACCAACCGGGCCAGCAGGCCAATGAACACCAGATCGAGCAGGCCCACCACCAGCGACACGACGAGCAGCACGACCAGACCGCGCAAGCGCTGGCCAGGCAGATAGCTCAGCAGGTCCCGCAGCTGATGCAGGGTCTGGCTGTTGAGGAGCTTCAGCGGCGTCTTTTGGGGAGGGCGTTGATGAAAACCATGCAGCCCACCGTCGGGACCGGTGACCTCCTGGGCAGCGAGCGCCGACACTTTCACAGAGGCCAGTCACATCCAGCGCTTGCTTGCAAGGTATTCCGCAGCCGCGACCGCCGTTAGCAAACGTGGCCAGCCGGAGAACCGATTGACCCTCACTGCAGTGCCGGCCTCATCGAGCCTTCAGCCGATCACACCGGGGGCATAGCCACCCGCATAGAAATCGGGCTCATAGAGGCGAACGATGCGCTCCTCCACGCCGGGAGCCAGATAGTGCTGCAGCTTGCTGGCAGCCTGTTTGAGTTTGGGCGGCTTACCCGGAACCGTGAATTGTTGCTCCACCCGATGGGGGCGGCTGCAGTCGAGCCCATCCACCGTCAACCCGCGCTGACGCAACAGAGCCGGCAGATGCTGATCAATCGATTCCAGCTGGTAGATGGCATCGAACTGGTCAGGCGCGAAGGCCATCAGATCCACCTGGGGCCACCAATGGGCGTCGTCGTGCAGACCGCCCTCTTCGAGATAGGTGAGAAAACGCTCAAAGCCCTGCGGTGACGAATCTCCAAAGCCCCCGGCGGCGCTGTAGCGCTGGGCATGACCGGAACCCACCTTCTCCAGAAAACCCGAGAGCAAGCGCGCCCGCGGATCACGCATCACCGTGAAGAAAAAACACTGCGGCAACCGCAACAGAGCTCGCGGCCGGCGCAGGAGCTGACGCATGGTGCACCCCAGGGCAATCGCCTCATCCTTGGCCCGGCTGTAGGGCTGAGCAGCCTGCGGCGAGCCCGGCGCGAGTGCGTCACGCAGATAAAGGAGCATGGATGAGTTACCGCTTTTTTTGATGCGGTTGTAAGCGAGACTGGCCTGGGGATAGATCAACAGATTGCGAACAGCCGCTGCGTGCACCGGTTGCCGGCCCGTGCTCCAAGCCAACACGGCCGCGGCCACGCGGTCCTTCCGTCCCAGTTGTGGATTCACAACACCGCCTGCGCTCATGGGACCCTATCGCGTGCCCATCAGTTCTCGATCCGAACAAGGGGCATTGAGCAGCCTGCGATCCTTAAACGGCCTTCACCAGTGGCGATGACGCTGACACGACGCATCGGCATCGTCACGCCTCTGGTGTTAGCCCTAGCCATTGCTTCAACGGGGCTAATGCAGGAGGGAGAACGGCTGAGCGCCGCCCTCAGCCTCAGCTGGGTGGTGCTGAGCATCGGCCAGCAGGCAGTGAGCACGCCGGGATCAAACCGGCTCTGGCCTGTGGCCGTGCTGGCGATCCTGCTGCTCAACGTGCGGGGAATGGTGTTGGGGGAGAGCCCTAGGCCCGTGTCGCACGTTGACTACGTGCTGTTGATCGCCGCAGTACTGGCAGGCAACGGCCTACACATACCGCGCTGGCGCACCACGCTGAGCGGCATTTGCTTAACGGTTGCCAGTTGCGGCCTGTGGCAAGCGACAACGGTTTGGCAGCACCTCACCGGATCAGAGATCGGCTACCGGCTGGGATTTCTGCTGATCAACCAAACCGCTCTGCTGGCTGGGCTGGGGTGTGTGAGCGGCTTGGCCGCGCTGCAGCTGTGGCGAACACCCCAGGCTGCGCGCGCACAGCGCGGCATCCAGCTGGCCCTGGCCCTCGGCAGTGGCGGGTGCGCTGTGATGACCCTGGCCACCCACTCGCGAGCGGGAGTCGGCCTGATCCCCATCAGCCTGCTGATCGCCTGGGCGGTCCAACAGGGCACGCAGCATCGCCGCAAGCTTGGCGGCTGGCTGCGGCGGAGGGGCCTGGTGATGGCTGTGGTGGTGACCTTGCTGATCGCTACCCCGCTGGTCTGGCTCGCCAGCCCCCAGGGTCCAAGCCTGCGGCAGAACCTGGCCGCGCTTTATGGAACAGAAAACCGCACCAGCGATGCAGGACGCCTTGCCCTCTGGCGCTGCTACGCCAGCCTGCCTTTGAGCGGCAACAACCGCTTGATCTACGGCGTGGGTTATGGGCGGGCGCGGGAGTTGTGTCCGATTCGCCTGCCTGGCCGACCCAAGCCCCTCAGCCATGCCCACAACCTGCCGCTGCAGGTATGGGCCGAGGCCGGCAGCCTCGGGCTGGCGATGCTGCTGATCGGCGCTCTGCTGCTCGCACGTCGCGTAGTGAAGAAGCAACACACCCCGCAGGCCATGGCGCTCACGGCGCCACTGCTCTACGGCCTGCTGTTTAACCTTTTTGAACTGGGGATGTTGAAGGTTCCCCTGCTCACCGTTCTGTTCGGCGCGATGTTGTCAGGTGCGCTGATCAGAGCCTCAAACGGCGGCGCAACGCTGCCTTCATCTGGCGGCAGCGCAGCCGCCAAGGCGGAAGCGCCATAAGGAGCTGAGCTCGCTCCACGAGCCAGAGCTGCCAGTGGTGATCGATCTCAGCCACGGCCCGTTGCCAGCGCTCCAGCAGCACCGGCTCCTGCAACTGGTTCAGCAGGGCAGCCAGCGAATCGGGTGATGCCTGCCAGGCGGCGGGGTCGGCCACAGCAGCCGCGATGCGTTCCACATCAGCCTCCAGCATGCCGCAACCAATCTGATGCGCCAGCAAACCGGGATCGAGGCTGTCGGCCAGGGCATGGTTGAGGCTGCTGAACACCACGCAACCGCAGGCCAGTGCCTCCACCGGCGGCAGACCGAAGCCTTCGCTCACGCCGCGGCCGCGCCAGTAATCCGCGGAGTCATACACGTAAACAGTGGCACTGTTGAACAGATCCACCAGATCGTCGACCCAGCCGCTCTGCACCTCCACCCTCAGGCCACGCTGGCGCAAAGCTGGCACCAGCTGATCGAGCACATAGGCGCTGGTCTTGCGCTGCTGGATCAACACATCGATCGGCCGCGGGCCCTGTTGTTGCGCCTGAACAGCAGTGCCTGGGCGAGCGCCGCGCTCCAACCATTGGGGCTCCAGGGCATTGGGTACCAGGAACAGCGGGTTGCGCGGGGCACGATCCCCCCAGTAGCCCAGGGTATTGCGGCTCACCGCCAGCACGGGCACCCCCGGGGGCAGTGCAAAGCCATATCCACTGCTGTGGGCGTGATATGCGGTGGCACGGCCCCGCAAACGCCGCAGCAGCATGGGTACGTCGAAACCCCAGCTCACAATCCAGAGCGTTGCTCCGGATGTACAAGCCTCACTCAGGGGCTCAGCGCGCAGCAGGTCGTCGAGAAAGGGGTGCTCGGGCTCTCGCTGGCGGTAGGTGACCACCTCAACCGGCGCAACCCGAGCGACCAGCCGCGCCGTCTGCAGCTCCACCAACAGGCCGCCGCAACGAAACCTGCCGGTGGTGCCGGGAACCAGAAAGCGGATGGCACGCAAGATCAGGCAGCCACAGCCTCGGTGCTGCCGGCCCGCTGCCGCCGGGTGAGGAAGCCGAACAGCACCTTGCCGATGGCGGCCACCAGGTTGCCCTCGAGCTCCTGGAACATCTTCATGTTGAGGTGGAAGGCGTGGTTGGCCTCCTCCACGATGCGATCGGCCATGGCCTGGTCAATCGGCAAACCGTCGAGAGTGGAGCGGTAATTGGCCTTGAAGCCCTTCTCGTCAGGGATGGCGTCGAACTCGTAGAAGCGCAGGCCGTCGCGCTCACCAAGGCTCATCGCCTTCTGCGCAATGTTCTTGAGGATCTGACCGCCAGAGAGATCGCCGATGTAGCGGGTGTAGTGGTGGCCTACCAGTAGCTCGGGAGCCTCCTGCGCCACGTGATGGATTCGGGCCACATACTCCTGAGCAGCCGGCGTGGCTTTGACGGCGCTACGCCAACCATCCCCGAAATAGAAGGCGAGATCCTGTTCGAGTGTCTCGCGGCGGTTGAGCTCGGGGAAGCCCACAGGGCCCACTACAGGATGCCCTTCGCTGCGCAGCCTGCCGATCTCCTCCTCCATGGCGCTGTAGACGAAGTAGAGATCAGCCACCAAGGTTCTGTAACTGGCCTTATCCACCACCCCCTTGAGGAAGCAGCTCACAAAGCCGGTGTTCTCGGCCATCGTGTGCGACTTCTTGGTGCCTTCGCGCAATTGAGAAGCAAGGGCGACAGACATGGCTTCTGGTCGTGCTGAGCAGGGATGGTGAACTGCCGCATGGCAGAAGGGCCAACGTAGTTGGGGCGTCCGCCCCGGCGTCTTCAAGGTTGCGAAGGATTACGGCCGGCAGCCCACGGCCCGCTCAGGCAACACGGGCATCCAGACCGCCGCGGCGCTGCTGATCGCCATCAAACAATACGAACACACCGCGCACAAACCCCTGCACAGCCTCCACCACAGCAGGCTGAGGCAGATGCGTGCCCGTGGGCTGCCAGTCGCCCACGCTCGCCAGTCGCCAGCGCTCCGATTCATAGGTGAGGCCGCGAATCGTGACCCCCAACAGCCGCGGCCGGGCCGATCCGCCGGCGGGTGGCTGCTCCAGCCGCAGCTGCACCAAAAAGGAGCGGCACTGGCTGCGGGGGCTCCAGCCCGGCAGATGAAAGGAGAGGTCGATGCTCTCCTGCTCGGCGTGGGCGCGGGTCTGGGGATCGTCGCGCCAGGGCGTGAGGTTGGCGCGGGCATCCGGGAAGTGCTGGCGGAACAACACGGCAACGGAAGCAACGCGCTGCGCCAGTTCCACAGATCGGACCTGGTCGGACGCATTCATGCCGTTGCCCCTGCAGCAGAACCGCACATCTCCGAAACCTAGGCTCGCCCCACTGTTCACGCCGCCCTCGGTCAGCAAGCACCCATGGCCACCTACCAGAAGCTCACCGCCCCAGCCCAGGGCACGGCCATCCGCTTCGAGAACGGCCAGCCGGTGGTGCCCAACGACCCGATCATTCCCTTCATCCGCGGCGATGGCACCGGCGTGGACATCTGGCCCGCCACTCAGAAGGTGCTGGATGCCGCTGTGGCAAAGGCCTATGGCGGTGAGCGCCGGATCGAGTGGTTCAAGGTGTATGCGGGGGATGAAGCCTGCGACCTCTACGGCACCTATCAATACCTGCCGGAAGACACCCTCGAGGCGATCCGCACCTACGGCGTAGCGATCAAGGGCCCGCTGACCACACCAATCGGCGGCGGCATCCGCTCGTTGAACGTGGCGCTGCGGCAGATCTTTGATCTGTATTGCTGCGTGCGGCCCTGCCGCTACTACGAGGGCACCCCCAGCCCCCACAAGCGTCCCCAGGACCTCGAAGTGATCGTGTATCGCGAGAACACCGAGGACATCTACATGGGGATCGAGTGGGAAGCCAGCGACCCCGTTTGCCTCGAGCTGATCAAGCACCTCAATGAGGTGGTGATCCCGGCCAACGGCAAACTCGGCAAACGCCAGATCCCTGCCGGCTCCGGCATCGGCATCAAGCCGGTGAGCAAGCACGGCAGCCAGCGCCACATCCGCAAGGCGATCCAGCACGCCCTGCGCCTCGAAGGCAACAAGCGCCATGTGACCTTGGTGCACAAGGGCAACATCATGAAGTTCACCGAGGGCTCCTTCCGCGACTGGGGCTATGAGCTGGCCACAACCGAGTTCCGCGCTGACTGCGTGACCGAGCGCGAGAGCTGGATCCTCGACAACGCGGACAGCAACCCGGGCCTGAGCATTGAAGCCAATGCCCGCATGGTGGATCCCGGCTACGACGCGCTCACCCCGGAGAAGAAAGAAGCGATCTGCGCCGAAGTGAAGGGTGTGCTCGATGCCATCGGCGCCAGCCACGGCAATGGCCAGTGGAAGCAGATGGTGATGGTGGATGACCGCATTGCCGACAGCATCTTCCAGCAGATCCAAACCCGCCCGGCCGACTATTCGATCCTGGCCACCCTCAACCTCAACGGCGACTACATCTCCGATGCCGCAGCTGCTGTGGTGGGCGGTCTGGGGATGGCCCCCGGCGCCAACATCGGCGACAACGCCGCCATCTTTGAAGCCACCCACGGCACCGCGCCCAAGCACGCGGGCCTGGACCGAATCAACCCCGGCTCGGTGATCTTGAGCGGCGTGATGATGCTCGAGTACATGGGCTGGCAGGAAGCTGCCGACCTGATCACCCAGGGCCTCAGTGCCGCCATCGCCGGCAAGCAGGTCACCTACGACCTGGCCCGGCTGATGGAGCCGCGGGTGGAGCCCGTCAGCTGCAGCGGGTTCGCCGAGGCGGTGATCAGCCATTTTGAGTACACCGGCTGGCAGGACGACGACGAGCCGATCGATCTCTGATCGGCCTATGCGACTGCTTGCTTGGTCCCTGGTTCTGATCCTCCCTCCCCTGGGCTATGCCCTGGCGGGGGCGGCAGGGTTCAGTGTGGAGGCCTCGATCTTCACGGGTCTGATGCTGGCCACGGTGCTGCTGTGGATCTTTAGGCTGGTTGAGGAATTTGTGGCTCCCCTGGTGGCGGTGGTCGGCAGCCTGTTTGTGGGCCTGGCCCCACCCGCGGTGGCCCTCTCTGGCTTCGCCTCACCCAGCCTGTTGTTGCTGGTGGGAGTGTTTGCGTTGTCGGCGACGATCAGCTCATCCGGATTGAGCTACCGGCTGATTCTTCAGCTATTGATCCGCCTACCTGACAAGCCCCTATGGCACCAGCTGGCACTCCTGGGTTCGGGCTATGCCCTGTCGCCGATCGTGCCATCAGCCAACACCCGCATTTCCCTCCTCAA
>NZ_JBIPMN010000067.1:0-12556 GCF_044369115.1 Vulcanococcus sp. | reverse complement strand
CCGCGAAAGCAGAGGGTGGTCACCCGATGGACGCAGGATCGTGACCCAAACGGTGACCGACGGGGTGGGACAGATCGTGGTGATGGATGCCGATGGTCGCAACCAGAAGGTCATCACCAAGATTCCCTCAACAGCACCACTGTTCTCACCGGGCAAGATTTTTCCGGAGATGCGGGGCGCGGTCACACCCGCCTGGTCGCCAGACGGACGCTGGATCGCCTTCGCGAGCAACCACGAAGGCAACTACGACCTGTATGGCGTTCGACCCGACGGCACTGATATGCACCGAATCCTGGCCACGCCTTAGCAGGAGCTGTCCGTGGCCTGGGGAGTGCAGAGCTTCTGCAGCCTGACAAACCATTCATTGGCCGTTTCGTAACAACGACCACCAGGGAAGACCACGCTGCTCAGCAGGATCGCGAACAGCGATGAGGTCCGCAGCGATGTTCACCGACTACCGGCCCAATTGCGGCTACGACGAATATTTCAGCGGCCACGAGCAGCCCAGGGCGGCCCTGCAACCCCTGCTGTCGTCGTTGGGCAAGCTGGGCCTCGACGAGCTGAATCGCAACCATGCCGCAGCGGGCGTGCTGCTCAAGCGCCTGGGGGCCACGTTCCGGCTCAACGACTCGGGCAACAAAGGTGTCGAACGGATCCTGCCGTTTGATCCCCTGCCCAGGCTGATCAGCCAGGCCGACTGGCAGCGCCTGGAAGCCGGCCTCATCCAGCGACTGGAAGCCATCGACCTGTTTCTGGCCGATGTCTACGGCGATCAGGCGATCCTGGCCGACGGGGTGATCCCCAGAGACGATGTGCTCAGCTCCCAGGGCTGGCGGCCCCAGATGCAGGGGTTCAAGCCGCCCCTGGGCAAGTGGTGCCACATTTCGGGTCTGGATCTGGTGCGCGACGGCGCCGGCACCTGGCGGGTGCTCGAAGACAACCTGCGCTGCCCCTCGGGGGTGGCTTACTTCCTCGAGAACCGGCGCGTGATGAAGCGCATGTTCCCGAGCCTGTTCAGCGGCCGCACCGTGCAGCCGATCGACAGCTATCCCTCCCAGCTGCTGCAGACCCTGCGGGATCTGGCCCCGTGGACGGAAGCGCCCCGGGTGGTGCTGCTCACGCCGGGGGTGTTCAACAGCGCCTATTTCGAGCACAGCTACCTGGCCCAGCAGATGGGCATCGCCCTGGTGGAGGGCCGCGATCTGGCCTGTCAGGACGGGCGGGTGTGGATGCGCACCACCCAGGGCCTTGAGCCGGTGGATGTGATCTACCGCCGCATCGACGACGACTTCCTCGATCCAGCCGTATTCCGCTCCGATTCGATGCTCGGGGTGCGGGGGCTGATGGAGGTGTATGCCCAGGGCCGCGTGGCGATCGCCAACGCACCGGGCACCGGCGTGGCCGACGACAAGCTCATCTACGCCTACGTGCCCGAGATGGTGCGGTACTACCTGGGCGAGGAGCCGATCATCGAAAACGTTCCCACCTATCTCTGTTCACGGCCGGATGATCAGGCCTACGTGCTGGCTCACCTCAACGAGCTGGTGGTGAAAGCCGTGTCGGAAGCGGGTGGCTACGGCATGCTCATCGGCCCCCACGCCAGCCAGGCAGAGATCCTCGAGTTCGCCGACAAGATCAAGGCCAACCCGCGCAATTTCATTGCCCAGCCCACGCTTGAGCTCTCCACGGTGCCCTCCCTCAGTGAAGGGGAGCTCTATCCGTGCCATGTGGATCTGCGGCCCTATGTGCTGCGCGGCAAAGAGGCCTGGGTGACCCCGGGCGGCCTCACCCGCGTGGCCCTCAAGCGCGGATCGCTGGTGGTGAATTCGTCGCAGGGCGGCGGCTGCAAAGACACCTGGATCGTGGAGGAAAGTGCATGCTGAGCCGCGTTGCCGATTCGCTCTACTGGATCAATCGCTATGTGGAGCGCGCCGAAAACCTCTCGCGCTTCGTAGAAGTGAGCGAAGCCATGGCGCTCGACTGCCCCCCGGGCAGTGCCGAGCCCTGGCAGCCGCTGATCGATGCCAGCGGTGATCGCGACCTGTTCGATCAGCTCTACCCAGGCGGCGGCCCCGAGCAGGTGGTGGAGTTTCTGGTGAAGGCCGAGGCCAACCCCAGCAGCATCGTGAACTGCATCGCCCTGGCCCGGGAGAACGCCCGCCAGATCCGCGATGTGATCACCACCGAGATGTGGGAGCAGATCAACGATCTGTATTGGACCCTGCTGGAGAGCGACAGCTTCTGGCACCAGCCGCCCCAGGAGCAACTGCGCGAAATCCGCCGCGGCTGCCAGCTCTTCTATGGCATCACCGATGCCACCTTGAGCCGCGATCTCTCCTGGCAGTTCAGCCGTCTGGGTCGGTTGATCGAGCGCGCCGACAAAACCACGCGCATCCTCGATGTGAAGTACTTCCTGCTGCTGCCCAGCCCGGAGGAGGTGGGCGGTGTGCTGGATGAACTGCAGTGGATCTCCCTGCTGCGCACGGCGGGGGCCTATCAGATGTTCCGCCAGTCGCAGCAGGGGGTGATTGCGCCGCGGGCCGTGGCCGCGTTCCTGCTGCTGGATCCCAGCTTCCCCCGCTCGGTGCGCTACTGCCTTGAGCGCATCCACGAGACCCTGCAGGTGGTGGCGGCTAGCCCGGTGCCCGGCAACCCTGACGCACTCGAATGTCTGAGCGGCCTCACCAGGGCCCGCTGGAGTTACACCGGCATCGATGAACTGATTGCCGGTGGCCTGCATGAGGCGATCGACGCGCTACAGCAGGATCTCAATAACCTTCATGAGCTGATCCACGCGCGCTACTTCGTGTTGCCGAGCCTGGCCCCAGCAGCCACCGCCACCAGTCACGACCTGGCATGCGCGCCCGCCTGATCCATCGGTTCGATTACCGCTACACCAAGCCGGTGTTGCTGGGGCCGCATCGCTTCTGCCTGCGGCCACGGCCCCATGGCTTTCAGCGCTTGATCGACTACCGCCTGGAGATTTCCCCAGATCCCAGCCAGCTCTATGAGCTGATGGCCGCCGGCGGTGACACCATCGCCCGCGCCCGCTTCCTCGGAGACACCGACCGGCTCACGGTGATTGCCACCAGCGAGGTGGAAACCTTCACCCCGCCACTTCTGGAAGCCTGCCTGGATGAGCAAATGGCCCAACTGCCGGTGCAGATCGGCAAGCTCAATCCCGACCTGCTCAGCAACCTGCAGGGCTGGCTGCCCAATGGCCAGCACGACGCCGCCGCCGTGGATGTGGCCCAGGAAGCATTGATGGGCAGCGATGGCCGCAGCCTCAACTTCCTGCAACAGCTCGTGGAAGTGATTCAAGACCGGGTGAAATACACCCAACGCCACGTAGGCCCCGCCTGGCCCGCCGGCCGCACCCTCAAAGAACGGGTGGGATCCTGCCGCGACTTAGCGATGCTGATGATTGAGTGCTGCCGCAGCGTGGGCCTGCCGGCCCGCTTTGTGAGCGGCTACCACCTGGTGGAACCCAAACCTGAGCGCTACGACCTGCACGCCTGGGCCGAGGTGTATCTGCAGGGGGCCGGCTGGCGCGGCTTTGACCCCAGCGGCATGGGCGCCGTCGACGACCGCTACATCCCGGTGGCCACCTCGTCGCGCTCTGATCTCACCGCCGCGGTGAGCGGCACCTTCTCCGGTCCGCCCGGGGTGGAGAGCGAACTGGAATGGGAGATCAGTGCAGAAATCTTGAGTTCTGCGTTGCGGTAGCCGTTGGTGCTGCCGGATCGGCGCAAGCGCGCGAAGACAGGGCCAGCCACCGTTGGCCGTGAGCACCGCGCACCTCCCCGCACCCTTCGCTTCGGGCCCCAACGCCAGAACGGCTGCCGCCGTTGAAGAGCGGCTCCAGCAAGCCGGCATCCTGCTCACCATGGGCGGTGAACCCACGCTGGTGCCAGATGACCCGCAGGGCGCCGAGTGGAGCGTGGCCGCCGATGGCCCCACCAAACTCCGCTACGCCCAGCGGCTGGCCGCGGAGATCAGGCGCCGCACCTGGCCGGGCTGCACCGTGCTCTATTGCCCCGGCAAGCAGTACGACGGCGAGGTGAACCCCCGCTGGGCGCTGCGGCTGATCACCGCCAAAGACGGCGCCCCCCTAGTGCCGCTGCGGCCCGAAGGAGCCGCCCCCGCCAGCCACGTGCCCGACGCCACGGAGCTGCGTGGCCTGCTGGCGGCGATCGGCCATGATCTGGGCTGCAGGCTTGAGGCCCTGCCCCTGCGGGATCCGTTGCAAGCCGATCGGCAGATGTGGGCCATCCCGCTCACCTGCCAGCAGGGGCAATGGCGCTCGCTGGCTTGGCCGCTGGAGGAAGGGCTGCGGGAACTGAGCGGTGCGCCTGGCCCAGCCGGCCTGCGCCTACCGCTGCAGCACTTCCCCGAAGGTGAGCTGCGGCAGGTGCTCACCCTGGAGCGCGACCCCAACGGTTGGGCACTGTTCCTACCGCCGCTGGAGCGCCAGCCCCTGGAGCTGTTGCTGCACAGCATCGCCGCCCACAGCCAGGCGTGGCAGGAACCGGAGCTCAGCGGAGTGCTGCCCTGGGATGCGATGGAGCACTGGCAGGTGCTCGGGCTCACCGCCGATCCCGGCGTGCTGGAGGTGAACTTGCCGGTGTGCCACAGCTGGCACGACTACGCCGGCTGGATCGAGCTGCTGGAGGAGGCCGGCGAGGCTGTGGGGCTGCGCAGCTGGAAGCAACAGGGGGAGCGCACCGAGGGCACCGGCGGCGGCAACCACCTGCTTCTTGGGGGGCCCAGCCTTGATGAACACCCGTTCTTCACGCGGCCCGGCTGGCTCGTGGGGCTGCTGCGCTACTGGCAGCACCACCCCTGCTTGGCCTATCTGTTCAGCGGCCGCAGCGTGGGTCCTGCTTCCCAGGCGCCCCGGCCCGATGAAGGCAGCGCCAGCCTGCTCGATCTGCAGCTGGCCCATGCCGCCCTGGAGCGGCTGCCTGCCGGGGATCAACGGGTGGCCATCGGCGAAACCCTGCGCCACCTGCACGCCGATCGCAGCGGCAACACCCACCGCAGCGAGATCAGCCTCGACAAGTTCTGGAACCCTGCCTGGACGGCGGGCTGCCAGGGGCTGCTGGAGTTCCGGGCCCTCGAATCCCTGCCGGATCACCGCTGGAGCAGCGCTGTGGCGTTGCTCTTCCGCGCCCTGGCTGTGCGGCTGCTGAACCCAGAGCACCGGCCCGCGGCACTGCGCAGCTGGGGAACGGAGCTGCACGATCGAGCCATGCTGCCCAGCGCCCTCTGGGCAGATCTGGAGCTGGTGCTGGCCGACCTGAGCGCCGATGGGCTGCCACTGAATCCCGAACCCTTCCGGGCGATCTGGCAGTGGCGATTCCCTGAGCTGCTGCACTGGCGGCAGGGTGAAGCTGAGCTGAGGATTCACCAGGCCCTTGAACCCTGGCCCCTGCTCTGCGACACACCCGTGGAGGGCGGCACCACCAGCCGCTTTGTGGATAGTTCGCTGCGGCGCGTTGAGCTGATTGCCAACGCCAACTTCCGGGAGACCTACACGTTGGTGCTGCAAGGCCGCCCGCTGCTGTGGCCGCACAACCCGGAGCAACCGCTGGCGGTGCGCTTCCGCCAGGAAGCACTCTTCCCCTGCCTGCACCCCTGCCTGCCGGTGGATGTTCCGTTGGAGCTGGAGCTGCATCACGCCAGCGGCGGTCAACCCATCGCGCGCTGGCAGCTGGTTCATGAGTCCAGCGGTTTTGAGCCGCTCACCGAAGTGGCGAAGGAGGCAGCCGCGGCGCAACCTGCGCCCAGCGGCATGCCGATGCCCCTACGCGGCGCTGGGGAGCACTGCAGCACAGTGGATCTACGCCTTTGACACCGCTGAAATCCGAAGGAAATCGAGCACTGCATTCAGCTTTTTTTCCCAAGCCTCAAGATTGATTGCGTGGGCAAAAACACACATGCCAGCCCACCTGCAGCAGACGTAGAAACAGATCAGCACAGATCAGTCAGGAGCGCAGATCCATGGGCGGCCAGCTGCACCTTGTCGGGCTCACAGGCGATGGATGCCGGATTGCGCGCGACGGCGCCGGTGGCTACGTGGTGAACCACGCCGAGGTGGAAGGGGCCTGGCAGCGGGTCGCCAATCTGCCCGCTGCCTATGCCGTGTGTGAGCGCTTCAACCAGCGCGATGTGGTGCCCCTGCCCCGCCGCCGCGAGCAGGCCTGAAGCCGCGGGCTACCAGCTCACCCCGTGCAGCTTGGGCAGAGGCGCTGTCTTGAAGGTGGTAGCAAACAGCCGCGGAATCAGACGGCTGTTGTACACGCGAAACTCGCGCACCACACTGGCGCCCTCCTCGCGCACGGCCTGATTGAGCACCACTGATCCATCGGGATCCGACACGGATCGGTGGAAGGTGCCAGGGGGAATGCGCAGGATGTCGCCACCAGTTTCCAGGCGAACAATGTGATAGGGGTAGTTCCAGCCGAAATTCACCAAATAGAACGTACGACCACCGTGCAGGGCCAGCAGATTGTCTTCCTGGTGGGGGTGCAAATAGAACTGCCAGGCACCAGTGTTCTCCTCATCCGGCGGGCTCACGGCGGGGCCGGAGTGAATCACCAGATCGCGGGCATTGGATTCGGCAACGGTGATATCGAAGAAGCGCACCGCGGGGGTATCGCGGAACTTTTCGTAGGGGATCAGCTCAAACATCGGAGCCCGCTCCGAGGGAACGAGCCCCTGAGATCGGCTTTCACGCTGAAGTGATTCCTGCTGCAGAGGAAGAGCTGACATGGCGAACGAAGCGGCGGGCGGGTGATTGGCCAATGAACCGCACAAGCCGGCGCTTCAACGTTCGCAGCACTACGTAATCAACCGTTCGATAGACCAGTGGTTCAGGTGGTTTTGGCGTTCGTAGCATTGGCTACGTGTTTGCGCCGATGGCGATGACGGCTCCAGCCAGCAGCTGCACCCATCAGGCCTGGCGCTCGGGGGTGACGAGCGCTGCGTTCAGTGCACGCAAACAGCAGGCGCTGGTGTTGCTGCTGGCGCAGCAGCTGATCGAGGCCCAGTTCGAGCGGGCCGATCGCACCGGCAGCGAGCGGCTCTGGCAGGAAGCGGCAGCCCTGGAGATCGATCCGGAGCGGATCGTGCACCTGATGTACAGCGGCCTCGAGAGCAGCGACCGGCCCGCGCTGATCGCGGAAGACGAGGCCTGGATCCACCGCACCACCCAGGCTTGCCAACGCCGTTGGAGCCTGCTGCATCTGCACCGCAACCGCCGGGCACAGCGGCCTGCGCCAAGCCTCAGTCCTGCTTAAGCGGAATCGGCATCTCCACCGCTGCCGGCTCCGGCGCGCAGCTCTCCACCCGCTGATTCACCACTTCACCGATCACCACGATCGAGGGGGAAGCGAGATCGGCCTGGCGCACGGCCGCGGCCAAGCCCTGCAGGTCGGCGATCACCGCACGCTGGCCGCGCACGGTGCCCTGCTGCACCGCGGCGGCTGGGGTGGTGGCCGCCAAACCACCGGCGATCAACTCCTCACAGATGTGGGGCAGGTTGTGCAGTCCCATGTAAATCACCAGGCCGTCGCTGCTGCGGGCTAAAGCCCGCCAATCCACGCTGGGGCGAGCCTTATCAATCTCCTCATGCCCGGTCACGAAGGTGACCGAACTGCCGGCGCGGCGGTGGGTCACCGGGATTCCCAGATAGGCGGGCGCAGCGATCCCGGCCGTGACACCCGGCACCACTTCCACAGCGATGCCGTGGCGCTCCAGATGCGCCGCCTCTTCACCACCGCGGCCGAACAGGAAGGGATCACCCCCCTTGAGCCGCACCACACAGCGGTGCCGGCCCGCCAGCTCCACCAGCACCGCATTGGTGCTGGGCTGAGGCACTGAGTGATGGCCGCGCCGCTTGCCCACGAAGTGTTGTTCGGCCGTTTTCGGCACCAGGGCGAGCACCTCGCGCGGCACGAGCGAGTCGTACACCAGGGCATCGCAGCTGCTCAGCAGCCGATGGGCCTTGATCGTGAGCAGATCGGGATCCCCTGGGCCCGCCCCCACCAGATACACCTTGCCGGCAGCGGAGTCGCTCATGGCAGAGCCTCCAGCTCGGCGAGTAGAAGATCACGCACAGGAGGCCAATCCAGCAGCGGGGGCAGCACCTCAACCGAGGCCATGTGTTTGTCCATGTTGAGGGATTCGCTGAGCCGATTGGGGGCCAGGGTGAGCGGAGCCAACAGGGCCGGCGGCTGGGGCTGGGCAGCCAAAGCAGCGTGGGGATCGCTGTAGGCGGCAGCGATGCCGGGATAGCCCACCACCGCAGCCAGGTGCCGCAGATACCGGGCACTGAGAGCCCCCTGCAGGGGGTGATGCAGCCACACCAAGGTCCGCCCAGCGGCCCGCTCCGCCCAGAGCTCCGCCAGCAGCCGCTGCCAGCGCGGCCAGGCTCCCACAAACGGCAGCAGCAGCACCTGCACTGGCTGCTGGGCCGCTGCGGTGCGTTGCCGCCACTGGCCAGCAATAGCCGGCACATCGCTGCGCACGTGACCGCCAGGCAGCAGCAGCAGGGGCACCACACGGATGCCACCGGCGCGCTGTGCCGCCAGCCAGAAGCGGCCATCGCCCTCGGGTGGCGCGGCCGTGAGGGCTTGCAGCAGCACCGGCGCGCCACGCCGCTGCTCCAGCTCAGCCGCCAGCTGCTTCAGCACCTCCGGGATCACACCGCCCTGGCGGCCATGCACCACCAAAATCAGCGGTGTGCGCCGCAACCGGCGGCGCCAACGCTCGGCCACACTCGGCGCCAGGGCTTGGCCCTGCAGCTGCCGCAGCCGCTGCTGCCCATCGGGCAGCCGGTCGAGGAGATCCACCGCCTGGGCTGCCAACCCCGGATCCAGATCCGTGCTCAGCTGCTGCAAGCCCTCTGCCAGGGGCTCTAGCCGCCAGGCTGACAGCCCCACCGCCAACCCTTCCAGCGCCGCATGGCGCCAAGCCGTGGGCAGGGGCGCCTGGGCCAGCCGCAGCAGCAGCGCCGCATCGTCTGGTTGGCGCTGTTGACCGAGCAGGGGCAACAGCCTCACCGCATCCGCCTGACGGGGATCAGCGGGATCGAGAGCCTCCAGCGCCAGGCGCAAACGGGCAGCAACCCGCACGTCGCGGAAGTGGCCGAGGATCTCCAGCCAGAGCAGCGAGGGCGGCTGGGCCAGAAGCGGCTCCAGCCAGGCCTGCTTCACCTCGGCCGCTCCGGCCAGCAGGGGCAACTCCCGGCGGGCCGCCTCCCGCAAAGTGACGGCATCGCGGCCCACGGGTCCACTGAGGAGCTGCTCCACACCGGCGCGATCCAGCTGACCGATCAGTGCGGCCAGCACCTCAATCGAAGCCGGGCTACCGAACCGCTCAAGCTGCTGCAGCCAGGGCTGCACGGGCGCACGGCCGCGCCGCAACAGCTGAAGTTGCTGCCAGCGATCCGTGGAATCGCTCAGCTCCAAAGGCGCAGAGATCACCGTGGTCTCCACCCTGACAGGTCTGGGGTCAGCACAGCTTCAGGCCGCGGCGCGGCGCCGCGCCCCGAAGCGCTCCACCAGCAGCTGCTCGAGCACATCCGGCAGCAGGGCGAGGGGCACGCCCTTGTCGTGCAGTTCGGCCAGCTTGGGATCGGCGCCCATGTCGCCGCCGAGGAAGATCTTCACCGCTTCCACCATCTGGCCCTCATGGCGGGCCTTGGCGCCCATCAGACCGATCTCACCCATATAGGGCTGGCCGCAGGCATTGGGGCAACCGGTCCAGTGGCTGCGCACCGCATGGGGCAGCTCCAGGCGCTGCTCCAGCTCCTCCACCACCGCCTGGGCGGTGGTTTTGGTGGGGATCAGGGCAAAGCTGCAGTAGCGGTTGCCGGTGCAGCTCACCGCCTCAGCCATCAGGGCGCCGGGTTCGCTCTTGAAGCGCTGCAGCAAAGGCTCCGCCAACAGGGCCTCCACGTGATCCACCGGCACATTCACGATCAACGCGTTCTGGGCCTCGGTGAAGCGCAGTTCACCGCTGCCGTAGCGGCGCGCCAGCGCAGCCAGCTCGGCCATCGATGCCGCATCGAGGCGGCCCACCGGCACGCTCAGCCCCACCCAGCTCAGCCCCTCCTGCTTCTGAGGGTTCACCCCCAGTGCGGCGCGGGGGGCACGGTTCACGTGGTGCTCGCCGGTGTGGTGAGCGGCCTCGCCGCCAAGGGCGCTGAACTCCTCGAGCACCGCCTCGCGATAGCCCTCGAGGCCCAGCTCATCCACCAGATACATCAGGCGGCTCCTGTTGCGGGCCTGGCGATTGCCGCAACGCTCGAAGTGCCGCAGGGTGGCCAGGCTGTAGTTGGCCAGCTGATCGCCGCGCAGCCAGAGCCCCAGGGGGATGGCCAGCTCATTGCGCTGGGCGGAGAAGAAACCGCCCACCATCACAGTGAAGCCGAGCTCACCGTTGTGATCCGCCGGCAGGAAGGCCAGATCGTTGTGCAGCAGGAAGCTGTCGGGGGCGCCGCCAACAGCGATGTTGAACTTGCGGGGCAGGTTGCGCGGAGCATCGCCGGCCAGGAGGCGCTGCTGGATCGCCTCCACCAGCGGCCGCGTATCCACCAGCTCCTCGGGATCGATTCCGGCCAGTGGATTGCCGGTGATGTTGCGGGGGTTGTCGTGACCGGATTGGCGGCTGGTGAGCCCCACGGCCTCCATCGCCTCCAGCAGCGGCGCCATGTCTTCCAGCAGCAGGCCGCGCAGCTGCAGGTTCTGGCGGGTGGTGATGTCGGCGGAGCCATGCTCGCCGCAACGATCCACCGCATCGGCGAGCACCTCCAGCTGATCGGCGCTGATCACGCCATTGGGCAGGCGCAGCCGCAGCATGAACCGCCCAGGCGTCACCGGCCGGAAGAAGATCCCGAGCCACTTGAGGCGGATGGTGAGGGTGGCCTCATCGAGGTTGTCCCAACCCTGAGCCGCCAGTTCGCCCAGGCGTGGCGCCAACTCCAGACCGCAGAGCTCCGCCTTGGCCTGCTCGATCTTGCTCAACGTGGCGGCCATGGCTGCAGCAACATCGCAGGGAGGGCACAGGGTGCTCAACCGGCAGCACCGATCAGTGTCGCCATCGTTACCAAACGAACGTTCCTGGGCGTCAGCGCCAGGCGCTCACCACTTCTTGTAGGCGAGAAATTTGCCGCACAGGGTCACCTTCACCCGATCCCCGGCAGGGTCAGCCACCTTGTCCACATCGAGGCTGAAATCAATGGCGCTCATGATCCCGTCGCCGAACTTCTCCTGGATCACATCCTTGAGGGCCATCCCATACACCTGGATGATTTCGTAAAAGCGATAAATCAAGGGGTCGGTGGGAATCACCGGATCCAGGCAGCCTTTGGTGGGGTAGGCCTGCAGCGCCTCGCAGCTGGAGGAATCAAGCTCCAGGAGATCGCTGAGCTGCCTGGCCTCCTCGGGCGACGCCGTGGACTGGCCATAGAAAAGCGAAGCGATCCACACCTCATCGCGGCCCATCGCCTGCTCCAGATCCGCAAAGCTCAGACCCTTGGCGCGCTTGGCGGCCATCAAGGTGGCGGTGAGGGAAGACGCGGAAGCCATGGGCGTCGAAACAGCAGCAACAGCGCCACCCTCCGCGGCTGCAGCCTCCGCAAAAGCAGCGCTTGCTACCAGCCCGAGGTGCTGCGGCTACAGCACTGAGCCGTCCAGCGGTGATTCAGAATTGAGACGCGTTACGCCCGTCGGGCTGCATGGTGGCGACCCTCTCCACACAGCCAGGGGCAGCGCAATCCAGACCAGCAGAAGCGGTGAGCGAGCAACGCGCCCGCTTTCGCACTTACCTGGGCAAGGTGGGCAGCGGCGAACACACCAGCAGCGGCCTCAGCCGCGAGGAAGCCGCCGAAGCGATGGAGCTGATGCTCGATGGCATCGCCACGCCGGCCCAGATCGGCGCCTTTCTGATCGCCCATCGCATCCGCCGGCCCGAACCCCAGGAACTCACGGGGATGCTGGATGTGTACCGGCGCCGCGGGCCGGTGCTCAGCAGCCGCACACCCGCCCTCTGCTTCGGCATGCCCTTCGACGGGCGTAGCCGCACCGCACCGATCTATCCGCTCACCGCCCTGGTGCTGGCTGCAGCCAACATCCCGGTGTTGCTGCAAGGCGCCGGCCGCATGCCGGTGAAATACGGCGTGACAGGCGCCGAACTGTTCTCCAGCCTGGGCTTGGTGCTCACCGGCCGCAGCCTGGAATGGCTGCAGAGCAGCCTGGATCGCTGCAATCTGGCCCTGCTGCATCAGCCCGATCACTTCCCCGCCGCGGAACAGCTGATCCCCTACCGCGATGAGATCGGCAAACGGCCGCCTCTGGCCAGCCTCGAACTGATGTGGACGGCCCACCACGGCCCCCACCTGCTGGTGAGCGGCTTCGTGCACCCCCCCACCGAAGCCCGGGCCTGGGCAGCGCTGAAGCTGGCCGGCGAAACCAACGTGTTCACCGTGAAGGGCCTGGAAGGCAGCACCGACCTGCCCATCAGCCGCGCCTGTGTGACCGGCCGCGTGCAG
>NZ_JBIPMN010000066.1:0-12608 GCF_044369115.1 Vulcanococcus sp. | reverse complement strand
TGGAGCGGGGTTATGCCGCAGCAGTGGCCCGTAAGGCCTGCCGTCTCGCTGGTGAGGCACCGGCATGACCGTTGGCATCTGGGTGCTCGGGGATCAGTTGAACGCGGCTCAGAGCGCTCTGGCTGGTGTGGATCCCTCGGCTGCTCGGGTGCTCCTGGTTGAAAGCACCTCGGTGTTGCAGCGCCGCGCTTATCACCGCCAGAAGCTGGTGTTGGTGTGGAGCGCCATGCGCCACTTCGCTGAAGAGCTGAGCGCCGCCGGCTGGGCGGTGGACCACGTGGAGAGCGAGAGCTTTGGCGCGGCGGTGCGTGACTGGATCTCCACTGCGGGGATCCGTGAGCTGCGCGTGATGGAGCCGGCCGATCGCGGCTTCCGTCAGGCGATCGAGGCGTTGCAGCTCCCTGTGCGGCTGCGGTGGATCACCAGCAATGCCTTCCTCTGGAGCCGCGAGGAGTTCGTGGCCTGGGCTCAGGGCTACAAGCAGCTGCGACTGGAACTGTTCTATCGGGAAGGGCGCCGCCGCTTCGGCGTGCTGATGGAGGGGGAGGGCAAGGCCGCTCAGCCGCTGGGCGGGCAATGGAACTTCGATGCGGAGAACCGCAAACCGCCACCGAAGGGCCTGCAGGGGCCGCCTCCGCTCTGGTTCGAGCCGGATGCGAGCACCCAGGCGGTGATCGCCAAGCTGCAGAGAATCGATCAGGAGCGGGCTGAGGCGGCGTTGCCACCCTTGCCGGGTGATTTGGAACCCTTCCGCTGGGCCGTGAACCGCGAACAAGCGCTGGCGGTGCTGGAGCACTTCATCGCCACTCGCCTGGATGGCTTCGGCCCTTATCAAGACGCGATGGTGAACGGTGAGCCCACCCTCTGGCATGCGCTGCTCTCGCCCTACCTGAACCTGGGGCTGCTGCATCCGCTGGAGGTGATCCGCCGCCTGGAGCAGGCGGGGCTTGAGCAGCAGGTGCCGCTGGCGGGCCTGGAAGGCGTGATCCGCCAGATCCTTGGCTGGAGGGAGTACACCCACGGCTTATACCACTGGTTCGGAGCCAACTACCCGGCCCTCAACCACTTCGCAGCGGAGCAGCCGCTGCCGCCGAGCTTCGAGCAGCTGGGCGGCAGCGGCCTGAACTGCCTCGACAGCGTGCTGGCGGAGCTGCGCAGCAATGGCTACGCCCACCACATCCAGCGCCTGATGGTGCTCGCCAATTACGGCCTGATCGCCGGGCTGGATCCCCAGGCCCTCACCACCTGGTTCCACCGCATGTTCATCGACGGCCACGACTGGGTGATGCAGACCAACGTGATCGGCATGGGGTTATTCGCCGATGGCGGCCGCCTGGCCAGCAAGCCCTACGCCGCCAGCGGCAACTACATCAAGCGGATGAGCACCTATTGCAAGGGCTGCCGCTTCGACGTGAAACAGCGCACCGGCCCGAAGGCCTGCCCGTTCAACAGCCTCTACTGGGATTTCCTCGCTCGCCACGCCGAATGCCTGCGCCGCAACCCGCGCATGGGGCTGGTGATGAAGCAGCTGGAGAAGCTGCCTGAGGAGGAACTGGAGCAGATCCGCGAGGCGGCCCAGCAGCATCGCCGTCAAATGGTTGCAACGCTTGCTTGACAGGCGCTGCCGGCCAACGGATCCTTGGCATCCACCAGATCTGGGTTCATGAGCCAAGGCGCCACCACCACTAGTGCTCAAGCCGTCGAGGTGCACGCCCTCGACGTGGAGCTGCCTGTGGATCTGGCCCGGGCTGTTGAGGGTTACGTGGCACAACGTCCTGGGCTCGATCAAGCCCGACTGCTGCAGACCGCCCTGGCTCAGTTCCTGGTGCAGCAGGGCGGTGCCCGGCCTGAGGTGCGCGAGCTTTACCTTGATGGTCTGTTCGGTACCGGTCTGTGATCGCCCCCCTGGCAGCCCTTCCGCCTGAGGCCTATCTCTGGTTCAAAACCCTCCACATCGTGGGGGTGGTGGTGTGGTTTGCCGGGTTGTTCTATCTCGTGCGGCTGTTCATCTATCACCGCGAGGCCGAAGAGCTGGAGCCGGCCCTGCGGGCTCCGTTTCAGGCCCAGTACGCGCTGATGGAAAAGCGCCTGGCCAACATCATCACCACCCCCGGCATGGCAGTGGCCGTGTCTATGGCCATCGGCCTGTTGGTGAGCAATCCGGCTTGGCTGCACCAGGGATGGATGCACGCCAAGCTGGCCTTCGTTGCGGCCCTGTTGGCGTATCACGCCTTTTGCTATCGGCTGATGGGTCAGCTGCAGAACGGCAACTGCGGATGGAGCCCCAAGCAGTTGCGGGCGCTCAATGAGCTGCCCACCTTGCTGCTGGTGATTGTGGTGATGCTGGTGGTGTTCAAGAACCAGTTCCCCACGGGGGCTGCCACCTGGTTCATCGTGGCGTTGGTGGTGTTCATGGCCGCTTCGATTCAGTTCTATGCGCGCTGGCGGCGTCTGCGGGCTGAACGTGAAGCGGCCGCAGCCGCCTGAGCCCATGGCCAGCCATCCTCTGCGTGCCGTTCTGGAGCAGGTGGAGGCCAGCAGCTGCCCCGGCCGGCTCAACTTTCACTGCCATACCATCCACAGCGATGGCAGCCTCAGGCCGGAGCAGTTAGGCCAGCAGGCCTTGGCCTTGGGGCTTGAGCACCTGGCGGTGACAGATCACCACAGCACCTTGGCTTTCGCGCCCCTGCAGCAATGGTTCGCCAGCCGGGCCGAGCAGGGATCGGCTGTGCCCACCCTCTGGAGCGGCGTGGAGATCAGTTGCCTCCTGGAGAGCTGCTTGGTTCATGTGCTAGCCCTTGGGTTTGAACCCGGCCATGAGGCCCTCGAGCCCTACCGGCAGGGCCAGGCCCCAATTGGCGAAGAGCTCCAGGCCGCTTCGGTGCTGAATCGCATTCACGCGGCCGGAGGCCTGGCGTTGCTGGCCCATCCCGGCCGCTACCGGCTCAGCTTTCAGCGCTTGATCCCTGCTGCCGCTGCGCTCGGTTTTGATGGCGGCGAGGCTTACTACGACTACGCCATGCAGCCCCGTTGGCAGCCCACGCCAGTCGTGTGCGACGCCATTGCACGCCTCTTGGAGGATCACGCACTTCTGCGAAGTTGCGGTACCGATACCCATGGCCTCGAGCTCCGTGGCCGCTAGGGTTCCCGGAGCATTCATCCCCTGCCGATGGGCCTGTTTGATCGTCTGCTCGGTGGCAACAAGTCGGTGAGCGTCACCGGCGCAGCGAAGCCCGCCAAGAAGCAAGAGGAAGCCTTCTTTCTGGATGCCGATGCCTCCAGCAGCATGGGCAATGTGGAGTTCATGCGTCGCTCGAACACCATCCGTCACACCTTCCCCGGTACCGCCAGCAGCCCAGGCGATAAGGAGCTGGTGGAGGAAGTGGCCTCGATGGAAATGCGTCGCGAGAAAGCCACTCCCGGCCTCGGTGGTGTGGAGGACAAGCAGGAAGAGATCAACCTCACCGGTGGCATTCCCAAACCGGTGAAGAAAACCTTCGCTGAGCCCATGAGCAAAGCCGAGCTCGACCAGCGCATGAAGGGTTCTGCCGTTGGCGTGAACACCCCTGGCCAGGCCAACGCCAAGCTGCAGTCCCCCACAGAAGCTCAGCCCCAGATCACGAGCCAACAGCCGAGCAAGCCCGGCGACATCGGCGCCTTTAAGGGCTGGGTGAAGGACCTCTGATTCGGCGGCCCGTTCAGGCCACTCTCGGTTTGTTACCCCTCCACAAGCTGTTCCGCTTCAAGCACCAGCTGGCGCAACTGCTCCAGCTGATGCTTTTCTGCGCCGCTCCAGAGGCCGCGGTTGTGGGCCTCTAGCAGCCGCTCGGCCATGTCGCGCAGGGCCCAGGGGTTGGCCCGGCGCAGAAACTGCAGCACCTGCTCATTCGCCAGCCACTGTTGGGCGATGGCCCCATAACTCCAATCGGGTACGCGTCCGGTGCTGGCGTCGTAAGCGAATAGGTAATCGAGGCTCGCGGCCATCTCGAAGCCGCCCTTGTAGCCGTGTTGCTGCATCCCCTCGATCCAGCGGGGGTTGAGCACGCGCGAGCGCAACACCTTGTCGAACTCACGCTCCAGCCGATGCACCCGTGGCCGTTGCTGGCGGGAGTGATCGCCAAACCACAACTGCGGTGCCTGGCCCGACACCGCCTCCACGGCCGCCGCCAGGCCTCCCTGGAACTGGTAGTAGTCGTCAGAATCGAAGATGTCGTGTTCGCGGTTGTCCTGGTTATGCAGCACCACCTGCACCCCGCGCAGCCGCGCTTCCAGCCCTTCCCGATCGGCTTGCACCACCAGCCGGCCGCCTGAGCCATCACTGCCGCCGAGGCCCTCGTAGCGCCAACTGCTCCAGTTCAGGTACGCCGCCGCCAGATCGGCCCGTTCCTCCCATTCGCCGCTGTCGATCAGCCCCTGCAGGCCCGCTCCGTAGGCCCCCGGCGCCGAGCCGTACACCCGCCAGGCATGGCCATCGCGCCGTGCCGCTGCCGCGAGCGGATTGTCGGCATCACTTTCATCCGCCTCCGCCACCATGGCCGTGGCGCGGTTCACCCAGGCCACCAGTTGCGGGAAGGCATCGCGGAACAATCCGGAAATGCGCAGGGTCACATCCACGCGCGGACGGCCCAATTCCGGCAAGGGGATCAGCTCCAGGTCAACCAGCCGCCGGCTGGGGCCATCCCAGATCGGCCGCACCCCGAGCAGCGCCAGGGCCTGGGCAATATCTTCGCCGCCATTGCGCATGGTGCTTGTGCCCCACACCGAGAGGGCCAGCTGTTGCAGCGGTTCGCCTTCCTCCATCCAGTGCTGCTCCAGCAGCAGTTCGGCACTGCGCCGGCCCAGATCCCAGGCCGCCTCCGTCGGTAGGGCCCGCAGATCCACGCTGTAGAAATTGCGCCCGGTGGGCAGCAGATCCGGCCGACCGCGCGTCGGTGCACCCGACGGGCCAGCGGCGATGCGCCCACCGGCCACAGCCGTGAGAAAGGCCTGGCGTTCGGCCGCGCCGCAATGCAGCAGGTTGGGCACCAAGCCAGAGGCCAGCCGTTGCAGCACTGTGCTGGTGTGCTCCCCAGCGGTCGGTATGGCCCCTGTGTTCGCGAGTAAGGCCTGACAGAGCCGCTCGGCTTTGGCCTCGATCCAGGCGACGGCATCTCCCACCAGCCGCGGCTGCTCGGCGCCCAGCTCCAGCAAGCGCTGTTGATCCGCCGAGCTGAGAACCTGCTCCTCTGGATCACTCCAAGGATCAAGCTCCAGCTCTAAGTCGCGCGCCAAGGCCTGCGTGAGGCCTAGCCCTTGCTGTTGCGGTGGCCGAGCAAGGCAAGTGAGCAGTTCGGCCAGGGCTGAACCCTCCGGCAGGCTGCCGAACCGGTGCAAGCCGGTGCGAACCTGAGCTTCCTTGAGTTCGCACAAGTAGCCATCGGCGGCATCGAGGGGATCGCCATTGGCGTTGCCGCTGAGGAGATCCGGCAGCTCCAACGCGGCCAGGCGCTCCAACACGCTCTGGCGAAGCTGATCACTGCGGCCACTGCCCAGTTGAACCGCTTCCCAGTATTCGTCGATCAGGGCCTCAAGATCCCGCAAATCGCCGTGCAGTCCGGCGCGGCCCAGCGGTGGCGTGAGGTGATCGAGGATCACGGCTTGGGCGCGTCGTTTGGCCTGCGAACCCTCACCGGGGTCGTTGACGATGAAGGGATAGATGTGCGGCATCGGCCCCAGAGCCCATTCGGGATAACAGCTGCTGGAGAGCCCCAAGCCTTTGCCCGGAAGCCATTCGAGGTTGCCGTGTTTGCCCACATGGCAGATCAGCTGCACCCCCGCTTCCTGGCGCAGCCAGAGGTACTGGGCCAGGTAGTGGTGCGGTGGCGGTAGATCCGGGCAGTGATAGCTGAGGCTCGGGTCGCGGTCGTAGCCCCGTTCCGGCTGGATCAACAGCGTGATGTTTTCGAAGCGCAGCGCCTGGATCGGGAAACCCTGCACTTCTAGGAGCGGATCCTGCGCCGGACTTCCCCAGCGCTGCTCCAGCTTCTCGCGCCCCTCCACCGGCAACTGGCTGTACCAGGCTTCGTAGCTGGCCAAGGGCACATGAGCGAGGGCGGGCTTGTGCAGACTCTCTGGGTCATTGGTGCGGCCCGCGAGCAGCCGCTGAATCAGGGCATCGCCATCGACAGGCAGCTCCTGCGAGCCGAGCGCGTAGCCAGCCTCAGCCAGCCAATGCAACATGGCAGCGGCGCTGGCTGGTGTGTCGAGCCCCACGCCATTGGCCAGACGGGCGTTGCGGGTGGGGTAGTTCGCTAACACCAACGCCAAACGCCGCTCAGCAGCAGGCGTGCTGCGCAGCTCGCACCAGCGCCTCAGCAGCTCAGCCACCCAGGCCAGCCGCTCGGGGTGGGGCTGGTAGCGCTGCAGCGCAGTGGACAGGCGTGGATCAGCCACGTCCCCCTCCTTGAAGGCGCCCACCCGGGTGGTGATGCGGCCGTCGAGTTCCGGCAGGGCGATCTGGAGGGTGAGATCCAAGGGCGCTAATCCCACCGAGCTCTCCCGCCAGCTGGCTTCGCTCTGGGTGCTGCAGAGCAGCTGCAGCACGGGGACCGCCAGCTGATCCCAAAGGGGAGCGCCAAGGCCCGCCTCACTCAGTTGCACGGAGGCAAAGGAGGTGGTGCACAGCACCGCCTGTACCTGCTCCCGGTGCAACAGATCCGCCACGCCCTGCTGCACCGCCGGATCCCGCAAGCTGCTCAGCCAAAGGGCGCGTGGCGCGAGGCCAGCGGCGCGCAGGGCCGCAAGCAAGCTCTCCGCCAATGAGAGGTCACCTGCCTGGAGCAGAGCTCGGTACAGCACCACCCCCACACGGGGGCCGGGCTCTGCGCGCCAGTCATGGGGTTGGGGATCGGCCAGGGGCTGCAGTTCTGGTGTGGGCGGCTCCATGCCATCCAGCAATCCCTTCAGGCTGGTGAACACTTCCCGCCAGTTGGTGGGCCCGCCTTCGCGCAGACAACGGCTGCAGGCCAGGGCCAACGGCGGTGACACCGTCCCTAGCTCCGCCAGGGTTTGTTCCTCGTCGGCGGTTCCGGCCAGTACCAGGAGATGGCGGCTGTGCTGAGCCCCCGCCCATTGCCGTAGCTGCTCGAGGCCATAGCTCCAGTGGCCGCGTCCACCAAGCAGGCGCACAACAACCAGCTCCGTTGGTTGAAGCGTCGTGCGGATGTAGTGATCGAGCACCGCCGGGTGCTGCAACGCCGCCAAATTCAGCGCCCGAATGCTGCGCTCCGGCCCCAGCCGCCAGGGCAGTGAGGTCGGTGTCGGCGCTGGTGAGCAACACCGCCGCTGCGGGTGGTTGTTCGATGAACAGCACCCCATCGGCAGGGCTGCTGCTGCCTGGAACGGCGGCGAGGCGATGCATCGCACCATCTTGTCGGGCCCTGGCGACTCACAGCCCGGACCCCGCCGATGAGAGGATCAGAGTCAGCTGTGGCCGCCACGCCCCACCGACCCCATGCATCAGTTTCTGCCCTACGCCTGGTTCGGTGGCAAGTGCGTTCCCTTTGCCGAGGCCACGCTGTCGGTGGCGACCCACGCCCTTCACTACGGCACCGGCGCGTTTGGTGGCATGCGGGCGCTTCCCAACCCGGTCGATGCCAACGAGATCCTGCTGTTCCGCGCCGATCGCCATGCTCGGCGGTTAAGCCAGAGCGCCCGGCTGCTGCTCACGGAGCTCAGCGAAGACACGATCCATAGCGCCATCCATCAATTCCTGCAGGCTAATAAACCCAACTGCCCCGTTTATCTGCGGCCCTTCGTTTACACCAGCGATCTGGGTATTGCACCGCGTCTGCATAATATTGAGACCGATTTTCTGATCTACGGCCTCGAGCTGGGTGACTACCTCTCCCCGGAGGGCGTGAGCTGCCGCATCAGCTCCTGGACCCGCCAGGAAGATCGCTCCCTGCCCCTGCGCGGCAAAATCAGTGGCGCTTACATCACCAGCTCCCTGGCCAAAACAGAAGCGGTGAAGAGCGGCTTCGATGAAGCCCTGCTGCTCAACAGCCGCGGCAAGGTGAGCGAGGCCAGTGGCATGAACCTGTTCGTGGTGCGCGATGGCGTGCTGATCACCCCTGGAGTGGATCAGGACATCCTCGAGGGCATCACCCGCGCCAGCGTGCTCGAACTGGCTAAGACGATGGGCATTCCAACCCTGGAGCGCCCGGTGGACAAGAGCGAGTTGTTCATCGCCGATGAGGTGTTCCTCAGCGGCACCGCCGCCAAGGTCACGCCGGTGCGCCGCGTCGAAAACACCGACCTGAGTGCCGATCGCCCCGTGATGGACGCCATCCGCGATCGCCTCACCGCCATTACTGAAGGCCGCGATCCGGCCTTCGACCACTGGGTTACCCGCGTGCGTCTGAACGGTTGATGCTGTCCACCCAACGGATCGGTTTCCTCGAGCGCCTCCACAGCCCGGAGCATCCGGTGCTGGTGTTTGACGGCGCCACAGGCACCTCACTGCAGCAGATGGATCTGGGCCCCGAGGATTTCGGTGGCGCGGCCCTCGAGGGCTGCAACGAGAACCTGGTGTTCACCCGCCCCGATGCGGTGCAGGCCGTGCACCGGCAGTTCCTCGAGGTGGGCTGCGATGTGATCGAGACCGACACCTTCGGGGCGGCCTCCACCGTGCTGGCGGAATACGACCTGCAGGATCAGGCCTTCGCCATCAACAAGCGCGCTGCTGAGCTGGCCCGTGAGATGGCGGATGCCTACAGCACCCCAGACAAGCCCCGCTTTGTGGCCGGCTCGATGGGGCCTACCACCAAGCTGCCCACCCTTGGGCATATCGGCTTTGATGAACTCCGCGATGCCTTCGCTGAGCAGGCCGAAGGCCTGATCGCCGGCGATGTGGACCTGTTCATTGTTGAAACCTGCCAAGACGTGCTGCAGATCAAGGCAGCGCTGCAGGGGATCGAGCAGGCGTTCACCAAAACCGGTCAGCGCCGGCCGCTGATGGTGAGTGTGACGATGGAAACCACCGGCACGATGCTGGTCGGTTCCGACATCGCCGCTGTGGTGGCGATCCTGGAGCCGTTCCCGATCGATGTGCTCGGACTCAACTGCGCCACCGGCCCGGAGCAGATGAAGGAGCACGTGCGCTACCTGAGCGAGCACAGCCCCTTTGTGGTGAGCTGCATCCCCAACGCCGGTCTTCCGGAGAACATCGGTGGCGTGGCCCACTACCGGCTCACGCCGGTGGAGATGAAGATGCAGCTGATGCACTTCGTCGAAGATCTCGGCGTGCAGGTGATCGGCGGTTGCTGCGGCACTACCCCCGCCCACATCGGCGCACTGGCAGAGCTGGCGGCGGAGCTCCAACCCGCCCCGCGCTACGTGCGCACCCCCGAGCTGCGCCAAAGCGCCGATGAGCCGCGCCCGGCTCTCACCTATGAGCCCGCGGCCGCCTCCCTCTACGGCACCACGCCCTACCTGCAGGACAACTCCTTCCTGATCATTGGCGAACGCCTCAACGCCAGCGGCTCCAAGAAGGTGCGCGACCTCCTCGCCGTTGAAGATTGGGATGGTCTGGTGGCCGTCGCTCGCGGCCAAGTGAAGGAAAACGCCCATGTGCTCGATGTGAACGTCGACTACGTGGGGCGCGACGGCGAGCGCGACATGCGCGAGTTGGTGAGCCGTCTGGTCACCAACGTGAACCTGCCGCTGATGCTCGATTCCACCGAGTGGCAGAAGATGGAGGCCGGCCTCAAGATGGCTGGCGGTAAGTGCATCCTCAACTCCACCAACTACGAAGACGGCGACGAACGCTTCTTCAAGGTGCTGGAGCTAGCCCGCGATTACGGCGCCGGTGTGGTTGTGGGCACCATCGATGAAGAGGGCATGGCCCGCACGGCGGAGCGCAAGTTCGCCATCGCCCGGCGTGCTTACCGCGATGCTCTCGAATTCGGCATCCCCGCCCACGAGATTTTCTACGACCCCCTCGCACTGCCCATCTCCACCGGCATCGAAGAAGACCGCGAGAACGGCCTGGCCACCGTGGAGGCGATCCGAATGATCCGCCAGAACCTGCCGGGGGTGCACGTGGTGCTCGGCGTCAGCAACGTGAGCTTTGGTTTGTCGCCGGCGGCGCGGATCGTGCTCAATTCCGTGTTCCTGCACGACTGCTGTGAGGCGGGCATGGATGCGGCGATCGTGAGCCCGGCCAAGATCCTGCCGCTGGTGAAGATCAGCGATGAACATCAACAGGTGTGTCGTGATCTGATCAATGACAACCGACGTTTCGACAACGGAGTCTGCGTCTACGACCCACTCACCGAACTCACCAAGCTGTTCGAGGGGGTGAGCGCCAAGGAAGCGCGCGCCTCAGGCCCTCAGCTCACCGACCTGCCAATCGAGGAGCGGCTCAAGCAGCACATCATCGATGGCGAGCGCATCGGCCTGGAAGACGCGCTCAAGATCGCCCTCGACACCTACAAACCCCTCGAGATCATCAACACTTACCTCCTTGATGGCATGAAGGTGGTGGGTGAGCTGTTCGGCTCCGGCCAGATGCAGCTGCCCTTTGTGCTGCAGAGCGCCGAAACGATGAAATCGGCTGTGGCCTTCCTCGAGCCGCTGATGGACAAGGTGGAGGGCGAGAGCTCCGCCAAGGCCAAGTTCCTGATCGCCACCGTGAAGGGCGATGTGCACGACATTGGCAAGAACCTAGTCGACATCATTCTCACCAACAACGGCTACGAGGTGATCAACCTCGGCATCAAGCAGCCGGTGGAGGCGATCATCGAGGCCCAGCAGAAGCACAACGCCGACTGCATCGCCATGAGCGGCCTGCTGGTGAAGTCGACAGCCTTCATGAAGGACAACCTGGCGGCCTTCAACGAAGCGGGCATCGACGTGCCGGTGATCCTCGGCGGCGCTGCTCTCACCCCGCGGTTCGTGAACAAAGACTGCCGCGAGGTGTACCAGGGCCAGGTGATCTACGGCCGTGATGCCTTCGCTGACCTGCGCTTCATGGACGCCTACGTGGCGGCCCGCGATACCGATCAGTGGGACAACGGACGTGGCTTCCTCGCTGGTGCTCCTGAGGGCCTGGGGCTCGAGGCGGCAACGGACGCTGAAGTTGGGGGTGAACCGGCCGGTGATGCCGCCGAAACGGCTCCCGAGGGCGCAGTTGCGAACGAAGCGGCCGCCCCAGCTCCCGCCGAACCCAACGACCACCGCTCTGAGGCGGTGCCCCCTGAGCCCGCGCTCACGCCTCCCTTCTGGGGCAGCCAGCTGCTCACCGAAGCCGACATTCCGCTCGAGCAGGTGTTTGCCTACCTGGATCGCAATGCGCTGTTTGCCGGCCAGTGGCAGCTGCGCAAGGTTCAGGGGCAATCGCGCGACGACTACGAGGCGATGCTCGCCGAGAAGGCAGAGCCGGTGCTGCAGCAGTGGATGGCACGCTGCCTTGATGAGCAGCTGCTCACACCGCGGGTTGCCTATGGCTACTTCCCCTGCGGCCGTGAGGGTAACAGCGTGGTGGTGTTTGATCCGGAAGAGCGGAGCCATCCCGTAGAGAACAGCCGTGAGCTCGGCCGTTTCGCCCTGCCGCGCCAACGCTCCGGCAACCGCTATTGCATCGCCGATTTCTATCAAGACCTGGCCAGCGGCCAGCCCACCGATGTGCTGCCGATGCAGGCCGTCACCATGGGTGAAAAGGCCACGGCCTTCGCCCAGGAGCTGTTCAAGGGCGACCAGTACAGCGACTACCTCTATTTCCATGGCCTGGGGGTGCAGATGGCGGAGGCCCTGGCGGAGTGGGTGCACGCCCGCATCCGCAGCGAGCTCGGCTTCGCCGATCCCGCCGGGATCTCGCTGCGGGATGTGCTCGCCCAGCGCTACCGCGGCAGCCGCTATTCCTTTGGCTATCCCGCCTGCCCCAACGTGGCCGATTCCCGTCAACAGCTCACCTGGCTGCAGACCGACCGGATCGGCTTGTCGATGGATGAAAGCGATCAGCTCGAGCCCGAGCAGAGCACCACGGCCCTGGTGGCCCTTCACAGCCAGGCCCGCTACTTCTCCGCCTGAGAACCGTTCTGGATGGGGCCGGCCCTAGGGTCGGCTCGCCCTGAACCCCTTCTCTGCATGGCCATTGCCGGACCAGGCGGCGTCGACGACGCCATCGCTGCAGGCCTCGACCTCGATGGCACCCCGATTCCTGCAGAGATGCTCAGCCTCTACAACGAGGTGATGGACCTGGAAAGCCAGCGCGCCCGCAGCGGCGTGAAGAAATCAATGCGCAACCGCATTGTGAAAACCGGTTCCAAGCATTTCGACCAGCAAACCCTCGATGCGCGCCTCAAGGCCGCCGGTTGGGAGGGTCTGAAGGACAAGGAGATCGCTTTCTTCTACGGCGCTTGATCCACTTCAGCGGCAGGGGCTTCGGCCTCCGCCGCGCCCAGCCTCAGCCGCAGAGGTCTTCGAGGGTTTCGATCACGTCCTGCTGGAACTCCTCGAGATCGGTGGAGTCGGAGAGATCGATGCCCTCACCGGCGGCGTTCTGAGCCAGCTCCTGGAAGTGGAAGGCACCTTCACCATTGGCCAGGAACTCGATCGCCGAGCTCTCG